>CALIOE010000132.1 GCA_938044775.1 uncultured Rhizobiaceae group bacterium
GGATTTAGCCCCATTTCCTTGAATTTGTCGGCCCGGTAGACGACCAACTGCGTCCAACCATCCGTCGGAACCGAAACGATTTCTCCGTTTGACTTAGCCATGTTGACCGGTCCGGCAGCGAAGGTGTCGACACCAAGATTCTCAACCACCTCGGTTGCTGCCCCTGAATCAAGCAGGCCCGCAGAAGCAAATGGCAGAAGATGCTGGACAGTATGATTGAGAATGTCCGGCAGATCGCCGGCGCCAAATGCCGCTGTCGCTCTTGTTGCGATATCCTTCTCTGTGACCGGAACAATCTTCACTTCATGACCACTCTTGGCTTTGAAGTCGGCGGCCATTTTTTCCTGCGCCGCGAGCCGTTCCGGTTGTTCTTCCATGGTCCACATGGTCACTGTGTCGGCCCACGCGGTGGCAAACACCGACGCCGACAGCATCAGACCTGCAGTAATCGTTGAAATTTTTCTCATCTTTTTTCCTCCACTAGACTTGCTTTAGTTTGATCTTTGTTCACCCAAACCGGGCCATCGCTCTTTCGACGAAGAAGTTCCGCGTTGCGCAGAATTTGGAATTCTCTTGGGTCGCCACCGTCTATAATGGCCAGCAGCATTTCTCCGAGCTGGCGTCCGGAGTGTGCTTGCGGCTGGGCCATTGTTGTCAGCGGCGGATTGGTGTGCCTGCCCAGACGCAGACCGTCGTAGCCAATGACAGAAACGTGTTTCCCCGGCACGAGGTCACGCGATCTGACAGCTGCCAATGCGCCGAGGGCCTGAGTGTCGGTGAGGCACAGTAAGGCGGTCGGCGGGCTGGGTGAATCAAGTAAATCCCCTGCTGCCCGCTCACCGCCGTCGTCCGAGAGTTCGGTTATCTGAACCAGCCCCTCATCAGGCTCAAGACCATTGGCAACGATCGCTTCGCGATAGCCATCGAGCCGCTCCTGGGCAAAATTGTAATATGTAGGAGCGCCGACAAAGCCGATCCGCTGATGGCCCAGTGCTACAAGATGGTCAACGGCAGCGTTGAAAGCCGCCTTGCTGTCCACATCGTACCAGGCATAGTTGTCGCACCGGACCGAGCGACCATGCACGATGAACGGAAACTTGGCATCCTGCAGAAGCTTGATCCGGGCATCCTGTTTGTGTGGGCGCGACAATACGACTCCGCTCACCCGACCTGATGTAACCAGTTTATGGATCATCTCCGGCTCTTCCTCAGCGGAGACTGACTGGGTAACGAGCAAATCCCACCCGCGCTGTGCAAGTGCATCGCCCAAACCGGTGAGCAACTGAGAAACAAAAGGTTCGGAAATCGACGAATGACTTTGCGGCATTATGTAGGCGACCGCTTCCGGCACGCCCGTTGCCAGACTTCGCGCCATCGGATTTGCTTTGTATCCAAGCTGAACCGCCGCTTTTTGTACCCGCTCCCGAGTTTTCGAGCTGATGTCCGGATAGTTGTTCAGTGCGCGCGATACGGTCCCCTCGGTCAAACCGAGATGCGCAGCAAGTTTCTTCAAACTCATCCGAGGCGACATGGATCCTCCATATTCAAAACTATTCCGAAAGCGCTTTCGGAATCAAGCAGATTTTGCTATGGTTTCGCTAATGTCTTCGAGCTGTTCAAAGAAAGCACGGAATGAAGCGGTCAATCATCAACCAAATCATTGAAGAGGCAGACGACTTTATCCGATCCTTCGGTTTCGTACTGCCGCCATTTGCCTATTGGTCTCCTGAGCAAATGAAAGACCGAAAAAGTGATCTGGCCGGAATATTGGATGCCCGTCTTGGGTGGGATATCACCGACTATGGCGCGGGAAAATTCGATGAGATGGGATTGTTTCTCTTCACCACGCGAAATGGCTCGTTGGAGGACCTCAGGCGCGGCGGCGGCATGTGCTATGCCGAAAAGATCATGATCTCCCGCAAAAATCAGACCTCACCGATGCACCGTCACATCATTAAAACGGAAGACATCATCAATCGCGGGGGAGCGACTCTCGCCATAAAGATGTTCGAGAGTGATGACCTTGGAAACATTGAACGAGATGCGCCCGTGCCCGTCACTTGCGACGGGGTGGCAAAAACGTTGAAGCCGGGTGACGTCCTGATGCTGGAACCGGGCGAAAGCGTCACATTGCATCCTGGGAACTGGCACGAATTCTGGGGCGAAGGCGGCGATGTATTGATTGGCGAGGTTTCTACCGTGAACGACGATTTGACCGACAACATTTTCGAGCAACCAATCGGCCGGTTTGCAGACATCGAGGAAGACATCGCCCCCACTCACCTTCTGGTTTCCGACTACGATAAGTGGGTGTGATCGGTCGCATTGTCCATGATGGTGGCCTCAAAGCGTTCCCAGAAGGTCGCGGGCAATACGCTCAAAAATGGCGCTGCCGACGGGGATCAGGTCATCTGGAAAGTCATAGTCAGGATTGTGGAGAGCTGCATATGTCTCGCCCGGCCCGAGGCACAGCATAGCGGCTTTTGCTTCCCACCCGAAAACGCCAAAGTCTTCCGAGGCCCGCATTGGGAGACCATGGTCTCCATTTGCAACACCGATTGAATCCATAGCGGAGACAGCCACGCGTGTTGCATCAGCGTCATTGATGGACGCCGCGAAGTCGTCAAACACTTCAAACCCGACCCCTAGTCCGGCGCGGTCAGCGACCGTTCTGGCCACACTGCGAGCTTCATCTGCCATGATCGACTTTGCATCGTCACTGGCAGTCCGGAGCGTCACAAAAACAGATGCCTCACCTGGAGCGATCCCGAATGAGGGTTCTCCCATGCGAATGTGGGTCACCGTCGCCAATCGAAAATCTGCATTCAGCTGGCCGCCCGTCCCCAGGGCATTCAAAGCCGGAATAAGTCGGGCCACTGCCAGCGCAGGCGACGACCCATCTTCAGGGTTGGCAGCATGCGCTGTTTTACCGGTAAGCCTTATTGCCAGGCCCAGCGACGCACAATTAACAAGCCCGGCGCGCGTCGCGATGTAACCAAACGGGCGTCCGGGTTCCACGTGGATGGCAAACGCCCAGTCGGGGGCTATTTCCTTAAATGCGGCATCGGACACAACCGCGCGTGCTCCGCTGCCATCTTCCTCGGCAGGTTGAAACATCAGGACGACCCGCCCTGATGCGACAGGTTTGCGGGCAATCAACCGGCCCAGGGCCAACAGCATCGTCATGTGCCCGTCATGACCACACAGATGACCTTTCCCTTCTACTTGCGAGACCCACGGGATATCAGAGAGCTCCTGAATTGGCAGGGCATCCAGCTCGGCGCGGAACATGACTGTCGGGCCATCGACGCCACTGTCAAACAAAGCCGCGACACCATTCCCCCCCAAGCCGGTCAAAATGCGCGTGGCAGGTATCGCTTTGAGTGCCTCAACGATCATGCGTGCGGTTTCGACCTCTTCACCGGACACTTCAGGGTGTTTGTGAAGCTCTCTGCGGAATTCAGTCAACTCGATCAGGTCAGTGTTTGACAGCATGTATATGTCGACGCTTGTATCAGGTTGGTTTCCGGAGATCACTAACATGCGAGTGAGGGCGGTCAAAAAGCAGACCTGAAATTGCTACTCGCCTGTGCGCATCGAGCGGGTACCGGCGCAAAGCACACCGGTCGAAGAAGCAGAGAAACCGGATTGCCGAACAGAAGGGGTTAAGCAACAATACTTTCGAAGCTGAGGATACAGACCGGAGAGAATTGGATGGCAAATTTGGGTGATGCATCAATTCAAAACCGCGACGATCTTGAAAGATTCGAAGCTGCATTGACGCTTGAGCAACGTTTGCCGGAGCGCAGCATTCTGGACGTGTTCGTTTCAAGCGCCGCTCAACACCCTAAATCCACTGCAGTCACCATGCTGATGACGGGTGCAGCTGACGAGACGCCACGGCGCGTTGATTACGGGCAACTGCTTGGAATGATCAGACAGGCAGCCAACATGTTTTCCGCGCTTGCTGGTCCGGTGCCGGGGGTGGCCTATATGCTGCCGTCCCTGGTTGAAACCCATGTCACTTTGTGGGGTGCCGAAACAGCGGGTTATGCGGTGCCAATCAATTTTCTCTTGCAGCCCGAAAGCATTGCTGAATTGCTTAAGGCGTCTGACGCAAAGATTCTGGTTGCGCTTGGCCCGCATCCGCAGCTCGACATCTGGCAAAAGGCGCTGCAATTGCGTGACCAGGTTCCCGGCCTGACTTTGGTACGGGTGTCGCCTCCGGGAACTCCGGACGAGGATGGCGTGGTTGACTTTGGCGTCGCCCTGAAGGCCCAGCCGGATGACCATGTGACGTTTGGCGAACCAAGAGGCGGTGACGATGTGGCTGCCTACTTTCACACGGGCGGTACAACCGGCGTTCCTAAACTGGTGGCACACACCCATAGGAGTCAGCTGGTTGCTGCGTTTGGCGGTGCGTCCATGTGCGGTTACACATCCACCGACATTCTTACGGCAACGCTCCCTTTGTTTCATGTCGCAGGAACCATCGTCGCGGGTCTGAGTGCCTTTATGGCCGGCGTAGAATTGCTCATCATGTCGCCCGCCGGTTTGCGCAATCCGGAAATCGTTGAGAGTTTTTGGCGCCTGGTGGCGCAGCACAAAGCGACATTGGTTGGCGGCGTTCCAACCGCTATTGGTGCCGTGTTGCAGGTGCCGGTGGGAGACAATGATATCAGTTCCCTGCGTGCCGGGCTGACCGGCGCGGCATTGCTGCCACCCGCCGTTGGCGAAAGTTTCAAAAAAGCGACGGGCCGCAACCTGTATGAAATACTTGGCATGACCGAAGCTTCGGGTTTGATCAGCATTGACCCGCTATGCGGACACAGTGGTGTTGGCTCCGTCGGCTGGCCTTTGCCTTATACGAAGGTTGATGTCCTGCGACTGAACGAAGACGGCAGCCTGGGCGGTGTTTGTGCAGCCCGTGAGATTGGCGTTGTCACGATAAGCGGGGATCATGTCTCGCCGGGATACCGTGACCCCGATCACAATGACGGCGTCTTCCAGGATGGCGTGCTGAATTCCGGAGACCTTGGCTACAAGGATGAGGAAGGTCGGATATACATTGCCGGACGATCCAAAGATCTGATCATTCGGAGCGGCCACAACATCGATCCCGCAATGATCGAAAACGCCATGAGCACGCATCCTGCTGTGGCTCTCGCCGCCGCTGTCGGCCAGCCCGATGCTTATGCCGGAGAGCTTCCGATCTGTTTTGTCGAACTGCATCCGAACCAGGACGTAAGCAGCGAAGACCTGCACAGGCACGCTCAGAATTCGATTGATGAACGCCCCGCCTGGCCAAAGCAAATCTACGTTGTAAACTCAATTCCGCTGACCACAGTCGGCAAGATCTACAAACCGAGCTTGCGTTGCGAGGCGGCCAGATTGCGGGTCATTGATCTTGTCCAGAATGAACTCGCTTTGCCCGATGCCGAAGTTGATGTGGTGGACGGAGGTTCCCGCGGCATGCGCGTAACTGTAACGCTTACAGAAGACCAACGATCAACGGTTCCCGCTCTCGACAAGGAACTTGCAGCCTACCTGTTCGAAGCAAGAGTACAGGTTCAGTAGGAAACGGCCTGGTCAACTGATCATAAGTCTGCATCCGTCGTTGCAAACCTGACTGCTGTCGTCCGGCTCTGGCCCGGACATGTCCCAGACGATCAGACTTCTGTGAACAACCCGTTGCAGCGATGCGCGCCATCTCACCGAATTGTCACTTGGCTGTGACGACGTTTGCTCCTAGTTCCATCGAATGTCCGTTTCCGTAGTTGCCCATGCAAAACGCATTGTCGATGCACCGATCACGACCTGGATCTTGCTTGCACTCCCGGCCCCGGCCTTGCTTGCGGACATTGGTGTGAACGAGCGCTACTATGCTGAGCTCATGTATGAAAGCGGGCTGCCGGCTGTGCAGTTGATGATCCTTGCCCTCGCCATCACGCCGGCCATGTGGCTGACGAAAAACTGGCCGCGCGTGCACGGGATTGTGCGGTGGATGGGAAAACGACGGCGCTATATTGGCGTGGCTGCATTTGGCTATGCTGCTTTGCACACGTTTTTCTATATTCGCGAGATCGGTTCGCTGGACCTCGTGATTTTGGAACTATCCGAAATTGAGCTCACCACAGGCTGGCTGGCTTTTGTCATCTTGCTTGCGCTTGCATTGACATCGAATGATTTCAGCGTTCGTCGGATGGGCAAGCGCTGGAAGCGGCTGCAACGAGTAGCCTATCTGGCCGCCGCAACCACCGCTCTGCACTGGTTTCTTTTTGACCAGTTTCTCAATGAAATGTTGTGGTGGTTTGGCCTCATTGCGCTGTTGCAGATCGCGCGTGTGTTGATCCAAAGGCTGGGAAGCCGCCGCACGGCAGTCGCACGTTAGGAAATCGATCAGTCCGATGCACCTGGTCGCTGTGCCTATTGCAAGACCATTGCAACGCTGGCGAATAAAAATGCCCGGCAGGCTAATCTCGTTGCCCCTGCACGACCCGGTTCAGGATCATGGCGCAAAACAGAATCGCAAAGCCTGCAAGAATGCCCTGACCGACGGATGAATATTGCAGGGCTTCAAGCACGTCTTCGCCGAGCCCTTTTGCACCGATAAGCGAGGCGACAACCACCATCGCGAGGCTGAGCATGATGGTTTGATTGACACCAGCCAAAATCGACGGCGAAGCCAAAGGCAGATCAACCTTCGTCAGGAGGTACCATTTCGAGGCTCCGTAGGCGATTGCCGCCTCGCGAATGTCTTCGGGTACACCGCGCATACCAAGAACCGTCAAGCGAACGACAGGCGTGCCGCCAAATATCATGGTTGTTATGACCGCTGCAGGCTTGCCAACACTGAAGAAGGCGATAACCGGGATCATGAACACGAAGGACGGCATCGTTTGCATAAAATCCATAATCGGGCGGATAACGGCGTATAAACGCGGCCTCCGTGCGCAGAAGAGACCCAGAGGAATGCCCAGAGCAATGGAGATTAACGCCGCCGTACCAAGGAGAGCCAGCGTGGTCATGGCCTTCTCCCAGAATCCGAACAGGCCCATATAGGCAAGGAAACAAGCAGACGCGAATGCTGCCCAAACTCCTGCTGACAACCATGTCAGAAGGATGATGAAGCAAGCGATAACCGGCCAGGGCGTGGATACAAACAGCACTTCAAGCCCATCAAGCAGCACGCGAATGCCGTAGCTGATGGAAAAGAAAATGCCGCGACCGCTTGTCTTGACGAATTCGAAAAAGGCCTCGACCCAACCGATCGCAGTAAGCCTGATTGAGGTGTCGGTCGGGAAATCGGCAAGCCACAAAAGCGTACCCGGGAACGCGAAGTGGATGATGCTGACGCCGAAAATCAGCACAACAAAACTGGCGGAAACCGCTGTCCGGACGGGCGACAATCCGGAGGGCAGACTGCGGTCAGAGAGCCACTCGGAGAAACGGTTTTCCAGCGCAGGATTGGCAATCACGCCCTCCGCCAGTTTGACCACGATCAGGAACGCCACACCGAATAGCGCGATCCAGATCGCGTTTTCCTCTGCCAGGGCGGCCTCTGCCTTTATGCCGTCAATTGCGCCCTCAAGCGATTCAATGGTCCTTCGAAACACATCGACATTGTCGGCGTTGTTCTTTATGGCCGCTTCAAGCTGCTGGTAGCGAAAGTCCAGTGTGCCTTGAATTTGACTGATGCGATCTCGAGCTTCAGCGCCCAAATCTCCAAACAAGCCACGCGCCAATTGAATGAAGCCGAAGGTTTCCAGAATGACAAAGGGCAACGCCCATTTCCAGATGTTGCGCATCCCAAACCAGATTGGACCCAGCAAGGCTGCGATCACATTGAATGTCCAGGAAAACCTGGATGTCGATCCGATCCTGGCGAACTGACCACGGTAATAGTCAGGATTGGTGTCGACGAATTCCGCAATAAGTGCTTCGCGGTTTTCGGCGCGGCTGTCGGCAAGGTCGCTCATACTCTCTTCGGTCAAAACGGAATCGACTTGGGTCATGACGTTTCGGTTCCTTCGATCACCGTCCGCAACAGATCAGCGCGTGTCACAACGCCTACACGGCTGCCATTGCGGTCGACCACTGCCATTGGTTTTTCGTCCTCGATTGCATGGGACATGAGAACGCTGAGATTGGCATCTTCAGCAAACTCTTTTGCGGCCTTGTCGAGACCACCATTCGCCGCTTCAAACGACCCCAGTTCCTGCATCACTGCGTGAGCCCGGACGACATTCAGGCGTGAAATGCCTGCGACAAAATCCGCCACATACTCATCTGCGGGCTTCATCACGATTTCTTCGGGAGTTCCGGTCTGGACCACTCTGCCATCGCGCATGATTGCGATCCGGTCGCCAATGCGCACGGCCTCCTCCAGATCATGGGTGATGAACACAGTCGTCTTCTTCATCTGTGACGACAGCTTCATAAACTCATTCTGAAGCTGACGACGGATCAGCGGGTCGAGAGCACTGAAGGGCTCGTCCATCAAAAGTATTTCCGGGTCCGCAGCAAGCGCTCTCGCCAGTCCGACCCGTTGCTGCATACCGCCCGACAATTCGTGGGCGAATTTGTTCCCCCATCCAGTCAGCTCCACAAGGTCGATGGTGCGCTCGGCAATTTCGATGCGGTCATTCTTGTTGATGCCTCGAATTTCCAAAGGCATGGCAACATTGTCCAACACCGAACGGTGAGGCATGAGAGCAAAGTTCTGAAACACCATCGCGATATGTTCATTTCGATAGGTGCGCAGCTTCTCCGGCGAAAGCGCCATGATATCGTGGCCGTTGACGACAATGCGGCCGTCAGTTGGTTCCAGCAGTCGATTGATATGGCGCACCAGGGTCGATTTCCCGGAACCTGAAAGACCCATGACACAAAAAATTTCACCCGGCTTGATGTTCATGCTGGCATCTGCGACGCCGATGACACACCCGTGCTTTTCCAGCACGGCCTTTTTGGAAATCCCGGTTGCCCGGATGTCAGCCAGGGCTTCGGCGCTCTTGTTGCCGAAAATTTTCCAGACGCCTGAAATCTCGATTGCGTGTTCGGCATCAGAGTTTTCCAGAGTCACATTTGTCCCCTTAGCGCTGGAAGGAAATCAACGCCCGCCATGGGCGGGCGTTGATCCATTTGAGTGGTTCGAACTAAAGGCCGAGCCATTTGTCGACGCGTTCAGAGTTGGCTGCAACCCAGGCCTTCGCCACCTCAGCGGCGGCTTTGCCACCTTCGATCTCAAAGGCGAAATTTGATACATCCTCGCCGGTCAACTTGATATTCTTGACGAGTTCGGCAACTGCTGGTGACCGTTCTGCCAATGACTTGGAATAGGCGATCTGGACTTGTTTCAGAGCGTCCTCGGTCATGACCTTGGAGTTTTCAAACCAGTTTGGATCATCACTGGGTTGAAGCGCCTTGTATTTTGCAGCATCGAAAGCCGGCTCTTCCAGGCGCACAATATCGTGCTGGAACCAGATGGCATGGGGCGAGTAGCAATAGAACGCGTAGCCAATGCCTTTCTCAATGGAATCGCCCACCGTCGCTGTCATCACGGACTGGTCGGCACGGATTGGCTCCATGAAAGGCATCAGGCCGTAGTCGCGCACTTTCACCTGATTTACATTAGCGGAAGCCCAGCCCGGCGCACCGATCCAGATTTCACCTTTGCCGTTACCATCGCTGTCCATGAGCTTCGCGATTTCAGGGCGCGCCAGATCAAAGATCGATGTGACGCCATTTTTCTCAGAAAACTGCTTCGAAACGCAGAAGCTCTGTTTGCCTTCATAGGCGTTTTCCGACAATGCAACGTTGCCGGTTCCTTTGACATATTTGTCGGTGAAGCTTTGCTGGTTTGGCAACCAAACGTCCGGATGGATATCGATGTCTCCGTTGCCTGCATCCATGGCGGCAAAAATTGCCGCATTGTTGCCAGGTACCAGTGATGCCTCTCCGCCAATGCGGCTTGTCACAATTTCTGCAATGAGGTGGGCGATAGCCTGGGCACCCGTCCAGGCCGGAGCGCCAATATTCACCTTCTCAGCAGCGTAAGCCGCCGACGATATCGACAGTGCCAGAGCACAGACCGTTCCCATGAGTTTCTTTTTCATCTTCAATCTCCCTATTGATTGATCCAAAGGTCGATCGTCGACCCCGGAATTCCAACTTGCTTCCATCTTCCGCAAACAGCCCCTGAAGAATTGGACCTGGTTGCGAAATCTCTCCCAGTCGCGATGATCCGCGATGATTTTTCAAGAAGACATTGTGCACACAGCCCGGCGGTGCAACAAGCCTTATCCTCACTCTGCAACGGCAAACGTTGCCTGGTTGTAGAAAACTGAACTGCAGGCGTTGAAGCCGCGGCACGAAAGCCGGCAACGCGTGCCGGGCCATGATATTGCGTGTGTCTGTTCACTCACGCCCCACGTTGTTTTGAGAACAAATGCGGATAGGCGAACAATCCTGCAGAACCGCCGGTGTGGAGAAAGACGATCGATTCATCCTTCTCAAAATGCCCTTTTTGGATCAGACCGATCATTCCGGCCATGCCTTTTCCGGAATAGACAGGGTCGAGAAAGATCCCCTCTTCCGCAGCCAGCAGAGAAATGGCATCAACCATCGCATCCGTCGGCTGGCCATAGCCGGGGCCGACATAATCGTCATGAGCTTCGATCATATTGACATCGAGGTCGCCACGCGTGCCGATCAGGTCGTGGGTTGCACAAGCAAGCTTGTGGACGTTGGTCACCTGAGCCTCTCGTTTGGCGCGCACCGAAATGCCGACGACCGGTATCGGCGCGTTCAGTGCAACAAACCCTGCCACCAGCCCAGCCTGTGTTCCCGCACTACCGGTTGCATGGACAAGTCCATCAATCCGCAACCCCATCGCATCGGCCTGGTAGACAAGCTCCTGAGCGGCATTGGCATAGCCCAGGGCGCCGATGGCGTTGGATCCGCCACCTGGAATGAAGTAGGGCTTCCTGCCCTTTTCCGCCAGGCTCTCGGCCAGCTTCAGGCCTTCCGCATTCATGTCCAGGCCTTCGTCACAAAAGTGATATTCGCATTTGAGCATGTCATCGAGCAGGACATTGCCGGCTTGCTCGTATTGTTCGCCCTGATTGGTGACGCGGCGTTCAAGCAACGCGTGACAGGTCATGCCAACCTTGCGGGCTGCTGCGGCTGTTTGTCGAACGTGATTGGATTGAGTGGCGCCCTGCGTTACCAGTGTGTCAGCGCCAGATGCAATGGCTTCGGCGACCAGGAATTCAAGCTTTCGCGTCTTATTTCCGCCCGTTGCCAGACCAGTGCAATCATCGCGTTTGATCCATATTTCCGGCCCACCCAATAGACTGGTCAGGTTGTCCAGGCGCTCCAATGGTGTGGGAAAATGCCCCAATGATATGCGTTTAAAGCGTGCCAGATGCATCTGATGTGTTGTCCCGCTGAGTAATTCTGAGCCCGGCAAGGCCAGTCTGAGAAGACTAGTAAGTTCAACGTGACGGTGACCAACGCAAGTTTTGCATCGGGGTATTCCGATCTTGCATAACCTCCTATTGTTCGAAAAAATGGGAGGCCTGAATGGATATTAACTGGCTTGAAGACTTTGTCTGCTTTGGACGGCACCTGTCGTTTACCGCGGCCGCCAACGAAAGAAACATTACCCAATCTGCCTTTTCCCGTCGCATCCAGTCACTCGAATATTGGGCTGGTACGGAACTGGTCGATCGCAAGACTTATCCGGCCTGTCTGTCCAACGCCGGCGAAGAATTTTTGCCCGTCGCGAAATCAATACTCCTGCAGCTCCACCGCACACGCGACGAGCTTCAGACTAAAGCCAGCCTGGGCAATGGAATTATCAGTTTTGCGGCCCCTCACGCCGCGTCGATCCACCGATTGACCCCCCTGCTCCGGCAAATTGAAGCCGTCATTCCTGATGTCCGCACGCGTGTCATGTCGGATGATTTGCACACTTGTTGCGAAATATTCTCTCAGGGATTGTGTGAGTTTTTGATGTGCTACCGGCACAGCCACATCCCGTTGACGTTGGACGAGCAACGATTCCAGAGACTGGATCTGAGTGAAGAGCGTCTGATACCGATTTGCTCAAGAAAACTTGCCGAGGGAGTGGGTAAGACGGTGGAAGACCGTCTTGGCACCGCCAAATTCCCCTATCTTGCTTATCCACCAGGCTCCTTCCTGGGGGCCGTTGTCGAACGTATTCTGGCCGGCAAAAAAGTGTCTCCCATGCCCAGTCACATCGATTCATTTTCTGAGGCCCTGAAAAGTCTTGCACTGTCTGGCACAGGCGTTGCCTGGCTTCCTGAAACGTCAATTCAAGGAGAACTGCGAAACGGAAGTCTGGTGATCGCAGCCGATGAGACCTGGACAGTGCCGCTGACATTGTCGGTTTTTTCAAACCACGAGAAGCGTGTGGGGCATGCCGAGACCGTATGGAGTATCTTGACCACTAAACATTCCGAGATGTGACCCGTCAGGTCGTATTGCGGGTCAGCCCTGTTGCCCGGCAATCGCAAAAGCCCATGCGAGCCCCTGGGCTTTCGCAGGTCGCGCCTGGCTCGCTTTCCCTTCTCCAGGTCTGGCGATGCGCGGCCGGAGGCGGGGTCAGGATGTCTTTGATCTCAATCTTGCAAGGCAGGGCTCATCAGCTATCTTCTGGTCAATTGCCCCGCCTTGAACCGCTAACGTGAAAACCCCGATGTCCCAGGACCTGACAACACTGCCCGACGCATTGAACGGCCCATCTGCATGGTTGGGCAAAGATATGAGGGACACACCTGGGGCCTGGCTGCACCAACTTACATCAGAAGAAGTAGCCGATCTGGAAAATGCGGCGCGACAGTTTCTCTGTCTTGGCAAAGATATCGGAGAAATCAGTAAAGGTTCCTTCCCGATCTCAAGGTTTGCCGATCACATTGAAGCTCTCAAGCAGAAGATGTTAGTTGGCGTCGGCGTTGAAGTCCTTCGTGGGCTTCCCGTCGCGAACTATTCTCAGGAGTTTGCCGCCACCATTTTTTGCGGAATCGGTGCGCATCTTGGCAGTGCGCGGTCCCAGAACGCACAAGGCCACATTCTGGGTCATGTGCGCGATACTGGAGCTGATGCAAATGATCCCAACAGCCGTATCTACCAAACCAACCAACGTCAGACTTTCCACACCGACAGTGCAGATGTCGTCGGTTTGCTGTGCATTCGCGAGGCCAAAGAAGGCGGCAAATCGCTGCTGGTGAGCGCTGAAACCATCTACAACAGAATGCGGGCGGAGCGCCCCGATTTGTTGGAAAAGCTGTTCGATCCGATCGCAACTGACAGACGGGGTGAAATTCCGGAAGGTGCAAAACCGTTCATGGAAATACCTGTTCTGAATTGGCATTCGGGACGTTTGACGGTGTTCTACCAGCGCCAATACATCGACAGCGCTCAACGTTTTGAAGGAGCGTTGAAACTGACGCCCGCCCACATCGAGGCTCTTGATATGTTCGACGGCCTCGCAAATGATCCGGAGCTTTGCTTTGGAATGCAGCTTGAACCAGGGGATATGCAGTTCGTGTACAACCATTCACAATTGCACGACAGAACGGGCTTTCTCGACTGGCCCGACGTCTCCCAACGCCGTCATTTGATGCGCCTTTGGTTGTCCCTTGAGGGCGACCGTCCGCTGCCCGAATGTTTCAAGCAACGCTATGGTTCTATCGAAATTGGAAATCGTGGAGGCATCATGACCAGGGGAACAAAGCTGAACGCCCCGCTCGACTGACGCTGACGAACAAAGCCCGCGTTTTGATACCGGTTGAAAAAACGAAGAAGCCCACGACTGACTGCTCAATCTACGGCTGAAGTGTCGTCCTGCTCCACAGATTGCGAGCTTTATCGAAAGAAAAGAGATCCCGATCATGAATGCCATGCTGCCCTTCCCGACAGAATTCAATCGTGTCGGGAAGCAGACGGAACCCCGACCAGTGCTCTGGACGCGGAACTTTGCTGAGACCAAATCTCAGGCCGTATTTTGCGACCTCCTTTAGCAACACGAACCTGCTTCTCAGCGGACGAGACTGTTTGGAGGCCCAGGCGCCCAATTGGCTTGTCCTCGCGCGGGAGCCAAAATAATCGTCTGCTTCCTTGTCTGTCACCCGTTCAACTCTGCCGCGCAGGCGCACGCTGCGCCTCAATGTTTTCCAATGAAAACATACCGCCGCCTTGTGTGACGATTGCAGTTCCGTGCCTTTAGTGCTGGACAAATTCGTGTAGAAAACACAGCCTCGTCGATCAAGTTCCTTCATCAGGACGACGCGAACATTGGGAAGGCCGAACTGATCCACAGTGGCCAGTGACATTGCGTTGGAATCATTGATTTCCTTTGTCCTGGCTTCAGCGAACCATGATTCAAACAGTTCCCAGGGATCGGAATCAGCCGAGCCGCCTTTCTGGGTCTCATTGTCCTGGTCGTTTCTGCGATCCGTCATAAATTCTCTGAACTTCCCAAATGCCCGCCATGCGATAAATCTGCCGCTGTGATCACAGACCATGAATCCGCCGGAACACGGTTCTCCATGTTCGGCCTTCGGTTCGCAGCGTCGCATTGCTCATTCAGGCAGTGTGCAGCTGCAAGATGGGGTTCAACGGGCTTCAATTTGTGACGAGACAGGCAGCGCCTCTGACTTTGGAGCTTTCAAGACCCGCCTGCACCAGTCCAAAACAATCTGCTCGCCGGGCGGCAGGCAATCGAAAAGACCATCAGCGAACAGACGCAAGTCTTCCAGATAGGGTTCCCGGGCGGCAATCAGGACCGGAATGTCCCGCAACAATGCGGCTTCAATCACAGATCGAAAACCCCCACCTTCGGCCTCGCCTTTACCGAAACGATTCAAGATCAACAATTCAGCGGCGTTCTCGACTTCCGTGAGGATATGACCGGCGGCATCAGCCAGCCCCTGTGGATCAAGGCGACACCCTTTGGAACCGGGTCCAAGGGACTGGGAAATGGAATATTGCGCGGCAGAATTGACGTTCTCCAGATAAATTCTGGAGCAACAATTGCCAGGAATTGCCGTTTCCCGCTGCAAGTATCCGACCAACTTCGTTCCGTTCCGCTGAACCTTTCGTGCAACATTTTCCATGACAGCGTCGACGGGTTGCGCGCTGTCGAGGCGAAGGACACCCATAGGCATTTTGGTATCGTTGTACTCAATTGGCAAGCGCGACACCTGGAAGCTGGCCGCATCGCAGGCGGTTGCCGACATGGCAGCGGAATCAGCCATTGAGAATGCTCCCGGAATTTTCAGACAAGGTTTCCACTGCGGGGGTATTTGTTTCAGCGGGCGAACAACAGTCGCATTGAAGATCTCTGAGCAAGCCGTCATTCAAGCCGTAAACCCAACCGTGTATTTTCAGTCTTTTTCCTCTTTTCCAGGCTGACCGGATGATCGGCGTTCGGGCAAGGCTTTCAACCTGCGACTCAATGTTCAATTCGCACAACCGGTCCAGTTTCTCCTCCAACCCGGACATGGCATTCAGTTCGGAAGAATTGGCATCGGCGACATCGCGGATCGGCTGCAGCCAATGGTCGATAATTCCATGCCGATGGCCATCCATCGCTGCACGAACACCGCCGCAGCCATAGTGCCCGCAAACAATGATGTCCTGGATGTCCAATGATTCGACAGCAAATTCCAAAACGGAAAGCAGGTTCAGATCGCCACGGTGTACGAGATTTGCGACGTTACGGTGCACAAAGACTTCTCCGGGCTCCAGTCCGGTGATGACATTGGCGGGCACCCGGCTGTCGGAACAGCCAATCCACAGATAGTCTGGGTGTTGCAACGCAGAAAGACGCTGAAAATAGCCAGCATCCTGCTCCGCCTTTTTTGCTGCCCAAAGCTTGTTGTGATCCAGGAGTTCATTCAGCATCGCGAAACCGTCTTCATATCGACGCCTCTGCGCGCGGCCATGCTTTCTCCCAGTATCTTCAGATCCGATTCTGTCAGTTTGGAGCGCGCTATTGGAAGAACAATCGCGTTTTCCGTCATCAGGTGCTGGCTCTCATTGTCGGCAAATCGCGTCAGAAGCTGGCGCAGCTCCTTGTTGACTGCTCCCCTGGAGACTTCGAGCATGTAATATTGCAACGATTCGACAATCCTTTCGGCGTCAATTCGATCATCTTCATGTTCCTGATTGAGCTGGTTCAGGGTGTTGTGTAGCTCGTCACCGGGCGAGACGCATTTCTTTAAGGTCGGGAAGAGGTCTTGCTCTTCATCACGCACGTGCAGGCCAAAATCACCCTGAATGAATTTGATGGCTGCCATGATGAGCTTTTTGTCCGGATCGCTGCCATCAGCGATCTCGTGAAGGACACTGCAAAGTGTGCGTTGCCTGAAATGGTCGGCAAAAATATACTCGATGGGATCTTCCAGCAGCGACGGAGGCGGCGCATTGTTCAGAGCTTCAATGGCCAATTCACGTTGTTCTCGATCCAGCTTCATTACACCCTCCCTCATTGAACAAGGGGGCCGTCAAAGACAGCCAGTTCAACTCCCTTGATTTCGGCTTCACCTGCGAGGATACCGACATATTGGGAAACAGCCCGGGACCAGCTGGCAGCTTCAAGCCAGGCTGCGATCCGCTCGCGCACATGTTCAAACGGCAGGCTCGCGCCTGGTATCTTGCGGTCCAGCCTGACCACATGATAGCCGAACTGGGTCTCTACAGGTTCGGCACGGAGTTCGCCTTCTGCCATCGAGACCAGGGCAGCTTCGAATTCCGGCACCGTGGTACCCTTCGTAATCTGCCCCAGATTGCCACCTTGCTGGCTTGACGGGCACGCCGAATACTCCCGGGCGGTTTCGTCAAACGAAACATTGCAGTCGACAAGCTCTTTGATGAGACCATACGCCAGTTCTTTGGCCTCACGTCGCCTCGCCTCGTTGTCTGCCAGTGCCGGCAGCAGAATGTGACAGGCTTCGAAAATCGGCTCCGAGCGAAATCGCGAAAGGTTGTTTTCAAAATAGCGCCGGCACTCGTCATCCGTCGCAACCGGAATATCAATTTCCTGGTCAATGAGTTGGCGGATTGCAGCGTCCTCCTCCGCTTCAATAGCGCCGGCCTCCCCTTTCTCAGGATTGCCCACAATGCCAAGGCGGCGAGCTTCCTGAAGCAGCAACTCTTTTACGACGAGAGCCTGTGCAGCTGCAGCGGTCGCCATTCCTGGATTCTCCGCTGGATGGTTCTGGGCCTCGGCCAGGACTTCCTGCTCCGGGATCGGCACTCCGTTTACCGATACTTCCTCAAGAACAGGTTGAGCCTTTGGAGGAACTCGGGTGTCCGGCTCAACATAAGTGTCGTACCCACTCCCAACCGCTTTTGGCTTTTCTCTTAGAGTGTTTATGAGTGTAACCATGCCTGCCTCCCTATTCTGCCGGAATATGATTGCGAGCCGGCTGCTCAGAGCGTTTCCGAACAACCTGATATCCAGGCCGCCAGATGTAGCGGATCGGCACGCTCAACATGTGAACGAGCCGTGTGAATGGAAAAAGGAGCAAGATTGTCAGCCCCAGGAACAGATGCATTTTGAAGACGAATGCAGCGTCCATGACATAGCTCGAAGCATCAGCTCTGAAAGTGAATATTCCTTGCGCCCAGGTCATAAACTTGACCATCTCGTGGCCGTCGAGATGCTGCAACGAGATCGGAATTGTTGCCAGACCAAGGGCAAGTTGCAGCCACAGCAGAACGATGATCATCGTATCTGACGGGCTTGATGTTGCCCGTACACGCGCATCGAACAACCGTCGGTGTACCAACAGTGTTGCGCCAACGATGGCCATGATGCCGGCAATGCCGCCCGCGACCACCGCCAGTAGTTGTTTTGCTCCGTGACCGATGCCGATCGCGTCGAAGACCGCGATTGGGGTAAGCAATCCAACAAGGTGGCCGACAAAGATTACAAGAACACCGACATGAAACAGCACCGACCCCCAGATCAATTGCTTTCTACGCAGCAGCTGGCTTGAGCCGGACCGCCAGGTATAGGGTTCCCGATCGTACCTGAGCACGGTACCGACGACTAATACGACCAACGCAATGTAGGGATAGATTCCAAATAACAGAGTGTTGAGATAAGCGGCCATAGATCAGCCCTCCCCTGAAGAATGAGTGTTGTCGGGCTGTGGTGGCTTTCGGCGTGCAGCACGCATTTGCCGTTGCATCCTGTCGGGACCACAGGCGTTTTCGCCCCTGTTCCCGCCAAAGCTGACGGCTTCTTCTTCCCAAACGCGATCAAGTGCTTCGAGATCATCAGGATCGTGATCCGGTTGATCCAGGAGCTCCTCAACCAGTTTCTTTTCCGGCTTTCCCGCTGCAATTGCCTCCAGCACGGTGAAGGCATTCATGTAGATCGATTTTCTCTTCTTAAGACGCTCCTTCAATACGGTCAGAATGTGCTTTGTCTGACCCAGAAGTTCCGTGGCTTCGTCTGCAGGAAGAGTTGAGAGATATTCCAGAAACATTGGCAGGTAGTCAGGCATCTCTTTGGCATCGATTTGAAAACCGTGCGCTTCATACATTTCGCGCAAGTCAACCATTGCCTGTCCGCGGTCCCGGCTTTCGCCGTGAACGTGCTCAAACAGATGCAGCGACAGGGTGCGGGTACGATCGAAGAGAAAAACAAATCGTTCCTCGGCATCGTAGAGGTCCAGGCTTCCGATATCTGTTGCAAGCCGCGATAACAGAGACCGGTGCCGTGCGGAGATGTCTTCTTCGTCCAACGCGGCGACCAGCATGGGACATTCGTCGAGCAGCTGCTTTGTTGGATAGGAAAGCAGAAGAGATGCAATTTTCAGAACGCGGTTCATCAGCTTGTCTCCTTGAAAAGGTCTGTCGGCGTTTGAACGGTCTTGGTTCGCTTGGCTCCAAAGAGATCCGCCTCAGAGCTCCCTCCGGAACAGCCATTGCCAAACGAGAACCCGCAAGAACCCCGCACATCATACGCATCTTCGGTGATCTCGCGGTGGCTTGTAGGAATGACAAACCGGTCTTCGTAGTTTGCAATCGCCATAATGTGATACATCTGCTCAATCATCTGACCGCTCATGCCGACTTTTTCGGCGATTGATTCATCAACGATTCCATCGACTGTCTTCGCTCGCATATAGGCACGCATCGCCAGCATGCGTTCGAGCGCCGAGATGACCGGTTCGTCTTTTCCGGCTGTCAACAGGTTTGAGAGATAACGTATCGGGATACGGAGAGAGCGAACGTCCGGCATTTCGCCATCCATACCGATTTTTCCGTCCTGAGCTGCCGACTGAATGGGTGAGAGAGGCGGCACATACCAGACCATGGGAAGTGTCCGGTATTCCGGATGCAGTGGAAACGCTATCTTCCAATCGATCGCCATTTTGTAGACCGGAGATTCTTTGGCGGCTTCCAGCCAGGCGTCGGGAACACCATCTTTGCGCGCTTGTTCGATTACTTTCGGATCACTCGGATCGAGGAAAATCTCCAGCTGCTTTTCGTAGAGATCTTTTTCGTCTCCGGCGGAAGCAACTTCCGAAATTCGGTCAGCATCATAAAGAATAACGCCGAGATACCGGATGCGCCCGACGCAGGTTTCGGAACAGACCGTGGGTTGCCCGGCTTCGATGCGTGGATAGCAGAAGATGCATTTCTCGGACTTCCCGGAAGACCAGTTGTAGTAGATCTTCTTGTAGGGGCAGCCTGATACGCACATCCGCCAACCGCGACACTTTTCCTGGTCAATGAGGACGATGCCATCGTCTTCGCGCTTGTAGATGGCACCGGAAGGGCAGGCAGCCACGCAGGTCGGATTGAGGCAGTGCTCACAGAGCCGCGGCAGATACATCATGAAGGTGTTTTCGTATTCTCCGTAAAGCTCTTTTTCCACACCCTCAAAATTATAGTCCTTCGACCGTTTGGAGAATTCACCGCCGAGTATTTCTTCCCAGTTGGGGCCCCATTCGATTTTCTCCATTCTTTCACCGGTGATCATCGATCTCGGGCGAGCCGTTGGTGTTGTCTGACTTTCACCAGCCGTCTGAAGATGGCCGTAGTCGAAGTCAAAGGGTTCGTAGTAATCGTCTATCTCCGGCAGGTCAGGGTTGGCGAAAAGTTTGGCCAGAACCCGCCACTTTGATCCCATTTTGGGCTCAATCTTGCCGTTCTTCTTACGGGTCCAGCCGCCGTTCCATTTTTTCTGGTTCTCCCATTCCTTGGGATAGCCAATACCGGGCTTGGTCTCGACATTGTTGAACCAGGCGTATTCGACACCTTCGCGGTTGGTCCAGACATTCTTGCAGGTGACGGAACATGTATGGCAGCCGATGCATTTATCGAGGTTCAGCACCATGCCAATTTGTGCGCGGATTTTCATTCTGCTGCCTCCAGTGTGTCGCCCATGTAGGGACCATCCATCCAATCTACTTTCTTGAGCTTGCGAACGATGACGAACTCATCGCGGTTTGAGCCGACCGTGCCGTAATAGTTGAATCCGTAGGATAGTTGAGCGTAACCACCGATCATGTGGGTCGGTTTGGTGATGGCACGCGTGACCGAGTTATGGATGCCGCCGCGCTGGCCTGTTACCTGCGAGCCCGGCGTGTTCACGATCTTCTCCTGCGCATGGTACATGTAGATCGTCCCTTCCTTCATCCGCTGGGAGACGACCACGCGGGCAGAGATTGCCCCGTTTACATTGTAGACTTCCACCCAATCGTTATCGACCAGATTGGCCTTGGCGGCGTCGGTTTCGGAAATCCAAACCACTGGTCCGCCGCGGTTCAAAGTGAGCATCATCTGGTTGTCAGAATAGGTCGAGTGAATGCCCCATTTCTGATGCGGCGTGATGAAATTCAGCACCACTTGCGGCTTGCCGTTCGACTTGGCTTCAATGATCGGATTGATGGTCTTGGTATCGATCGGCGGACGATAGACGCAGAACCCCTCGCCGAATGCCCGCATCCACAAATGGTCCTGATAGAGCTGCTGGCGTCCCGAAATGGTTCTCCAGGGAATCAGCTCATGCACATTCGTATAGCCGGCGTTGTAACACACCTTTTCCGACTCGATCCCCGACCAGGTCGGCGACGAGATGATCTTGCGCGGCTGAGCGACGACATCGCGGAAGCGGATTTTCTCATCTTCTTTCGGCACCGCCAGATGGCT
>CALIOE010000133.1 GCA_938044775.1 uncultured Rhizobiaceae group bacterium
GCAGAGTGTCGCTGGCGGGCGAATGCAGCCAATCACAAGCTCTCAGCCACCCAGTCCGCAGAAAGCTCTTTCCGATCATTGCTTTGGTGTCGCGTATTGATCATCCCTCGTTTTTCCAGCATTGCAGTCTGACGCTCTACGCAATCAAGTGCTGAACATGAACCCAATCGGCCTGTGCCTCATTGTTGTCGCCTGTCTGGTTCCCTTGATCTGGCTTCCCGGTATTGGACAGGGCCGGGATTTCATAGCGCTGTTCAGCCAGTATCTTGGCATGGTGGCGTTGATCGCCATGTCGTTTGCGCAGCTGATTGCCACACGTTGGCCGGGAGTGGAGTCCGTCTTCGGCGCAATGGACCGGTCCTACCGGATTCACAAATGGCTGGGCATCAGCGCGATGCTGGCAATTCTGCTCCACGACACGATAGATGCAGATATGGAGGGTATTGGTGCAGAAACCCTCTTGGGGGAGGTGGCAGAAACTGCGGGAGAGATCAGCCTTTATGGGTTGTTGATACTGGTTGTTATCACCGTCGCGACCTTTATCCCCTATCACCTGTGGAAGTGGACCCACCGGCTTATCGGAATTTTCTTTGTCATGGCCACATTTCACTACCTTTTCATCCTGAAACCATTTTCGAACGGAGATCCGCTTGGAATCTATTTGATGCTGCTATGTGCCATCGGAATTGTCGCATTCATCTACACGTCTGCACCGCGAAATATGCGGCCGTCATACCCCTACCGCATCAACTCATTGGATAGAGAGGGTCAGGTTCTTTCGGCAACATTGATTGCAGATGGAAGGCCACTGCGTCACCGGGCCGGACAATTCGGGTTTTTCGCGTTTTCGGGTGCCGGGCTCGATGAACCTCATCCCTTTACAATCAGCAGTGCCCCTCTTGAAGATGCCAGTCTCAGGGTGACGATTGCACCCCTCGGCGACCTCACAAGCCGGATAATCGATGCTTTAGGAGAAAATCAAACCGTACGGGTCGAAGGTCCGCACGGACGGTTTGGACAAAATATCGAAGGCCCTCAGATCTGGATCGCTGCAGGTGTTGGCGTCACTCCATTCCTCGCCTTGACCGAAGCACTTCCCGAGGAAAGCCAACAAATTACGATGATCTACGCGGTCCGCTCAGCTAATGAAGCCGTACATTTAGAACAGTTGAACGCGTTGGCTGACAAAAGGACAGACTTCAATCTAGTTGTCTGGCCCAGCCAACAGAAAGGCCGATTGTCGCCGGATGATGTTGCTGAAATAGCCGGCGAAACTCTGGCGCAGTCACATATTCTGTTCTGCGGACCCGCGGAGATGCGCAAATCATTCGCCGATGATTTTCGCAAAATTGGCGTGGCACCAAAACGGTTTCACTATGAAGAGTTTGAGATTCGCAGTGGTATCGGTTTGAGGCGTCTTGGGCGCATTCTGTGGGCGCGCGCAGTGCGACAGATTTAATCGCAATCAGCGCATGTTGCCAAAGGCTCCGATATTGCAATTGCCCTGGACAATTTGTTGCTGTCGCATGACCTACCCCAATTTGCATGAAATTTTGTCTGTCGCACCGTCAATTGGTCGACAAATTGGCCTGTAAGTGCCGCCTCAAGCACGGTGCATCGATCCGTGTGCATTCTGTGGTCCAAACAAGAGCCCTTTGAGGGTGAACTGAGCCAGCCGAATAAATCCTCGGCGCCGCTGCTTGAATCAACGGCACCCATACTACAAACGGCCCGACAATCGCGTGTGCCTTTCTCGTCACTTTGCATCTCCGCGGCGGAACCACATGCGTTTGAGGGTTACGTCTCGCTTAATGAAGTGATGATGGAGAGCCGCACCAGCATGGAGGACAAGCAAAATGACAATGGCTCGAGCGCCAAATCCATGGGGCGTGCGGGGCAGGTATTGGTCAAAGTCAGGCAGGGTTCCGTCTGCGCCACCAAATACGATCAGACCGGCTCCGGATAATACAAACATTCCGATCCCGCTCGCTGCCATCCCAATCATGACGACGTAAAAGAGTAAGTGAATCGCTTTGGCAGATAATGTCTGCCATCGCGGGTTGCGGCCCACCGCACCCGGCTTGGTATCAAAACGCCACCACCAGACAATTCTTGCCATCGTCAGGAGAAGGATCGTTATCCCCATTGGCGCATGGAACCCCAGAATTTCGGCTTTCGCGGCAGGATCATTCGTTTGACCTGCGCGAAAACCTGAAACGAGAAGCAGCAGGATGAGCACCGCCGAAAGCCAGTGTAGGGTTACGGCCACAGCACCATAATTGGTGTCGTCACTTTTCAATGCCATGATCTCTTCCTTCGACCGGCGGAGCGTCAGGCCACGCAACAATTCTCAACAGCGACCTTTTCAAAAAGATGTGGTGCTGTGACCGCGCTGGACGGATAATGGCTAAGCGCTTTCTTAAACTCCGGGTTTGAAAATGCTGCACGGAAATCTGAGACCGAATCCCAAATCGCGTAGTTCAGATACATGCTGCTTTCACCAACTGCCTTGTGCAATTGAGTGCTGATGTAGCCGGGTTGTTTCTTCATCCAGACGGCATCCTCCTTCCAGGCTTCAACCAAAGCGGCCTGGTCGTCAGGATCGACGGTGAATACGTTGACCAGTACGACCGGTCCGGCATCGACATCCAGCTGCCGTTGAATCGGAAAGTCTGGATCGAGAGGGTTGAAATTGACCATTAGTTTCGTCCTTGAAAGCTGACTCAATTTGGTGTCATGTTGTCATATATATCGGACATAAATCATTTTGACAACGTGTTGTCAATATAGTCGGGGATGCCATGTCAAGTGAACATTGGTCTGAAACGGGAGAAGCCGTGACAGAACTCATACTGGACGTGTTCAGATTGAACGGCCGATTGCTTGTCGCCGGTGATCGGCTGGTGGCTGAACTTGGACTGACCAGTGCGAGATGGCAGATTCTCGGCGCCATCGCTTATGCAGAGAAGCCACAGTCTGTAGCATGGCATGCCAGAACGATGGGGGTGCACCGGCAAGGGATTCAACGCATTGTCAATGAATTGGGAAAGGAGGGAATCGTCGAGTTCCTGCCCAATCCACACCACAAGCGGGCGCATCTTGTGGTTCTGACATCGAAAGGACAAAAGTTGTTTCAGGCAGCTCTCAAGCTGCAAACCCCGTGGGTGAACGAACTCTCCAATGGTCTGACGCCAAAGGAAATTGCAATGACGAAAGACGTGATCGAACGACTCTCATCGCGGATTGATGAAGAACTCAAGAATGCAGGCTGATGCACGCGACAGTCTTTGGTTTCCAGGACGTCATCAAGTGCAGACAGGAGTTAAACCATCCAGCAGATGTGCTCCAGCACGGTTAAGTCATCGACTAGAGCCGGGACATTGCGGTTCCGGATGGGCCGCAGTTGTGCAAATGCTCCTTCCGTCGGGAAACGCTTCCCCGAAAACAAAATATGGGTGATGAAAACTGAGACGGTTGCCTCCTTTGCATTCATTGAGACCCTCCATTGTGCAACAGGTAATGTCGGCCGGCTCTTTCGATGCGGCCTCAAGTGGCTTGATCTCCAATGCCCATTTCCGCGTCGACCTTCTCAAGGTAATCCTGCAAACGGCGCCCCGGTACATCCTTAAATTGAGCGCCCGCCAGATCGCAGGCGGTGATGCAGTCAATTCGAAATGCTCTGAAATCAGCGCGCTCTTCGCACCACGTGGACAATGTCCAAACGCGCCCCCAATACTCCGCTTGCAAAGGCCAGATGGTGCGTGATGAATTGCGTCCATCCAATGACCTGTAGTCGATCTGCAGTTTTTCCCGGTTGCGGATCGCATTTCGGATCGTCGGCATATGTTTGAAGCCGGCTTTGGCCTGAGCAAACGGGTAAACTCCAAAGCCCCAGTTCTTTGGTGAGCTTCCCTTCGCAGTCGCTACATTGTCAATTTTTCGCGTCAATGATGCTGCCGCTTCCTGTAATTCGGGGTCAGCAGCCTCCGCAACAATCGACATTCCCAGATGAAGCGCTTCCAGTTCCGTGAACGAGAGGTTCATCGGCGGAAGGAATACAGGTTCGCGCAGCATGTAACCAACACCGCGCTCGCCATCTATGGGAATTCCAGAAGCGGCGAGCGTATCGAAATCCCGATAGATCGTCCGCACCGAGACTTCCAGACGTTCGGCTATATCACGTGCGAGGTGCAGCCGACCGTCCTGGACAATCTCGATGATTTGGGAAAGGCGGTCGCTGCGTCGCATGTTGCTCCCTAGTTCACAGTGATTTCCAGCGTTGTATGATGCAGCTTTACCGAAGAACCATCTATGGCCTTCATGCAGGGCTCAAGCGAAGGTTCATTGCCAATTTCTGAAGCTGCTGACATGGCAGCCTCAAGGGTTGCCCACTCGATGTGTTCAATCCAGAGACCGTCATCGTTGCAGGAAAGCCGCCGCGAAATAAAGCCATCCCGTTTGGCGACAAAATCATTGATGGCTTCAGCCGACTCAATGAACGACTCCCGCGATACGCCTTCATTCAGTTTAAACGACACCGTTTCGATTGTATGTTTGGTCAATTATCATCTCCTGACTATGTTTGATGAAACAGACCTAAACGAAGCCAACTGACAATTACTGGCAGTTGAATATTCCTGACAACAGCATCGCTGTTCGAACGGGCGACGGAACCGTTCTAGCCATCACCACTCCCTATCATGGGCAAGATTTAACGACCCGATGAAACCATCAACAATTCGCCGGCCAAAAATGTCACAAGATGCTGTTATCGGCTCTTTGGAAATTGGCAGGACGCCAGGATCACGGTCTGGATGCTTCGCCTGCCGATTTCCGCAGGCAAATGGCGTATACGCGGCTGCCGTTCGATTGCTCACCCGTACTCAGTTGAGATCGGCAATTTGATCAGCCGGTACAGATCCGGCATTTGACCTTACACCATTGAAAGCGGAACAATTCAGCTGTCGCAAAGACGTAGCCTCAGGTCCGCCCCTCAAAACGCAGCAATTTCAACTTTCCCGTCAAAGACGGACCGAACCACAGCGTTGTTTTCACTCTTGCGCACAGGTCGGTGATTTTTGATGACAAAACGCAGACATATCTGATTTCATTGCCTACGCTAGCCGTGGATCTGGATTGCTGGGAGATCAAGTAAATGAACTACCCCATGAAGGCTGCGGCTCTGCTGACGTTTCTGCTCATCGCGACGTCGGGTTCGGCACAGGCACAGGAAACGGTTGAATCGGGCCATATCACGGTTGAGAACCCTGCCGATCTCACGCCAGACAAGGCCAACGAAATCTATGATGAACTCCGCCAGCGCATGTCCGAGAGTTATGCTCTGGCGCGTCTTCCGATCATCAAAGACTACCAGTCCTGGACACGTTACAATTCAGCTCCCTACCTTTCCGCGACCCATGGTCAGCGCTTCGTCAACAATTTTGCCAACGAAACAGCGAGCGCCTATGGCAAGTTAGCGAAGGGCGAGAAGTATCCGGTGGGTACGGTGTTTGCGAAAGATTCCATGACCGTCACCGATGATGGCAAGCTTTTTCCAGGCGCCATGTTTGTCATGGAAAAACTGGCTTTGGGTTCCAATCCGGAAACAGCGGACTGGCGCTACCTGATGGTCATTCCGGACGGCACTCTATTCGGCGACACAACGGGCGACGAACCCGAGCTGGTTGAGTATTGCCACATCTGCCATGAGGCGAAGGCCAGTGAGGACTTCGTGTTCTTCGTGCCCGGGCCCTATCAAAGGAAAGAATAGACGGGCACAGAATTTCCGATTGGCAAAGCCCGCCATCGTACTTGTCCGGCTGATTTATCCCATCTTCCGGATATGGACCGGCTTTGATCTTTTGTCCGGGCCGTTGGTCAGGGCCATATCCATCGGGCAGGCGGACATGACAACCAGAACCGGCACTTCGGCCCTCAGCGTGACGGACTGACCCGCCTGAACCAAAGGCGCTTCGATCTGCAACAGTCCATCTTGGTCAACCGTGACGTTTTGAAAGATGTTGAAGGGGCTTGGAAGTTCAGTCGCGGAGTGCCCAGCACCTTTCATTTCAGCCACCAGGTTGTCGGCGCAGTTTTTGTGATAACCGACATGCCCAAGCAAAAGATATCGCTGTTCATCACAGGCAGAAAGCAACAGGTCATGGCGGCCGGGAGACGTGTCTTCCGTAAGAGTGATGATCGGACGCCGCCGATTGGAGTAGAGCGCATCTCCCACATTTGGGATGAGCTTTTCGAGGCAGGACCGCGTATGTTCGGCCGAGAGGAACTCTGACAAATCCGGTTCGACAAAAGCCCACAGATCAACCACCTGCGAGCCCTCTAAGTTGGTAATCTCGATGCTCTCACCGGCAAGCAGCCGAATGCTTCCTCCGCCGGCTCCTTCAATCGTAAATTGCTCAGCTGATCCCATAGAGTTGCACCTGCCCATTGCCCTCGCTCAATAACACCGTCCGGTCATGATGCATCAAAGTCAATTGGCTGCGGAAATAGCAAGACCCACGACCAGCATACCCGCTTTCAGATCAACAGGCGGGGCTGGGCCGTGAAACAGTGATGGACGAGACGGACCGTCAGATTCCTGTCCTCCCGCCGGATCCATTGTCTGTTCGACATTGATGTGGGGCATCCTCGCTCTGTGATGTATTTCAAGCCGGGCATTCGCGCGCACTATCGGCTGCAAACGGCAGCTTCCCGATATCAGGTTTTAACCATTAGATGTTATCTGAAAGCTCCACGGGAGCTGTCAGATCACCACTGTGCCGGTCTCCGTCCTTGTTAGTAACAGTGCCAACGCCACGCACCCGACAGGATTTCCATGAGCGAAAAAGCTTCACCTCCATTTGAAGTCACAACATCCAGGCAATTCGAGAGCTGGCTTGCGGAGACAGGTTGTGCTCTTTTGGTCTCAACCTATCAGGCGGGGATGGTGCTGGTCTTTGGTACAGACCCGCAATCCGGTCAGTTGTGGATCCTCAACCGCCGGCTGGAGCGCCCGATGGGCCTTTGCGTTGATGGGCCACGCCTGACCATTGCGGGCCTGAACCAGATACTTCAGTTCCATGATGTGCGTTCCGACGAGACCACAGAAAACGCCGATCCTCTGTTCGTGCCGCAGATGGCGCATTTCACCGGCGACGTGGATGCCCACGACGTGGCCTTCGCGGCCAACGGGCAGACGCTGTTCGTCAACACGCTGTTTTCCTGTATAGCCGCTGTCAGCGAGACACATTCCTTCAGACCGGTATGGCAGCCGCCCTTCATCTCCAGATTGGCACCGGAAGACCGCTGCCATCTTAACGGCATGGCCATGTTCGAGGGCGCCCCCACCCATGTGACAGCGGTCGCTCCGACCGACATTGCTGATGGCTGGCGCGACCGGCGCCGCGATGGTGGTGTCATCGTCGATGTTGCGAGCGGCGAAATCATTGCTTCAGGTCTCGCCATGCCTCATTCACCGCGCCGGCAAACAACGGCTGACGGTTCTGACCGTCTTTTCGCGTTAAACTCGGGCGCCGGAGAATTTGGCCATGTCGATATGGCGGCAGGCGGATTCACGCCGCTGGCATTTCTGCCGGGATATTTGCGGGGAATGGCTTTTGTTGGAGATCATGCCGTCGTTGCCAGTTCAAAGGCGCGCAAGAACCGAACATTTGAAGGCCTGCCGTTGCATGAAAGGCTGGAGCGCGAGGAAGTCGCGCCGCGCTGCGGGCTACACGTTGTTGATACAAAAAAAGGTGATGCACCCCATTGGCTGCGCATCGAGGGTGTGATCGACGAGCTGTTTGATGTGGCCGTCATTCCGGCTGCCAGAATGCCGGAGCTGGTTGGCTTCAAATCTGATCAGATCAGACGGGTCATCTCAATCGAACAATAGGTGGCCACTTCCCTAAAGGATAAAGTCGCTGCCCATCATGTCTGCGACACCATCGACCTTGATGGCGAAGTCGGCGGCACCATCGCCATCCACATCGCCCTGCACCTGATTAATCGAGACTGCGTAGCGCAGCTGTCCGGCGGCATTGGAAAAGACCCCGTTGCCGATGAAGGTGAAGGCATCATTGATCCCGGCGGTGTTGGCATTGGCATCAATGGCAGAGAGGTCGATCCTGTCGCCGTCGGCACGCCAGAAATCGATGATCGTGTCGCGGCCAAGTCCGCCGACAGTCGATTCAGCGATGCTGTTATAGACAAAGAAATCCGCAGCCCCGTCACTCGCAACAACGCCACCCAGGCCACCGCCGAGACGGTCCGCACCGATGCCGCCGGTCAGACTGTCGGAACCACCGCGACCAAACAATCGGTCGTTGCCGGCCAGACCTTCAAGCCCGTTATCACCCCTATCGCCTCGCAGCACATCATTGTTGGA
>CALIOE010000134.1 GCA_938044775.1 uncultured Rhizobiaceae group bacterium
TCGTACACCTATTTCACACCTGCGTTCGTGATCCTGATCGAAGGTTTGATCGGGCATGGCTGGGTCGGCCCGTCAATCCTTGCCGGCGCGCTGGTGACGGCGGCTGCCATGCTGGTCATGGCATTCGCGCCGGATCAATGAAGTGCCAACACATGGTCAGGACTCGATTGCCAGGCTAACGGCATACGACTGCATTGCGGACAAAGCGATTATGGATCATGGGCGGGCTAAAGCCCTCGCCTAACCCCAAACAGATACTCGAGATTGCCAACAGTCTCATATCTGTGAACTTGCACTGACCTGCCTCCGATTACCAACCTTCGAAACCCATGAGCACATCGTCCGGGACCCGACCCGCAACGGTGTCTTGTATTGCCTTGCTCAAAATTGAGATCGCTTCATCCACTTCCTGTGCGCTCAGGTTTAGTGGGGGAGTAAGTTCAAGCACGTTGGAATTCATACCAACGTAATAGTGAATCAATCCCAGTTCAAAGGCCCGATAGACGATTTTTGCAGCTGCTCGAGCTGCCGGTTCTTTACTGTCTCTGGTTTCCACAAGTTCAACACCGATTGTCAGCCCGCGACCGCGAACATCACCGATTAACTCATGTGACTGCATCAACTGTCGCAGTGACTGGATCAAATAACCGCCGGTCTTTGCAGCGTTTTCAAGCAGATTCTCGGTATGGATTGTGTCCAGAACCGCTTTTCCAGCTGCGGCGCAGATGGGATTGCCGTGTAAAGTCTGCATGGAGAAAGACGTCGCGAAATCCATAATTTCTGCCGGACCGATCGCCGCCGAGATTGGAAGGCCGCCGCCGAGGCCTTTACCCATCGTGATGAAGTCCGGCACGAAGCCTTCATGATCTGCGCAGGTGAAGCGGCCAGTTCGCCCGACGCCGACCTTGACCTCATCGCTTACTGTTAGGATTCCGTGGTTCTTGCACAGATCACACAGCTGTTTCAAAAACCCTGGTGGCGGAACGATCAAGCCTCCATCGGACTGGATGGGTTCAATGAAGACGGCTGCGACATCCTGAGGCGGAGCGTCGGTTTCAAAGCGGTGCTTGAGCGTTTCAAGAACCGATGCGCCAGTTGTGTCGCCGTCGACCGGTCTGTAGGGGTCCGGGTAGTGCAGGCTGATCAGCCCGTCTGACTTTTCAGCATGGGTTTGCACGCTATGACCGGAGACAGCCATCGAGCCGGCGGTGCCGCCATGATACGCGCCTGTGAACGTAATGATGCGTTGCCGGCCAGTGGCCGCTGTAACCGCCCGGGCAACTGTTTCGTTGGCATCCGATCCTGAATGCCCAAGCCATACTTTCCTGTCACCAATGCCCGGAGTGAGGTCGAGTAAACGTTCCGCCAGATCGACAGCTGCTTCATTGGTTGCCGACAACACGCTGGCTCCGGCCTGGTTTTGAAGAGCCCCTGAAACCGCTTCGATCAGCGCTGGATGGGAATGTCCGAGGCTTACAGCTCCCCAGGATGCGGATAGGTCAAGCAAATCACGGCCTGTCTCATCGACAACGTAGCTGCCATGTCCGCCAGTGAGGGCGAGCGGAAAGAACCGCAGTTTTTGCAGTTTGGAAAGAGCAACTCCGTCGCGGTCATAAAGAGATGGCATGGCGCTTGTTCCCAACTGTTTCTGATCGCTCAGTAGACCTTTTCATAAGCTGCGCACGTTTCTTCCGGTGACATGCCATCAAGATACTGAAGTTCACTGCGCTTGTGTTTCAGGTAAATCTCAATGAAAGGATCGCGGAACCACGACTTAACAGTGACGCTGCCCTCGAGGGCAGTGAGAGCGTCGTCCAGGGACTCTGGAAGGCGAACAAATCCCCGCTTGGTCAACTCGCTCACTGACAGCAATGACAGATCTTCCTCGGTGGCTTCCGGAGGTTCCAATTTATTGCGAATGCCATCCAGCCCTGCGTGTACGAGGACGGCAAGTTGCAAATAGGGGCTGCCAGATGAGTCGGCGCCCCTGAATTCAAAATTGAACTGCCTGGCGGGATCCATTCCCGGCAATTCGGCGACCGGGCAGATCCTGACAGAGGCTTCACGATCGCGATAACCCAGATTGTTGTAGGCAGCACTCCAGCGGTGAGGGGTCAGGCGGGCATAGGAAACTGCGCTGGGAGCGGTAAAGGCGATGATCGCTGGAAGGTGGTGAAGAATGCCGGCTACAAAGTGCCGGGCATTTTCGTTGAGGCCTCCCGGTCCGCCAGGATCATAGGTCGCCGGTTTCCCTGCGTCATCCAGAAAACTCATATGGATGTGCACGCCGTTCCCCACACCCTCGGGGTGCCGGATGGGGGTAAAGGTAATGCGCTCTTCTGTCCGCTGAGATGTTGCCCGGGCAAGCTCTCGCATGAACACTGCATCATCGGCGGCACGGACTCCGGTTTTGGGATGCATGGTGACTTCATACTGCTGCTCGCCCCATTCTTTCAGAAATGAATCAGGCTCGACGCCGGCTGATCTGAGCGCTGCCAGATAGGTGGCACCAAATGCTTTCTTCTCGCGAAAGCCAGCAAGTCCGAACCCCGGGCCATAATCGACCGTGTTGTCGGTGAACTGGAACTCGAGTTCGAATGCACTGTTCAGTTCCAATCCGGTTTCAGACTTCAGAGCCGCCAGTGCTTCTTTGAGGATGCCGCGCAGGCAACATGACCACGGCTTGCCATCGGTATGCAGGATATCGCCGAGATAAAAGTGCTCCAGCGGCGAGCCGTCTTCAAATTCAACTTTTGCTTCGGCTTCCGGGTCCGGGATCAGCAGAAGGTCGCCCAATGCGCCAAATGGTGTGTCGGCGATCGTGTTGAACGCTGTGATTTGCGCGTTGGTCGGAACCCATCCAACCCCCTTTTTTAATCTGGAGGCAACATCGGCAACCGGAAATGCCTTGCCTTTTACATGCCCAGACAGGTCACTGCAGCAGACCATCGCCAATTCTTCCTGGATCATTTTCATCCTCTCTGTTTGTCCTTACGTGCTTTGGGAATGTCTGCAACCTTCACGTCGACGTCAGTTTCGTCGTCGAGGCGAATCCTCAGACCGTCCCATTGTTCAATCCGGCGACGGGTGGCATCCCAATCATTGTCTGATACTTTATTGATGATCGCCTCGATAAGAAGCACCGGACCAAGGCTCGTGTCCCATGGCGTTCCCACATCTATGGACGCTGGCAGGATATGGCTACTGTGCCGGGAAATCGGTGAAAGCCATTTGTCTGTGAACAGGACGACCTGTGCACCGCGTTCTCTGGCAGCCTTGTCGGCAAAAGTTTCCAGTCCGGCCTGGTAGCGGCGGTAGTCAAACACGATCACCACATCCTTGCGCGACATGCGCATCAAGTATTCAGGCCAATCTTCATGGTAGTCGGGCACCAGGTAAACCTTTGGCCGAATCTGCCGCAAATGTCTGAACAGAAAGTCCGCCAGGGTATATGAAATTCGCCCGCCAATCAGAAAGACCGAACGCTTGCGGTCACCGATCATCTCGCAAATTGAGTCAAACACAGGTTCCGGGATAGCTGTGACTGTCTCACGGGTTGCAGAGATTGAGGCATCAGCAAGAGCTGCCAACGAGTTGTCATCGGCTGTCGCCACGGCCTGTGCTTCGTGAAGAATGACCGGCGAGTGGTACCTCTCCTTGATTTCGCTGATCAGGGCACGTTGGAATTCGGCGTAACCGGAAAAACCCAGTTTGGCAATCAGACGAAAGATTGTTTGCGTGCTGACCTGAGCCCGCTTTGCGAGTTCGGTCACCGTTGAAAGTCCTGCGAACGGGTAGTCCGCCAGCAACGCCGTTGCCACCTTGCTTTCAGCAGCAGTAAGGTCGTCAGTCAGTGCCTTCAGTCTGGCTTGCATCAAGCGCGGTGCTTCCTTCAACATTGTCCAGTAACCAGAAACTGCACAGGAATATCGCCTGGTTGCCGATTGCCATTTCCGCACAATTTTTATCAGAAAACAATATTTGTGTTGATCTGTGATGTATTATTGAAGTTGAATGTCTCCACGATAGCCGAGTGAATTAGCGGGGAATATGTTGAGGCAGGGAATATGACCGCGCGAACTTGGATCGGAACGGGAGGCTATGTTTTCTTCCTGGTCGCTGCTGCCGTCATTGCCGCCAGCATCGGCGGTAGCATAGAACGCACTCTCATCGTCTTTTTCATCAGCCTGATCGCCGTACTCGGTATGGGCGTCTATTCCGGCAATTCCGGCATTCTCAGCTTTGGTCATCTCGCTTTCATGGGGATAGCTGCCTATCTGTCAGGCATCCTGACGATGCCGGTTGCCATGAAAAAGGTGACGCTGGCCAACGCGCCGGATTTCCTTGCCAACGCTCATCTCAATTTCTTTTCTGCAACGGTTGTAACGGTGATTTTTGTGATGCTGGTCGCTCTTGTCGTGGGCATCGTGATTTCGCGGCTTGATGGATCATCTGCAACGATAGCAACACTTGGACTACTGGTCATTGTGCATGGCGTCATTATCGGCGCCCGCGACATTACCCGGGGCAGCCAGTCGTTTTTTGGCGTGCCGCGCTGGACCGATATCACCGTGGCGGCAGGCTGTGCGGTACTGGCGATAGTGATCGCGAGGCTCTTCAAGGATTCGGTATTTGGACTCAAGCTTCGCGCTTCGCGGGATGACCAATTGGCTGCCGGCGCCATGGGGGTCAACGTGCGCATGCAGCGTTTGATATCCTGGGTGATCAGTGCTGGTCTGGTTGCGATTGCAGGCGTGCTGCTCGGGCATTTCCTTGGGGCCTTCTCGGTCAAGAAGTTCTACTTCGTCGATACATTCGCGTTGTTGGCCATGTTGATCGTCGGCGGTATGGCGACAGTCAGCGGGGCGCTTGCCGGTGCTGTGCTCATTACCCTGGTCTCCGAACTTCTTCGACGGATTGAAGGCGGTATTGATGTATTTGGTTTTCAGACGCCAACGTTGTTCGGGACAACGCAAATAGGTATTGGGTTGATCATCCTGCTGGTCATGTACAAGAAGGCCGGGGGACTGCTGGATCGGCTGGAATGGGATGAGATTTTGCTGCCCCGTCTTGCCGGCCGTCAGACAGGTCCGGCAGCCTCCGTTGTTGAAGCCCCGGTGGTTGCGCTGGAGGGAACGCTGGAAGCTCGGGAAATTACCAAGGCGTTTGATGGTTTAGTGGCTCTCGACAAGGTTTCGCTTTCATTGAAGAGTGGCGAGATCGTAGGTCTGATCGGGCCAAATGGATCCGGCAAAACCACGCTTTTGAATGTTTTGTCGGGGATGTTGCCTGAAACGTCGGGCAAGTCGTTCATCGATGGTGCGGACGTGACCGGGACACCGGCCTATCGTCTGGGTGGGATGGGGGTCAGTCGCACTTTTCAGAACATCCGGTTGTTTTCATCCATGTCGGTTCGCCAGAACGTATCGGTGTCGGCACTCGACAAATGGCCGTTGACTAAAGGCCGGGCGGCCGGTGCCATTGTCGACCTTGCGTTGCAGACCATGAAGCTGACTGAAGTTTCGGAGGTACAGGCATCGACGCTGTCGTATGGCGATCAAAGGCGGGTGGAAGTTGCCAGGGCGCTTGCTCTGAATCCGCGGTTTCTGTTTCTCGATGAACCCGCTGCCGGCATGAACCGGGAAGAGACAGACGCTCTGCTGGAAGACCTGAAAGGTCTCAGAGAGCGATTTGGAATGGGAATACTGATCGTCGACCACGACCTGCCGCTGATCATGAAATTATGCGATCGGGTCGTGGTTCTCAATGAGGGGCATGTTATTGCCGAAGGTGCCCCGCAATCCGTGCAGAAAGATCCGCAGGTGATTGAAGCCTATCTCGGCAAAAAAGGCAGCCGGCAGGTTGCCGAAATATTGACAGAATAAAGACAACAGGAGAGGAATTTATCATGTTTCGCAAACTGAAATTGACAGCATGCCTGACTGTCGGTCTCGCCATGGCGGCATTCCCGACAGCGGTGTCCGCAGACGAAATAATTATCGGAACGGCCACCGGACAAACCGGCGGACTTGCTCCTTATGATGGCCCGGCCATGCAGGGTTTCCAGATCGCAGTTGATGAGATCAATGCAGCTGGCGGAATCGGCGGCAAGCACAAGATCAAACTGATCTCCAAGGATACTCGGTCCGATGCCGCACAGACTTCTATCGTGGCTCAGGAACTGATCGATTCCGGGATCAGTGTTCTGGTGACGCCATCTGATGCTGATCCGTCGTTCGCGGCCGCTGCATTGGCCACCGACGCCAAGATTCCGGCCTTTTCGCCAGCTGCGTCTTCGCCAACGTTGCCGATGATGGGTGGCGACTACATGTTTGCCAACTTCCCGGGTGACAATGTCCAGGCGACAGTGTCGGCTGAATGGGCTCACAAACAGGGGCTGAAGAATGCCTACGTGCTGTATTCACCGGATACCCAATACACAACACTCCCGTTGTACTTTTCGGATGTGTTCAAGAAACTTGGCAACACGGTCGCCGGTGAAGGTACCTACACAATTGGCCAACAGGATTTTTCCGCTGAAGTCACCAAGATCAAGGCGATGAATCCGCCGGTTGATGTTGTCATGACTGCAGCCTATGAGCCTGATTTCCCGGCCTTCATCCGGCAATTGCGGGCAGCTGGTGTTACTGCGCAGGTGATTGGCAGTGATGGTATCGATTCACCGACCACTTTCTCTCTTGGCGAAGCGGCTGAAGGCGTCGTGTTTTCAACTGCGGGCCATGCAACGTCTGGTAGCGCGCTTGAAGGTTTCAACAAGAAGTTTGCCGCCAAATACGGCAAGGAAACCGATACGATCTTTTCAGCCATTGGTTACGACCTGATGAAAGTGATCGAAGCGGGCGTACTGGCGGCAGACAGCATTGAGCCGCAAGCCATTCGTGATGCCGTTGCCAACCTTGAAAACGTCGAGGGGGTCACCAGCATGATTACCTACAAGGGCACCACGGGGATGCCGGTTCGCCAGGTCACATTGATCCGCGTCAAGGATGGCGGACGCGAGCTGGTTGCACAGCCTTCGCCTACAGCTGATCTCGTTCCGGCTCCGCGGATGCAGTAACCGGACGGGCAAGGGCAACGTCGATATGGCAATCCTGACAGTCGAAGGCCTCCACGTGCACTATGGACCCGTGGAGGCCGTTCGTGGCGTCTCGCTGAGCATAGAGGACGGCGAAATCGTCGCTTTGCTTGGTGCGAACGGTGCGGGTAAATCATCGACACTGAATGCCATTGTCGGTCTTGTCCCAACACATCAAGGCCAGATCGGCTTCAAGGGCGACAGCCTTGTCGGTCTGGCCACTGAACAACTGGTTCGACTGGGGATTACCCTGACCCCGGAGGGCCGCCGGGTCTTTGGTTCGTTGACTGTGGAAGAAAATCTGCTTCTTGGCAGCATGCCGCTGAGGAAGTCTGCTGACCGGCGCAAGCAGAATTTGGAGCGTATGTTTGACCTGTTCCCGATCCTCGTGGAACGACGCCAGCAGATCGCCGGGACACTCTCTGGGGGGCAGCAACAGATGCTGGCTATTGCCAGATCGCTGATGTCATCTCCAAAGCTCTTGTTGCTGGATGAGCCGTCGCTCGGTCTCGCGCCGCAAATCGTCGATACGATCTTTGATCAAATTGTTGCGCTGCGTGATAGTGGCATCACCATATTGCTGGTCGAGCAAAACGTCGCCATGTCGCTGGAAGTTGCCGACAGAGGATATGTAATGGCTGCCGGATCAATCGTGACGTCTGGCACGGCAAAAGATCTGGGGTCGTCGCATCTGATCGAACAGGCCTACCTGGGTCACCAATAGAAAGCTGAAGGAGGCGGCGGTGGACGTATTCATACAACAATCGATCAACGCAGTGTCGCTGGGGGGCACCTACGCGCTGTTGGCTCTGGGGCTCGCAATCATTTTCTCGATCATGGGCATGATCAATTTTGCCCATGGCGAGCTGATGACGATCACTGGCTATGCGTTGATGTATTGTGGCCTGGTCGGTCTGCCATTTGTAATAGCCGCACCGTTTGCAATCCTGATTGCGGTTGTCGCTGCTCTTCTGATGGAGCGCATTGCTTTCAGGCCCGTACGCAATTCATCCGGTGCGACATTGCTGGTCACCAGTTTTGCAGTCGCGGTGATCCTCCAGACTTTGTTCCAGAATCTGGTTTCACCGAGATCGCAAGCCGTTATCCTACCGGACATGTTGGCCCAATCGGTGCACTTCGGCTCACTGTCAATCGGCATCAATCAGATATTGTCGATCACCATAACGCTGGTGATACTTGTCTTGTTGAACTGGTTTCTGCGTCACACAATCCTTGGCATGGCAATGCGTGCAGCAGCCGAAGATTTTTCCATTACCCGTCTCATGGGTGTCCGCGCGAACGCTGTGATCGCAGGCGCATTTGCAATATCGGGAGCGTTGGCCGGAGTTGCTGGCGTTCTTTGGGTAGCCCAACGAGCATCGGTTGACCCATTGATGGGTTTCATTCCGGTTCTGAAAGCATTCATCGCGGCCATCCTTGGCGGCCTCGGCAGCTTGACTGGTGCCGTCGCCGGAGGGTTTGCCCTCGGTTTCATCGAGATTTACCTGGCGGCGTATTTGCCCGATCATATTCAGCCTTACCGGGAAGCGTTGGCATTGGGGATCGTCATTTTTCTGCTGCTGCTAAGGCCCAATGGGCTGGTTCCCGCCTTCAATGTCGGGCGCGAGAAAGTTTGAGGCTGTAATGTCCGATACTGTCAGCTCGCAGATGTTGCCGGTCTTTGCCCTTGGCGAAAATGACCCTGAACCGGTAGAGGTTGTAAACCCGTCAGGCAGCTCGCCATTTGTGATTACCTGTGAGCATGCCGGCAGAGCGATTCCTGAGCATCTCGGTAATCTGGGTATCGAGGATCGGCATCTGAGCCGGCACATTGCCTGGGATATTGGTGTTGACGCAGTGGGTCGTGCCCTGGTGAAAACGTTGGATGCACCTGTTGTCTTCCAGCGGTATTCCCGCCTTGTGATCGATTGCAACAGACCTATCTGGGCAGAGGATTCGATCCCGGAAATAAGCGATGGTACTGAAGTGCCGGTGAACTTTTCCGTGTCGGATGCCGAGCGTGACGCCCGCTATGAGCAGATACACAAGCCGTTTCATGATGAAGTGGCAGCTATTATCGACCAACGCGTCAGTGAGAACCGTCAAACCGCCCTGATTGCGCTGCACAGTTTTACTCCGTGTTTGGAGGCCAGACCTGCACCGCGCCCCTGGCATCTTGGCATCCTGTTCAACCGCGATGATGCCCTGTCGCAATTCATTCATGATGCTATGGAGGAAGAGGCAGGGCACATGATCTTCACCTTCAACGAGCCCTATGAAGTCGAGGATTTTGGCGACTACACGATACCCGTCCACGGCGAACAGCGCGGCCTGCCGCATTCACTTCTTGAAATCCGCAATGATCATATTTCGGATGAAGCCGGACAACGTGAATGGACCGACGTGTTGACCCGTGTCCTGCAAGGGGTCGGACGACGCCTGGAAGCCATCTAGAAATTGTGAGGAAGCATTATGAGCCATGCGCACAACCATACGATCCACCGCCATCATCATCACTTCGGATGGGATCACGCCAACGAACCGGTTCTGAGAATAGCGCCCGGCGAGACTGTGGAGTTCGAAATCATCGATGCATCTGGTGGGCAATTTGGACCAGGTTCGGTTGCGGCGGATGTCCCCTTGCTCGATTTCGGTCAGGTCAACCCGGTCACCGGCCCGGTCTACATCGATGGGGCAGAGCCTGGTGACAGCCTCAAAGTTACCCTTGACAGCTTTCGGCCATCAGGATGGGGCTGGACTGCCAACATACCAGGGTTTGGGTTGCTCGCAGACAGTTTTACCGATCCGGCGATGATCAACTGGCAATACGACCCGGATACACTGGCACCGGCTGTCTGGAACGATCTCGCCCGCATCCCCTTGAAGCCCTTTACCGGCACAATCGGTGTTGCCCCGGCCGAGGTTGGTGTGCACTCGGTCGTCCCGCCTCGACGTATAGGTGGCAACATGGATGTGCGTGATCTGTCCGCAGGCAGCGAGCTTTATCTGCCGGTCGAGGTTGCCGGTGCCCTGTTTTCTGTGGGCGACACCCATGCTGCACAAGGCGATGGCGAAGTCTGTGGCACTGCCATTGAGAGCCCGATGTCGGTGGTGTTGACGTTCGATCTGGTCAAGGCGGAAAATTTGATGTTTCCGCGGTTTAGAACACCAGGACCAGTTACCCGACATCTTGATGCAAAAGGTTATGACGCCACAACCGGTGTTGGACCGGATCTAATGGAAGGGGCTAAAGCAGCAGTCTCGGGCATGATTGATTTGCTGACCAAACGGCACGGGATCGCGGCTGAGGAAGCTTATATGCTGTGCTCGGTTTGCGCCGACCTGCGCATCAGCGAAATTGTCGACCAGCCAAACTGGATCGTCTCGTTGTACTTTCCGCGCATCGTTTTTGAGTAACGTTATCTCTCAGGAGGCGTATGTCGCCAGGACTTCGTCGACACTCTGAACCCGGCAATAGCCACCAAAGGCTTTCAGGGCAAGTTCATGACGTTCATCTGAATAAGTTGCACAACCATCGCCTGCGCACACCATGTAGTATCCAAGATCGGCCCCGTCGCGCACCGCCATGTCTACGCACTGGTCAGTGATGAAGCCAACCACAATCACATTCTTGATACCAAGATTGCGCAACACGTAATTGATGTTGGTCGAATTGAAGACGCCGGAAGATGTCTTTGGGAGGACGATGTCGTCTTCTTGTGGTTCGATTCCCGGTATCATATCCGCCTCGGGCGAGCCTTTCGGGACATGTATGCCGGACAACTTGTGATCGAGACTGCGATCACGTCCACACTTCGTCAGACTCTCGATCATCGTGTAAATAATCTCAACTCCCTTCGGTCGTGACGCGTCGATCAGTTTCTTGATTGCGGGCAGCGCCCGGGTCTCGATGGATTGTACATAATCAGGCTTTTCGGCTCTCTTGTCGTCGTTGAACTCCGACATTTGAGCATCAACAACCAACACGGCAGTCTCTGCAGGTTCAAGTAATTTGTCTCGTTTCGGGTGTTCGACAGTATGTGTTTTCACGAAAGAAATTCCATGCGTTGCTGTTGGAAATGAAGGATGGCAGAATCCAGCTATCGGTGCAGGTTGAACGAGCTGCAGCAATTTTACCAGAGCCAAAATTGCCTTAGTTTGCCATTTTGGTGCTGGGTTCCGGACTAAAACAGCAATTGGCCTGAATGTCAGTTTCTGGCACGACATGGCTGATTGGATTTGCCGAACACATGTCCGAAGAAGGCTCGAAATGGCCAATGCGAACGGTGTGGATCAGTGATCTCGACGCTACGGTTTCAAGCCGTCCAGAAACAGCTTTTCTAAATAGCGCGCGGCATCCTCGAAACGGCCTTCGCCTGACCTGGCCGGTCCCAGAATCGCGCGTACCTGGACGTCGAAATCGGCATAGTGCTGGGTGGTGGCCCAGATCGAAAAGATGAGATGATGGGGGTCGCATCTGGCCAACCGTCCGTCTTTCATCCAGCCGCGCATGATTTTCGCCTTTTCATCGACCAGCGACTTCAGGTCGCTCATCTCTTCCTGGATGTGTGGCGCGCCGCGCAAGATCTCATTGGTGAACAGCCGGCCTTCACGCGGATAATCGCGGGCCATTTCAAGCTTGCGTCTGATATAGGAGCAGATCTCCGACAGGGGATCGCCGCCGGCATTCATCTCCCGCAAGGGATCAAGCCAGGTGTCCAGAAGCCGGCCGATCAGCAGGCGGTGGATCGCCTCCTTGGTGCGGAAGTAATACAGTAAATTCGGTTTCGACATGCCGGCGGCCTTGGCGATCTGGTCGATGGTCGAGCCGCGAAATCCATGCGCCGAAAACACATCGAGAGCCGCGTCGAGAATGCGGTCTTCCTTCTCCTGCTGAATGCGGGTGCGTTTGCGGGTTTCTGCAGCTCTGGGCCTGGCCAAGCGATGTGTCTCCTGATAGGCCGGATTTGATCGGGGTTGCGGCCTGGAACGTTCATTTTACATCTTGAGGAACGATGTGAAACCTGTAATCTTTACCAATTGATCAAAATTTTCAATGTTGCACGGGAAATGAAATGACAGCACCTGGCGAAAACCTGCGTATCAATGGCGACCGGCTCTGGGACACCATTCACGAGATGGCCAAGATCGGTCCCGGTGTTGCCGGTGGCTCCAACCGTCAGACGGTAACCGACGAGGACGGGGAGGGCCGCAAGCTGTTTCAGAGCTGGTGCGAGGATGCCGGTTGCACCATGGGGGTCGACCAGATGGGTACCATGTTCATGCGCCGCGAGGGAAGTGACCCGGATGCCCTGCCGGTCTATGTGGGCTCGCACCTCGATACCCAGCCGACAGGTGGCCGTTATGACGGTGTGCTGGGCGTGCTGGCGGGCCTTGAGATCGTGCGCACCTTGAATGACCTCAACATCAAGACGAAGCACCCGATCGTTGTGACCAACTGGACCAATGAGGAAGGCGCGCGGTTTGCGCCGCCAATGCTGGCGTCAGGGGTTTTTGCAGATGTGCACAAGCAGGACTGGGCCTATGCGATAGAAGATGCCGAGGGCAAGAAATTCGGCGATGAATTGGAGCGTATCGGGTGGCGTGGCGATGAAGAGGTTGGCGCCCGCAAGATGAAGGCGTTCTTCGAACTGCACATCGAACAAGGTCCCATTCTGGAAGCCGAAGACGTGGATATCGGTGTCGTGACCCATGGCCAGGGATTGTCATGGACGCAACTGACGGTGCACGGCAAGGACGCCCATACCGGCTCGACGCCGATGCCGATGCGCAGGAATGCCGGTCTCGGCATGGCCCGCATTCTCGATCTGGTCGACGAGATCGCCTGGTCGCACAAGCCTGATGCGGTGGGTGCGGCCGGTCATATCGAGGTCTATCCCAACTCCAGGAACGTCATTCCCGGCAAGGTGGTGTTCACCGTCGATTTTCGTTCGCCCAATCTGGCGACGATCCAGGACATGGAGAAGCGCCTGGCGGAGGGTGCGAAAAAAATCTGCGATGACATGGGCCTCAGTGTGGAGATTGAAAAAATCGGCGGCTTTGATCCGGTGGAGTTTGACGAGGCCTGCGTGCAGGCGATCCGCAGTGCCGCCGACCGGCTGGGATATTCCCACCGCAATATCATTTCAGGCGCGGGCCACGATGCCTGCTGGATCAACAAGGTGGCGCCGACGGCAATGGTGATGTGTCCCTGCGTCGGGGGATTGAGCCATAACGAAGCGGAAGAGATTTCCAAGGAATGGTCGACGGCTGGCGCGGAAGTGTTGTTTCATGCCGTCGTCGAAACTGCAGAAATTATCGGGTGAGAGGGTAAGACATTATGGCCAGTACAGTGATCAAGGGCGGGACGATTGTCACCGCGGACCTGACCTACAAGTCGGACGTCAAGATTGAAGGCGGTAAGATCGTTGCGATCGGCAACGGACTTGACGGGGACAAGACCCTCGATGCAACAGGCTGTTATGTCATGCCGGGCGGGATCGACCCGCATACCCACCTGGAAATGCCGTTCATGGGAACCTACTCCTCGGACGACTTTGAAAGCGGCACCCGTGCGGCGCTGTCCGGTGGAACAACCATGGTCGTCGACTTCGCGCTGCCATCGCCTGACCAGTCGCTGCTCGAGGCGATCCAGATGTGGGACAACAAGTCTGGCCGCGCCAATTGCGACTACTCCTTCCACATGGCGATCACCTGGTGGAGCGAGCAGGTATTCAACGAGATGGAAACCGTGGTCCGCGACAAGGGTATCAACACGTTCAAGCATTTCATGGCCTACAAAGGCGCACTGATGGTTGATGACGACGAGATGTATTCGTCATTCCAGCGCTGCGCCGAGCTTGGCGCCATGCCGTTGGTGCACGCGGAAAACGGTGATGTGGTGGCGCAATTGCAGGCCAAGCTGATGGCTGAAGGCAATAATGGTCCTGAAGCCCATGCCTATTCACGACCACCGGAAGTGGAAGGCGAGGCAACCAACCGGGCGATCATGATCGCAGACATGGCCGGTGTTCCGCTTTATGTCGTGCACACCTCGTGCGAACAGTCGCACGAAGCCATCCGCCGGGCCCGGCAAAAGGGCATACGGGTTTACGGTGAACCGCTGATCCAGCATCTGACGCTGGATGAGAGCGAGTATGCCCATGCCGACTGGGACCATGCCGCGCGCCGGGTGATGTCGCCGCCGTTCCGCAACAAGAAGCACCAGGATTCCCTGTGGGCAGGACTGCAGGCAGGCTCGCTGCAGGTGGTCGCAACCGACCACTGCGCCTTTACGACGGAACAGAAGCGGTTCGGCGTTGGCGACTTCACCCAGATCCCCAACGGAACCGGCGGCCTTGAAGACAGGATGCCGATGTTATGGACATACGGGGTCAAGACCGGCCGCCTGACGATGAACGAGTTCGTCGCGGTGACGTCGACCAATATCGCCAAAATCCTCAACGTCTACCCGAAGAAGGGAGCCATCCTGGTGGGGTCGGACGCTGACCTCGTGGTGTGGGATCCGAGCCTGAAGAAGACCATCACCGCGGACAAGCAACAGTCGGCCATCGACTACAATGTGTTTGAAGGCAAGAAGGTTGAAGGCCTGCCGAGATACACTCTGACCAGAGGTGCGGTTGCGATTGAGGAAGGTGCCATCAAGACCCAGGAGGGCCATGGCGAGTTCGTCAAGCGCGAACCGTTCCAGGCAGTCAACAAGGCCCTGTCCGAGTGGAAACAGATTACCGCACCGCGCAAGGTGCAGCGTACGGGAATTCCGGCGAGCGGCGTTTGATGTCACACGATGTGGTGTCGGCAACCGACCTGTCCCTGACATTTCACACGGACGATGGACCCGTGCACGCGCTGTCGGGTGTCGACCTCGGGGTAGGGAAGGGCGAGTTCGTTTCGTTTATAGGCCCGTCCGGTTGCGGCAAGACAACATTCCTGCGAGTGATCGCGGACCTGGAAAAACCCACCGGTGGCGACATCAAGGTCAACGGTGTCGATCCTGAAACAGCACGCAAGGCGCGCGCCTACGGTTATGTTTTTCAGGCGGCATCACTGTACCCGTGGCGGACCATCGAGCGTAATGTCGGCCTGCCGCTGGAAATCATGGGATACTCGGCGGACGAAATGCGCCAGCGCATCGCCCGCACACTTGAGCTGGTGAATCTCGCCGGCTTTGAGAAAAAATACCCCTGGCAGCTCTCCGGCGGCATGCAGCAAAGAGCATCCATTGCCCGGGCCCTGGCCTTTGACGCTGATCTCTTGCTGATGGACGAGCCGTTCGGTGCGCTTGACGAGATCGTGCGCGACCACCTGAACGAGCAGTTGCTGAAACTGTGGGACAAGACCAACAAGACCATCTGTTTCGTCACCCACTCCATTCCTGAGGCAGTTTATCTCTCCACGAAAATTGTTGTCATGAGCCCGCGGCCGGGCAGGGTGAGCGATGTCATCGACTCCACGTTGCCAAAAGAACGCCCGCTGGACATCCGCGAAAGCGAGGAGTTTCTGAAAATCGCGCACCGGGTGCGCGAGGGACTAAGGGCGGGGCACAGTTATGACGAGTGATTGGACCTGACCATGGACACCAAGGGCAAGACCATTCCCGTTCTCACGGTTATCTCGGCGGTCGTCGTGATCTGGTATGCCTGTGTGGTGTGGATGAACGCGCCATTTGAATATGACAAGGCTGAGCGGGCAGGCACCGAAATCGGGTTTTCACAACTTGTCTCCAACACGATGAAACAGGAGCGGCCCATCCTGCCGGCGGTCCACCAGATCGCCGAGGAGATGTACAAGACGATCGTGCTGAAGAACATCACTTCCAAGCGCAGCCTGGTCTATCACGGCTGGATCACCCTGTCGGCGACACTGCTCGGCTTCGCAATCGGTACTGTGCTGGGTATCCTGCTGGCTGTCGGTATCGTTCACAACCGGGCGATGGACAAGTCCGTCATGCCGTGGGTGATCGCCAGTCAGACCATCCCGATCCTGGCTATCGCGCCGATGATCATAGTTGTTCTGAATGCCATTGGCCTGTCGGGTCTTTTACCCAAGGCGTTGATTTCCACTTACCTGTC
>CALIOE010000135.1 GCA_938044775.1 uncultured Rhizobiaceae group bacterium
TGATGATGGTCTTTGCCGCGGCGCAGCAACAGTATTGCGTTTGGAGCTTCAGCGGCAAAGAGAACCGAGATTCTTGAACGAGGGGTGTTCTGGTGCTTGCGTATCATCTCACCCGTGGCGACGTGGCCTCAGGCCGTGGCCTTGCCCTGCATGACCACGCCCTTTTCCTCAAGCAGCGTCTTCAGTTCGCCGCTCTGGAACATTTCCCGAACGATGTCACACCCGCCAATGAACTCGCCCTTGACATAAATCTGCGGCACCGTGGGCCAGTTGGTGTAGTCTTTTACACCCTGACGCAGATCGTCGTCAGCCAGCACGTTGATGCCTTTCCAGTCCGGGCCCAGATAGTCAAAGATCTGCGCAACCTGCCCGGAAAACCCGCATTGCGGGAATTGTGGAGTGCCTTTCATGAAAACGACGAGATCATTGTTCTCAACTTCGTTCTTGATGAAGTCCTGCATGCTCATTGATATGTTCCTTGTCTGCCGGGCTTAAGGACCGGTCTGCTGCGCTATATCTAGAGCAGCGCTGACTGAATTTCCAGTATTTGGATGCGATCAGGCCTATCCTTTGTGCCGGGGTCGCCGCCTGACCCGTCGAACGCGTGTCTCAGAGTTTCCCAGACTCCGGACGTGGTCCTGCACAAGGTCGAACTCCTGTTCTGGTTCCCATTGAAATTTTGGGCTTTTTTCGGGTGATGGCAGTTTGCCGCCACGTCCAAAATGTGGTGTCCGGTGCCGTTGTACATCTGCCTCATACTTTTTGCCCGGCGAAGAATTTTGCGATGGAACGCGAAAACAGGAATCACGAGGAGCGCACACGCAAACAAAAGGCCAGTTGAAAGCATGATCACGCTGTGGGCAGACAGGCCGAAAGAATCTATCGAGTTTACTCCGGTGCGCTGGTTTGCAGCGCCAGTGCATGCAGAACGCCGCCCATGTTACCCTGCAGCGCCTTATAAACCATTTGATGCTGCTGCACCCGGCTTTTGCCGGCGAACTCTGCCGAGACAACTTCGGCAGCATAGTGATCGCCATCGCCGGCGAGATCGCGGATGGTCACCTGCGCATCGGGCAGTGCTTCTTTGATCATGCGTTCGATCTCGCCTGCATCCATCGCCATAAGCTCTACTCCGCTGCCTGTGCCAGTGCGGGAGTTCCCATAAATTCTGGGAACCACGCCTCATGGGCCTGTTTCATGTCGTCTACAGATATGTCCACGAGATCGTTGATAATCAAGCGGTTTCCAGCAACCTGTCCGATCCGCAAGAACGAAACGCCGGATCCTTCCGAGTTGGCTGCGAACATATTGGCCCATTCCTCGTCCACTGCCACGATATACCGCGCCTGATCCTCGCCAAATAGGGCGGCGTGAGGGTAGGTGTACTCAAACTCTATCTTCATGCCCAAACCCGAAGCCATGCACATCTCTGCCAGCGCGATTGCCAGGCCACCGTCCGAAATGTCGTGACAGGCAGAGGCGTATTCTGACTTGATTGCTGCCAGAACGAAATCTCCGCGGGCCTTTTCCATGAGCAGGTCGACCTTTGGACCCGGGCCGGCTTCTTCGCCAAGTATTTCGCGTTGATAGATGCTTTGAGCAAGATGAGTAGCTTCCGTCCCGACAAGAAAAAGCACGTCGCCTTCATCGGCTGCACCGATACGTGCCGTCTTGGCATGGTCTTCAATCAGACCGACACCGCCGATGGTCGGTGTAGGCAAAATGGCTTCTCCGTTGGTCTCGTTGTAGAGCGAGACGTTGCCCGAAACGATCGGCATTTTGAGCGCCGAGCATGCCTCTCCGATACCCCGGATCGAGGCAACGAATGTGCCCATGATTTCTGGTTTTTCCGGATTGCCAAAGTTCAGATTGTCAGTTGCAGCCAGCGGCTCTGCGCCAACGGATATGAGGTTGCGATAGCATTCGGCTACCGCCTGTTTACCGCCCTCATAGGGATCAGCTTCCACATAACGGGGCGTAACATCCGATGAGAAGGCCAGTGCCTTGCAGGGGTGCCCGTCAACCCGAACCACCCCCGCGTCTCCACCGGGCAATTGCAGGGAATTGCCCTGTATCCAGGTGTCGTATTGTTCCCAGACCCAACGCCTCGATGACAAATCCGGAGATCCGAGCATCTTGATCAGTGCAGCATTGTAATCGTGCGGCGGTGCAAACAAGTGCGGTTCCATGTCGCTGTGGCTGCCAGGTTCGACCCAGGGCCGGTCGTATTCCGGAGCTTCGTCGCCAAGCTCCTTGATCGGCAGGTCAGCGACCTCTTCGCCGCGGTGCAAGATACGGAAGCGCAGATCGTTGGTCGTTTCCCCCACAATGGCGAAATCCAGGTCCCATTTTACAAAAATTGCCTTGGCCTCGTCTTCCTTCTCGGGGCGCAGCACCATGAGCATGCGCTCCTGGCTCTCTGACAGCATCATTTCGTAGGGGCTCATGTTTTCTTCACGCACCGGTACCTTGTCGAGGTCGAGTAAAATACCGAGATCGCCTCGGGCTCCCATTTCCACTGCCGAACAGGTGAGACCGGCCGCTCCCATGTCCTGGATGGCAATAACCGCGCCGGATGCCATGAGTTCAAGGCAGGCTTCCAGCAAACATTTTTCGGTGAACGGGTCACCGACTTGCACAGTCGGGCGCTTTTCGTCGATGGAATCGTCAAACTCCGCTGATGCCATGGTGGCACCGCCTACGCCATCGCGGCCCGTCTTGGCGCCAAGATAGACCACCGGAAGGCCTATACCTTCTGCCTTCGAGATGTAAATTCCATCCTTTTTCGCGATGCCCGCGGCAAAGGCATTGACCAGGATGTTGCCGTTGTAACGTGGGTGAAAGTTCACTTCGCCACCAACGCAGGGGACGCCAAACGAGTTGCCATAGCCCCCGACACCAGCGACGACCCCCGAAACCAGGTGGCGGGTCTTTGAATGACCGGGTTCGCCAAAACGCAGGGCATTCATGCTGGCAATCGGCCGCGCGCCCATGGTGAAGACATCACGCAAAATACCGCCAACGCCCGTTGCCGCACCCTGATAAGGTTCGATGAAGGACGGATGATTGTGGCTCTCCATTTTAAACACGACAACGTCATCGTCACCGATATCCACCACACCGGCGTTTTCGCCGGGACCATGGACAACACGCGGGCCTTCGGTGGGCAGAGTTTTGAGCCACTTTTTTGACGACTTGTAGGAACAGTGCTCGTTCCACATGGCAGACCAGATACCGAGCTCGGTGAAAGTGGGTGTGCGGCCTGTCAGTTCCACGATGCGGGAGTATTCGTCTTCGGATAGTCCGTGATCGGCGGCGAGTTGCGGAGTAACTTCGATTGTCTTGGTCATGATTTCTTTGATCTGTATTGATCCATATAGCCGGTGTTGTTGATCAGCATGCAGTGCTGCCGGAGGTCCATTTGTTGACGGATGCTCTGAGATTGGCTCCACCACTGCCTTCCAGAAGCGGGCCGAAGACCTGAACATCGTTGCCACCGCTGCGGCGTTCGGCCTGAACGACGAGGCCGGGCAATCCGCCAGGCCTGTTGCGCGGCACCAGTAGAATGCGTGGTTTACCGGTATAGGAATTGATCTCCGAGGCGATTTTGTATTTCGCCAGGGTGGGATTTGCCTTCCGGAACCAGCAGATCTTCATCTGGTTTTCGACCCGCGCAACGATGCTCTGTGGTGTCTCGCTGATGGAGACCGGATTGCCACGCTGGCTGCAGGCCGCAAGGATGACGCTTAACAGCGCCACGGGAATAGCCGGCACCAATACCCGCACTATGCCGCTTCCTTCGAAAGCAGGTTCATAGCACCTTCAAACAAACGCCGCCCATCTGTGCCGCTGTGTTCGGGCTCCACCAGGTTTTCCGGATGCGGCATCATGCCAAGCACATTTCCAGCTTTGTTGAAGATGCCGGCAATGTCGTTGAGCGATCCGTTAGGATTGGTGCCTTCTGCATAGCGAAAGGCAACCTGGTCGTTATCTTCCAGGGATTTCAACGTTTTCGGGTCTGCAAAATAGTTGCCGTCGTGATGGGCAACGGGACAGCGGATGACTTCACCCTTTTTGTAACCTGCGGTGAACGGATTGTCTGCATTGGCTATTTCAAGCTTCACTTCTTTGCAGACAAATGTCAGCCCGGCATTGCGCATCAGTGCACCAGGGAGCAAGGCGGATTCCGTGAGTGTTTGAAAACCATTGCAGACGCCCAGAATACGGGTTCCTTTTGATGCTGCTTGACGCACGGCCTGCATCACCGGTGCACGGGCTGCGATGGCCCCTGAACGCAGGTAATCGCCGTGGGAAAACCCGCCCGGAATAACGATCAGGTCGCAGCCCGGGAGATTTGTTTCCGTATGCCAGATTCTTGTTGGTGCGTTGCCACTGATCTTCGTCAGGGCGGCGATCATGTCGCGATCCCGGTTTGAGCCGGGAAACTGTATGACGGCTGTTTTCAACTGGCTATCCCGTTGGAAGCTCGAGACAATAAAAAGGCGGAGTCGCCCCCGCGAACTCCGCCTTCCTACCAAGTCAACCCTTGCTTATCCAGCACACCTGCAAATGAGGTGGGGATTGCGCCTTAGAAAAGTTTATTGGCTAGCCCGTGACCAAGTGCACCGCCAATGCCGGCAGCAATGCCGCCGATTATCGCCACTCCGACGCGGCTGCGTTTGCATGAACGGTCGCAGTTTTGTTCCGCCACGTAAGCATTGTTGTCGTGACGTGCGGCGTAGCCGCCGGAATAAGAGCCGCTGTACAAGCGAGCATTCGCCCGCGTGCGCATACGCTTATATGGTCTGCGAGCGATGGCTTCTTCCTGAGCCCTGAATTCGACTTGAGCATCGGTCATTTCAAGGCCGAGCTGGGCACCCGAAACGTAGTCGGCCGCCGCCGCTGGTGCAGCAGCAATGCTCGTTGTGAGGGCGATGAGCGCCAGCTTTCCTGTAATGTTCATGTTGATTCCCCGTTTGTGTTGTGCCGGGAAAATGGAGCGATTGAACCAACAACCCCTTAGCGGACGTGGTAAACGGGCCGTAAGGGATAACGGGGTGTTAAGAGGCTTGTCACGCCCGTATCACAGAAGACTTCTCAAGACACTTCAACGGAATAGTCCTCAATCACCGTATTGGCGAGCAGCTTTTCACACATGTCTTCCAGTCTTGCCCTGGCAGCCTTCGAAGAAGTTGCCTCAAGGTCGATGTCGAACACCTTGCCCTGGCGAACCTGCCCGACGCCATCGAAGCCAAGCGAAGCCAACGCGCCCTCAATGGCTTTTCCCTGCGGGTCCAGGACACCGTTTTTCAGCGTGACGGTCACGCGTGCATTAAAGGTCCTGGCCATCAGTCGGACTTCACCAGTACCGGTCCGGTGCCACGCGCCGGCTCGTTTTCGTTCATGATGCCGAGACGGCGGGCCACTTCACGGTAATTGTCCAGCATTCCGCCGAGGTCTTCACGGAACCGGTCCTTGTCCATCTTATTTTTGGTCTTCACGTCCCACAACCGGCAGGAATCGGGTGAAATCTCGTCGGCGAGAATAATGCGCATCATGTCATTCTCGTAAAGGCGGCCACATTCGATCTTGAAATCGACCAGTTGAATGCCGACGCCGAGGAACAGGCCGGAGAGAAAGTCGTTGACGCGAATTGCAAGCGCCATCATGTCGTCAATCTCTGGTGGGGAAGCCCATCCGAACGCTGTAATATGTTCTTCTGAGACGATTGGGTCGTTCAGTTCATCATTCTTGTAGTAAAACTCGATGATTGAACGCGGAAGGACCGTGCCTTCCTCGACACCAAGGCGCTTGGAAAGTGAGCCGGCTGCGATGTTGCGCACAACGACCTCAAGGGGCACGATTTCGACTTCCTTGATCAGCTGTTCGCGCATGTTGATGCGCTTGATAAAGTGCGTCGGGATACCGATCCGGTTCAGATTTTCAAAAACATATTCGGAAATCCGGTTGTTCAACACACCCTTGCCGTCAACGATTTCGTGCTTTTTGGCGTTGAAAGCCGTCGCGTCGTCCTTGAAGAACTGAACAAGTGTTCCAGGTTCCGGCCCTTCATAAAGGATTTTGGCCTTGCCTTCGTAAATCTTGCGGCGTCTGCTCATGGGTGCATCTTCCGGTTGGCGCGTAGCAAACCCAAAAGGGGATACCGCGCTGGAATCGATATGCCCAGATAATAGCATGCAACGACCAAAACAATCGCTGCGGAAAACTGAGCGGTTTTTGAACACAGCTTTTGGGCGATCTTGGCGCGCTAATTGGTTTGATTTGACGCTTGCTGACCCTTACATCAATTCCAACGCTGATTCACAAAAGATTGTCAGGAGACATAGATGGGATCCATGGAAGACCGCGCCAAAAGCTACGAAAGCAAATTTGCGCATGATGCAGAACTGAAATTCAAGGCGGAAGCCCGTCGCAACAAGCTTTTGGGCCAGTGGGCGGCTGAGCTGATGGGTAAGGATCCGGAAGCTTACGCCAAAGAAGTCATTATGTCAGATTTTGAGGAAGCCGGGGATGAAGACGTATTCCGCAAGGTACGCGGCGATTTCGACGCCAATGATGTCTCCATGAGCGACGATGATTTGCGGGCCAAGATGGTTGAATTGCTGGGTGAGGCAATCGATCAGGTTCAGAATACTTGATCAATTTCACCGGGAGGGGAAAACGTGGATAGACTGAAAAAGCTCTTCGACAAGGGCGACATGATCTTGTCGGCATGGTCGGGCATGCAGGATCCGATGTATATCGCGGCGCTTGCCCGAACCGGTATCGATGCTGTGACACTCGACATGCAGCACGGCATGCAAACCGAAAGCAGCCTGATCACCGGCATTACGGCCCTTGCGCCGACGGGAAAGCCTTGTTTTGTTCGGATTCCGGTTGGTCGCTTCGATCTTGTAAGCCGCTCACTCGACGCCGGAGCTCACGGCATCATCGCACCGATGATCAACACCGTTGAGGATGCGGAACGCCTGGCTTCATTTTCGAAATATATCCCGGTTGGAGACCGGTCATTTGGAGCCTCCTACGCCGCAGCAATTCTCGGTGTGCCGCCCGTGGACTACGTCAAGGTGGCTAACCAAAACACCTTTGTCTTTGCCATGATCGAGACCCAACAAGCGGTCGACAATATGGAGGCGATTCTGGACGTTGACGGCATTGACGGCATTTTTTGCGGGCCTGGCGATCTGTCGATATCGGTGCGCCGCAATGTTGTCCCGGATGCGTATGGACCCGACACGTTGCCGATTATTGAATCGATGCCTGTTGAGGCGAAGAAGCGCGGCAAACTGGCCGCAACCTGGTGCGGTTCCATCGAGCACCTGGAACTGGCCAACAAACTTGGTTTCAGCTACGCGGCTATGGGGCACGACGGATTGATTTTGAGCCGCGGCGCTGATGCGATGTTGGGAGAATTGAGCTTCCGATAAGCTGGCTAGTTTGGCTTCAGCCCTGCCATAAATTCGGCGAACACCATGAGCCCCTCAGGCCAGGGGCCGTGGCCGCTGTCTCCGTTGAGATGGCCGCTTTCGCCTGCGTCAATGAGTCTGGAACCCCAGGCGTTGGCCATATCGCCAGCGATATCATAGCTGCAAAACTGATCATTTCGGCTCGCAATAAGGATGGAAGGGCACGGCAGCGGGTCCCTTGGATAGGGCCCGAAGGTCATAAGGTGTTTGGGACGTATGGACGGATTCTCGACGTCAGGCGGTGCTACAATAAATGCGCCAGAGATCTTTCTGCGGCTTTCGGAAGACATTTTTTGCAGAGCCTGTACAAAGGTCTGGCACCCTAAAGAGTGTGCCAGGACCACAACCGGCTTGTCCGCGGAATCAACCGCAGAAACCATGTTCTCGGTCCATTCTTCAACTACGGGTTTGTGCCAATCTGTCTGATTCACACGTCGGGCGGTTGAAAATTTGTTTTCCCAGCGGGTCTGCCAGTGGTCTTCCCCGGAATTGGTATAGCCAGGGACGATCAGAATATCTGCTTCTTTGATCTTCATCCGCCGCAAATGCGGCGGATGAAGCACGGTGTCAACAGTATACCGGCTGACTCATTGCCCCTAAGTCAGAATCAGTTGGAGGGCTGTGGCACCGTTGTCGTGGGCGCTGGCTGAGGTGCGGTGGTTTGTCCGCTAACAGTCGGGACACCGTCATCGGTGGTTCCGCCGCCGCCGAGCATCGACAGGCCAAGGAACACGAAAGCAATAACGGCCAACGCGATCAGGATTCCCGTAACAGGACTCTTTTCGTTTCCCCGGGTGCGCTGCTGATTGTCGTAGTTGTAGTTCGGTGTGTGAATGTCTCGGTAGTCAGTCATGCGGGTTCTCCTTCTGTGACAATCAGAAGATGGGAACCAAACGTGCCAGCAAAGTGATATGACCGTTCAAATAAGATGTATTCACGAAATGCAGCGATTCCTCATAATTTGCGAGAATCTAGCCAAAAACGCGTCTGAAAATCGTGTCGACATGCTTTGTATGATAGCCAATATCGAATTTTTCCCGAATTTCCGCCTCTGAGAGCGCCTTGACGACTTCTTCGTCCGCCAGCAGTTCGGTCAGGAAATCCTTGTCATCTTCCCAGACTTTCATGGCGTTGCGCTGAACGAGGCGGTAGCTGTCCTCGCGCGAAACACCCGCCTGTGTCAGTGCCAGCAATACGCGCTGCGAATGGACCAGCCCTCGGAACTTGTTGAGGTTTTTGTCCATATTCTCGGGATAAACCAACAGTTTTTCGATCACATTTGTGAGCCGCATCAGGGCAAAATCCAGTGTAACAGTGGCATCAGGACCGATCATTCGCTCAACCGA
>CALIOE010000136.1 GCA_938044775.1 uncultured Rhizobiaceae group bacterium
GAAATGACTGCAGCCTTGCCGACCGACCTGGTCGACAAGGTCCTGGACGTTGTGCGTCAGCAGAAACAGCTGGATCGTGCCGTGATCTACATATCCCACCGGTTTCCGGAGATCGCCGCCGTTTGCGACCGGGCGACGGTCTTGCGCGATGGTGAGACGGTGGGTGATGTCGGCATTGAAGATGGAATTGAGGAGCACATCGTTGAATTGATGCTTGGCCCCTCTGCCCGGGCGGACCGCGCAGCGATCGTCCCGACGCTGCGCAGTAAGGCCCCAATCGCAACCGGTGTGCCACGCCTGAGTGTTCGCAATCTCGCAGCCGGCACAAAGCTCACCGATGTTTCATTTGATCTTCGCGCGGGCGAGGTGCTTGGCGTTGCGGCCCTGGAAGGCCAGGGCCAGGATGAGCTGTTCGAGACACTCGCCGGCTTCTCCCGCCCTTCGGCAGGAACCATAGAAATTGACGGTCAGCCAAAGTCCTTTCGGGATCCGGCAGAAGCGATCGCGGCGGGACATGTTTATGTGCCCGGCGACCGTGCCGACGCGCTGTTGATGCAGCGGTCCGTGCGGGAAAATATTGCGCTCCCGTTTCACACCAGGCCTGCCGCATGGGGTCTCATCAATATGCGCGAAGAGAAGAGAATCGTCGATGCCGCGGTTGAGCGGTTGCAGATCGATACCCGTTCGCAAGGCGAGGCTCAAAGACTGTCGGGAGGTAATCAGCAGAAGGTCACCATCGCGCGGTGGGTCGCAACCGGGGTGCAGACGCTTTTGTGTTTCGATCCGACCCGCGGCATCGACATCCGCACCAAGCGTGAAATCTATCCGTTGCTGAGACAATTGGCAGAGCAGGGTTCCTCGGTTCTTCTCTACACTTCGGAGCTGGAGGAAATTCAACTCGCCTGCGACCGGGCAATTGTCATCTTCGGAGGCCGCGTCGTTGACGAAATCGCCGCAGCAGATGCTGATGAACCGACCCTGATGCGGGCCGCCTACGGTCTGACCGCCGGACCGTCGGCGCCGGCAGCCCGGGCCGGCACGTGAGCGGACAGTGTTGAAGTTCCTGCGCAACCACTACTGGAACATTGGCCTCGGTGCGATGCTCGCGCTTTTGCTGATTTTCACGAAGATCATTCAGCCAAATTACGGCATTTCGGGACTTGAATCCCTGTCCCGTTCGGCGCTGACATTTGCCTTTGCCACCGCTGCCCAGACAGTCGTTGTCATCGCCGGAGGGATCGACCTTTCCATCGCATCCATGATGGCGGTGGCGAGCGTAACCGCCGCCGTCATGATGGATGGCGCGAGTGAACAATATGCCCTCCTGGTGGTTCCGTTCGTGTTGCTGGTCGGTCTCGCCATGGGCGCGATCAACGGCATGTTGATCGTGTTCTCCCGTGTGCCGGACATCGTTGTCACGCTCGCCATGTTGTTCGTCTGGGAGGGCGTGGCCCTGATGATCCTCAAAGCACCGGGCGGCGGATCGGCGGAATGGGTGAAGGGGCTGCTGATCGGGCAAGTGGCGATCGGCTGGTTACCGGACGGGCTTACCCAATGGATTCCCAAGGCCCTTATTCTTCTGATCGTTTGTCTGGGCGCCGTCTGGCTGCCCTTCCGCCGCTCCCGGTTCGGACTGTCGGTCTATGCCATCGGGTCTTCAAGTCTTGCGGCGTTCCGCTCCGGGGTGGCTGTAAACCGCACCAGGATCGCTGCCTATTCCATGGCCGGCCTGTTTGCCGCAATGGGCGGGCTGGTGCTGACCGCGAGCACTGGAATCGGCGCTCCCATACCAGGCCCTTACCTGCTCGCCAGCGTGGCAGCGGTGGTGCTCGGCGGCGTTACACTTGGAGGCGGCAGGGGCGGATTGCTCGGGCCGATCATCGCAGTTTTCATACTGCGTCTGGTGCGCACGGACCTTGCTCTTTTGTCAGTCGATCCCAACGTGACGACGATCGTTGAAGGCACGATCATGGTCGTCGTGGTGATGGCGGGTGGCCTCATAGCAGTAAGAGCAAGCCGAAAATGAACACGCTGGCAAAACAATCGAGCGGTATCGGCGGCGCCTTGCGCCGTGTGGTGCGTGACTATCCACTTGTGCCGTTGATCGTTCTGCTGGCGGCACTGGTGGTTGCGCTGGAGATTATGCGTCCGGGCATCGTCAACGAGCGCTGGATAGCCAACACGATCAAGTTCGCCATTCCACTCGCCATGCTAGCAGCCTGCCAGACGCTGACCATGCTGACCGGCGGCATTGACCTGTCGGTCGGTACAGCGGCGACGGTGAGCGCCTTTGTTGCGGCAACCCAGCTTTCGACGCTGGGGCCGACCGGCGCCATTCTGGTGGCGCTGATTCCTCCCATACTCATCGGCATCGCCAACGGTATCGGAGTCGGGTTGTTTAGAGTTCACCCCCTGATCATGACACTTGGAACGGGGCTTATCGGCACAGGTTGTCTTCAGGTCTACCAACGCACCGTCATCGCCTCGGGATCATCGGTACCGGATATTCTGGCCTGGCTCGGCACCGGCCTGACAGGCGGCGTGCCCAATTCGCTGCTGCTTTTCGTCCCGCTGGCTGTTGTAATCATCGTTGGTTTGCGGCGCACCGGGTTCGGTCGGTTGCTGTATGCCATTGGTGAAAATGAAAACGCAGCCCGCCTCGCCGGGGTGCGTTCGTGGCAGGTCATTCTTGCGCTCTATGCCCTGTCCGGCCTGATCGCCGGCATCACGGGGCTGCTTTATCTCGGCCTGATCAAGGCGCCGTCGCTCTCGCTGGTGGAACCCCGTGTCCTGCCATCTGTGGCAGCTGCCGTGATCGGCGGAACGTCCATCTTCGGTGGGCGCGGCTCTTATTCCGGCACCATTGTGGGTGCACTGATCCTCACGGTGCTGGCGACCATGCTGACGATCATGCAGATTCCGGAAGGCACCCGGCGAATACTCTTCGGATTGATCATTCTTGTGGTGACGGCACTTTACGTGCGCATTACACAAGACAGCTGAGCCTGGTCACAGGCCGAAATGGGCGCCGTCAAACGGAAGTGTCAGCGCGTCGCCGCTGATATCGACCAGCCTGATCGTTGTGGCGCTGACCTGAATGTCCGCGACTTCGGTCCATCCCCCGGGCGGACGCACGGCACCGAACCCATAACGGATTTCGATCGACCTGCCGGGCTCAAGTTTTACGCCGCGCACCAACCCGTGCCTGGACGGCGAACCGGCACTGGCGAACTCACCGGTGTCGTGGCAAGCGGTAGCGGCCTCTTCGATCCCCAACACGCCGGTATGCCGACCGGACCACGGGGCGTATTTGCGTCCGCCGTTGCTCATCCACAAAATCGTTTCAGGCAGGGTGGTGGCATCCTTGACCGCAAAGAACAAAAAGCCGCTTTCGATGGCCAGAGCGGCCGACCATCCGATTCTGGATCCCGCCGCCTCTGCAAGGACGACAATGTCTTCGTGGTTGTTTGCAAAAGGGTAGGTTCTGATATCGACATTGTGTCCCTCCACAGTCCGGACCTGCCCGGGGCTCGTAAAGGTCTGGGGATAAGCAAGCATCGAAAAGCCGCGCTCTCTTTCGGTTTCAAGAGGATCTTTTGGCGTCGTTCCAAACTGTTTTGGCGAAAAACTCAGCCGCGCACCCGGGATAATTCTGATCATGGCATGATGGGCAACCGGCACATGGCCGGTGCCGCCCGTCAACATATGGCTCTGATAGAGAAACCGGTGGCCCGCGCGAAGCCTGAACGTCTTAACGGCCGCTGCTCCCTGAACCTGCTGTTTCAAACGGTAGGAGATCGTCTGCAATCCGCCACCGCTGCTGTCGTGATCCTTGTCAGCCGGTTCCCAGTCACCGTTTGCCGTCCAGCCGTGGATCGGAAGCCCAGGATTTCCACCAAAGGGTGCGCAAAAGAAATCTCCCTCCAATTGCCGTTCGGCCAGCGCCAGATGATCCGGCAATTCCTCTGCGCCATTGATCCAGGGAGCAGCGTGGAGGGGATTTATGACGGTACCGCTTTGATCTTCGATACCCAGATTGGCGATGTTGCCGCCCTGCCGGTTAAAGTCGAAGGAAAGAACATCTGAGGCAATGTGGTCGCGCATCCCGGTCAGGTCTCCAGTGGCAGGTTTTCCCGAAAGATTGGCCGGAGCGGTATCACGGGAGTTGCTCCCAGGTCCCGGCCGTTCAGTCTATCGGTCAGCGTTGCAATTGCCGCCGCTGCTTCAGCGGCGGCGTTTTCATCAATCACGATATCCATCGCACCGTTGATGAGAAACCGTCTTGTATCAGCTGAGAGGCCGTGGCCAACAAAGAACACAGAACGATCCCGCCCGGCGTCAATGAGGGCTTGCGCAACACCGGCCTGGCCCGCGCCAATGCAATAAAGTCCGTCGAGCCCGGGGCGCTCATCCAGCAATGTGCGGACCTCGCGATAGGCCCGCTCCGGCTCTTCGTGCACTTCGCGCTCATCGATGATGCGCATCTTCGGAAACGCTTCCCGCATGACATTGCGGTACCCCATTTCACGCTCCTCATGTCCGAAATAGGCGCGCGATCCAAGGATAAGGGCCGTGTTGCCGGAAGGCCTGGCAATCATTCTGCCGGCCAGATAACCGGCCAGTCTTCCGGCCGCGGTGTTGTCGATGCCCACATAGGCGGTGCGGGGCACGTTGCGAATATCGGAAGCCAACGTAACCACCGGAACATTCCGGCTGGTCAGCGAGACTATGAGCTGGCGCAGTTTGTGACTGTCGATACCGACAATTCCCAGCGCTTCGGTTTCGGTTTCAAGATCGCTGAGCGTCGCCAGCATTTCCTGCTCGTCTGCCGCAGCAGGGCGGTGGATCCGTACGATCGCGTCACCCCGCCTGTCGGCTTCGAGTTGCAGCCGGTTAGCCAGATCAGCCAGAAAGGCATTGTCCCGGTCGGGAATGATGAAATCCAACACAACGCGCCGCCGCGATTGCCGCACCGGACCGGCAGCATCATTCCCGGTCATCTGCGCCACGACGGCAAGGACATGTTTGCGGGTGTGTGGCTGAACGCCGGGCCGCTCGTTCATCACCCGGTCAATTGTGGCTTTTGAGACACCGGCCCGAGCGGCAATCGCGCTTATGCCAGGTCGTTTCCCGGGCCTGTGATTCATTGGCTGGAGGGTCCGCATTGAGTCATCATCTTGAGGCAGCATCGCCGAAAATCCGGCTCATGGGAAACAGAAAACCTCAAAATGAGGTTTTTGCGGCTTGACCATGAGCCGGCCGGACCAGCACATTTCGAAGACAGCGGGTGATAAAACAGGAACTCATTTGCCGACTCTGAGAGACTACAGTCTGGTTGGACGGGAAAGTGCGCTGGCTGAGGAGAACGGCCTGGCTGCGGCGGAATGGTATTCAGTCAAGATTGACCGCAAGGTCCTGAAAGGTCTGATGAAGCGTAAAGACGGTCCGGCCATCCGGGATACGATAATCTGGTTCGCGGCTCTTGCTCTGTCCGGTGCCGGTGGCATCTACTTCTGGGGCAGCTGGTGGTGCATCCCGTTTTTCCTCGTCTATGGTGTTCTCTATGGTTCGTCATCCGACAGCCGCTGGCACGAAAGCGGTCACGGCACGGCCTTCAAGACACCCTGGATGAACGAGGCGCTGTATTCTGTCGCCAGCTTCATGATCTTTCGTGAGCCGACAATCTGGCGCTGGAGCCATACCCGCCATCACACCGATACGATTATTGTTGGCCGCGACCCCGAAATCGCCGCCCCACGTCCGCCGGACATCAAAACACTGCTGCTCAACATTTTTGCGCTGGTCAATGCATGGAAGGGCATCCAAAGCCTTATCCTCCACGCAAGGGGCCGGTTGACGCCAGAGGAAGAAAGTTTCGTTCCGGAATCGGAACGCTCAAAAGTCTATCGCACTGCCCGCATCTATATTGCAATTCTGGTTGCTGTTGTGGTTGCCTGCCTGGCCTTTCAGTCGATACTGCCTGCCATGCTGGTTGGTCTTCCCACTCTCTATGGTGGCTTCATGACAATCTTCTTCGGTCTGACACAACATGCGGGCCTGGCCGAGGACGTGCTCGATCACAGGTTGAATTCCCGCACTGTCTATATGAATCCGCTGTTTCGGTATCTTTACTGGAACATGAACTACCACATCGAACATCACATGTTTCCGATGGTGCCGTATCACGCACTTCCCGGATTGCATGAGGCCATCAAACACGACTGCCCGGAACCTTACCCAGGCACCATTGCGGCTTACCGGGAGATCATCCCGACTCTGCTGCGGCAGACGCGGGAACCGGAATACCATGTTCGCCGACAATTGCCTTCAGGCGTGGACGCCGTACCCTACAATCCGGGTGCCGTGTTCAAGACGGCCGGCTAGGACGGGCGGGGGGAAACGGTATGGACGAAGGTTGGATTGATGCCTGCGGGCTGGAAGACATTGAGCCGGAGGATGTGATCGGTTTCAGCCATGGGGGTGCCCGCTATGCTCTCTACAGAACCGACGATGACCGTTACTTTGCGACCGACGGATTGTGCACCCACGAACGCGTGCCACTGTATAACGGATTTGTTATGGGCCAGATCATCGAGTGCCCGAAACACAACGGACGGTTCGACTTTACCAACGGGGAAGCGAAGGGTGCGCCGGTGTGCGAGAATCTGAAAACCTACGAAACACAGCAGCGGAATGGCCGTTTGTTTGTGAAGATTGCCTGACGGTCTGACCGGGACGGCACACCAGCTTCGTCGGCCAACGGCGACATCCGGGAGGAAAGAAATGGCGAAATGGCGCGTGGCGGGGATCAACTTCGATCACATGCATATGGGTGACTTGCTGCGTCAGACTGACCAGCACCCCGATGCGGAGATTGTCGGCATTCAGGATGGTTCGCGCGAGAAGATGGCCCAGGCGATCAGCGATTTTGGATTGCCGGATGAGGCCGTATTCACGGATCTCGATAGCTGCATCAGCGAGACCAGGCCGGACCTGGTGATCCTGTGCGCCGCCACGGCCGACCATGCCGGGCAGGTTGAAGCACTGGCAAGGCATCAGGTTCATATCCATGTTGAGAAGCCATTTGCCGCTTCGGTGGCCGACGCACGGCGCATGAGCGCTGCTGTTGAGAAAACCGGAAAACTGCTGGCCATCAATTGGCCGCTCGCCTGGTATCCGAGCCACAACACCTGCAAGCGCCTGATCGACGAGGGCGCAATTGGTGACCTCATTGAGGTGCACTTCTACGACGGCAATCGCGGACCGCTGTTTCATCTGGCTGATAAGGTCGAGGTGACGCCGGAAGAGGTCGAGCAGCAAAAACCTGGTTCCTGGTGGTACAAGAAGGCATCCGGTGGCGGCAGCCTGCTTGACTATCTCGGCTATGGCGCCACTCTCGGCACCTGGTTCATGAACGGAGAGGCACCACTCGAGGTCACCAGTGTCGTGGACGATACACCTGGAATCGAAGTAGACCAGCACTCGATCACCATATGCCGTTATGCCCGCGGCCTGTCCAAAATGGAAACCCGCTGGGGCACTTTCACCGATCCCTGGACGACGCAACCGCAGCCCAAATGCGGCTTCGTCGTTGTCGGAACAGACGGGACAATATCCAGCTATGACTATGATGATTTCGTTACAGTTCAAACACGAAAGCAGCCTGAGCAGACCGCCGTTCCGGTGGATCAGTTGCCCGCCGGCCGAACCAATTCCATTGAATACATGCTTCAGTGCATTGACCGCGGCGAGGCAATCTCGGGCCCGCTTGCCCCGGATCTTTGTCTGACCGCACAACGCATTGTTGATACGGCTGCCCTGTCGGCGCAGCAGAAGCGCACACTGGAGCTCGTGCCGTGAGCGACGCTTCGCCGGACGCCGATGTTTATGCCATTGCATCAAAAGATGCCAACCCCATAGCCGCGCCTGATCTGCCCTATCGTCCGCCGGTTCCCCGATCCTACCGACCACGGTTGGCTTTGATTGGCGCGGGTGGCATTGCCGAGGCTCATCTCGACGCCTATCGGACCGCCGGATTTGACGTTGCTGCCATCTACAACCGCACCCTGTCGAAGGCAGATGCGCGGCGCGATGCCTTCTTCCCTGCGGCTCGCACAACTGATCGCTATGATGACCTCCTCACGGACACAACAATTGAAGTGTTTGATATCATTCCGCATCCCGAAGAACGCGTGGAGCTCATCGAGCGTGCCCTGCGGGCGGGTAAGCATGTCCTATCGCAAAAGCCGTTTGTGGTTGACCTGAATGTCGGCGAACGCCTGGTTGAGCTGGCGCACAACAACCGGGTCAAACTGGCGGTCAATCAAAACGGGCGGTGGGCACCTCATATGGCCTATATGCGCGAAGCTGTTCGTAGCGGCGTCATCGGAAACCTTGTCAGCTGCCACACTTCAATTCACTGGGATCACAGTTGGATTGCCGGAACAGCGTTTGAGAACATGGATGACGTGATCCTGTTCGACTTTGCAATTCACTGGTTTGATTTTCTGTCCAGTCTGGCGGGTGACCGGTTGCAGTCTGTTGTTGCGACAACCGCCGTAGCCACCAGTCAAAGTGTGAGGCCGCCTCTGCTGGCACAGGCTCTTGTAAGCATGGAAGGAGGTCAGGCGTCGCTCATCTTTGATGCTGCCACGCCGTTCGGCGCCAACGACAGGACCTATATCAGCGGCACACAAGGCAGCATTGTCAGCTCCGGGCCGGACCTCGGCAGACAGAAGCTGAGGGTTGCGACGCAAGAGGGAGTGGCGGAACCCGACCTTGAGGGCACATGGTTCAATGATGGCTTTCGAGGTGCGATGGGCGAATTGCTTTGCTCAATAGAGGAAGACCGGGAGCCCGAAAACAGCGCGAAGGACAATCTCAAGAGCCTGGCGCTGACCTTCGCCGCACTTCAGTCGGCGCGCGATCGTTGTGAAGTTGCTGTCGGGCACGCCCACAGGCGGGTTCAGGTCCCGTCAGCTGATTAGAGCCGGATTCCCGGGTTTCAAAATCAACAGGTCGGGCATATGCGCCAGTTCAGTCTTGCAGCGCACGCACCGCCTGGTGCTGGGTCAGGAAGACCTGTCCTGTAAGCCTGTCCAGAAAGTCCGTCCGTTTCAGACGGTCCATCACAGGGCCCTTTACTTCTGACAGGTGAAGACTGACGCCCAAAGATCTCAGTCGATCATTGATCGCTTCGAGGGATTCAAGAGCGCTCATGTCGATCGCGTTGATTGCCGAACACATGAGGATCACGTGCTGCAATTTCGGACGGCCTGCGACCAGACCGTAGATATGATCCTCAAGAAACCGGGCATTGGCAAAGTACAGGCTTTCGTCAACGCGTATCGAAAGGACTTCCGCGCTCGTGGTCACTTCGTGACGCAACACGTTTCTGTAGTGTTCCGTACCGGGAACCTGTCCGACCTCGGCCGTATGGGGGCGTGAGGATTTGTAAAGATGAATGAGGATTGAAAGCAAAACACCGGCTGACACTCCAAACTCCACCCCGAATACGAGGGTGACAAGGATTGTCGTCGTCACCGCAAAAAAGTCCGCTTTCGAGTAGTTCCATGTCTTTCTCAACATTGAAAAATCAACAAGCGAAAGCACAGCCACAATAATGGTCGCGGCAAGCGTGGCTTGCGGCAGATAGTAGATCAGTGGCGTCAACACCATGGCCGCTATGGCGAGGCCGGCTGCAGTGTAGGCACCCGCTGCAGGTGTTTCAGCCCCGGCATCAAAGTTGACGACAGACCGGGCAAACCCTCCGGTTACGGGAAAACCGCCGGTAAAGGCGGCACCGATATTTGCAGTGCCAAGGCCAACGAGCTCCTGGTCCGGGTCTATTCTTTGACGTTTCTTTGCTGCGAGTGTTTGTGCAACCGAAACGGATTCCACAAAACCGATGATGGATATGAGCAGCGCAGATCCCAGGAGGCTGCCCCAAAGATCCAGCGAAAAGGAGGGAATGGTCAAGGGAGGCAGGCCCTGCGGCACGTCGCCAACCACCCGCACACCTGACTCAACCAGATCAAGAGACCAGGTCGCGAACGTTGCCACGACCACGGCGGCAACCGGCCCGGCTTTGGCCATTGTGCTTGCCGTCCTGGGGCTCAATCCCGTCCTGGTGAGCGCGGGCATCAACCCTTTGCGCGCCCAGAACAGGAATACAATTGAGGAAACCCCAATCAGTACGGTGGCCATATTTGCCTGCCCGCCATTGGTGAACAGTGATTGTCCAATTTCCACCAGGTTGTGGCCTGGGGCATCGATACCCAGCACATTCTTTAACTGGCTGACGGCAATTAAAATGCCCGAGGCTGTAATGAAGCCGGAAATCACCGGGTGAGACAGGAAGTTGGCCAGAAAACCGAGCCTGAAAAGACCCAGAGCCAGAAGAATAAGCCCCGAAAGAAAAGCAAGCACCAGAGCAGCCGCGACGTAGTCGGCCGTTCCCGCTTCGGCGATCTTGCCAATCGCGGCCGCGGTCATCAGCGAAACCACCGCGACCGGTCCAACGGCCAGTGTACGGCTGGTGCCAAAAATGGCGTAGAGGACAATAGGGACGATCGATGCATAGATGCCCGTTTGTGGAGGCAAGCCCGCAAGCAAAGCATAGGCCAGCGACTGCGGTATCAGCATGATCGTGACAATGACGGCCGCTGCCAGATCGTTTGAAAAACTGGCGCGTGAGTATTGTCGACCCCAATCAAGAACCGGCAGGTATTTGGCCCAGGCCAGATTTTTCTTGTTCGCGACCTGCAGCCGACCGATCCTTCATTGAATTATTGGCCTGGATGGATTGCTTCTTGATCAACCATGCAGACCCGGTGTGGGGTTTTCGCCCGGGAGCGACCAGATGGATCAGCCAACCAGCTCGGGCTGAGCAAGCCATTCGCGGCCCTTGAGCATGCCCTTCCAGTAGACCGGAGGGAGAATGCGTTCCTTCAGCAGCCAGGCGAGATAGGATGGTTTGGTGCCGTCGACGAGAAAGGTCGGAAAGCTTGGCAGCAATTTGCCGCCATAGCCGAATTCGGCAAGCACAATCTTGCCGCGCTCAACCGTCAGCGGGCAGGAACCGTAGCCATCATAGTGAGCGAGGCTCTTACTCTCACCCATGTCATACAAAAGATTGTTTGCAACCACCGGGGCCTGCTTGCGGGCTGCTGCCGCTGTTTTGGCATTGGGTGCATTCATCACATCTCCCAACGACCAGATATTTTCGTATGCCTGGTGGCGCAATGTATTCTGGTCAACGTCAATCCAGCCGGCGGCGTCAGCCAACGGACTGACCCGGATAAAGTCGGGCGCTTCCTGCGGCGGGACGACGTGAATCATATCGAATTTCGTTTCGACAGTTTCGGCATTGCCATCGGCATCGGTTCTCCTGAACCAGGCCGTCCTGGATGGGCCGTCGATCCGTTCGAGATTGTGGCTGAACTTCAGATCGGCACGGTACCGCTTGATGTATTCCATGAGCGACGGCACATATTCCTTGACGCCAAACAGGACACCACCTGCGTTATAAAATTCAATGTCGATATTCTTCAGAACGCCTTCGCGCTGCCAGTGATCGCCGGACAGATAGAGTGACTTTTGCGGCGCACCGGCGCACTTGATCGGCATGGGCGGCTGGGTGAACAGCGCGCGGCCAGATGTCATGTTGCGAACCAGCTCCCAGGTGTAGGGTGCCAGGTCGTAGCGATAGTTTGATGTTACGCCATTGCGACCAAGTGTTTCCACCAATCCTTCAATGCCGTTCCAGTTCAGTTTCAGGCCAGGTGCGACCACGAGGCGGGTATATTTCACAACACGGCAGCCATCGAGAATGACAGCATTGTTTTCCGGTTCAAAAGCGGAAACCGCTGATTTGATCCATTTGACGCCTTTGGGAATAAGCGAAGCCATTGTCCTGGCGGTTTCTTCAGCCTCAAAAATTCCGCCACCGACCATTGTCCACCCGGGCTGATAGTAGTGAATGTCGGCAGGGTCTATGATGGCAATGTCCAGCCCGGGCGCCCGGGAAAGAAGGCTGGCCGCTGTCGATATTCCGGCTGCACCGCCACCGATGATGACGATGTCATGAGATACATCCGCCTGGTCTGTCGGTGTTTTTCCGTTGTTGGCGATACGCCGTACAACACCCGACATGTCGTAGCCGGCAGTTTTGGTCACGCTGAGAATATCAGGCAAGGGTGTTCCGATGGCCCCCTGGTTCAGTGACCAGAGCGTCGCAGAGCGGGTGCCGGTGCGACAATAAGCAAGAATTGGTCCGGGCAGCGACTTAAGTGCGGCGCCAAATTTCTCGGCGTCCGCGTCACCCACCTTTCCCGCAACGATTGGAAGATAACTCGTCTCAAGGCCGGCTTTTCGGGCCGCGTTTTCGATTTCCGTGAAGGTCGGCTGATCGGCACCCTCGCCATCGGGTCTGTTACAGATGATGGATCGAAATCCGGCTTTGGTGATTTGCTGAATGTCGGTTGCGTAGACTTGTGGACTGACCGACAGAACGTCATTGATCTTTCTGATGTCCATAATGGCACCTCAGCCTCGTTTTGAGTTGTCGAATTCTAAAGCGCGTTGACCGGAACCTTGAGCATCGGGTTGCCGTCATGGTCCTTTGGCACTTCACCCGCCCGCATGTTGACCTGAAGCGACGGAATAATGAGCTTCGGCATGTCGAGTTCGGCATCGCGCTCTGTGCGGAATTTTATGAACTCTTCCCTGGTCTTGCCGCCGCCCACATGAATGTTGTGTTGTTTTTCTTCACCAACGGTGGTTTCCCATTGTATGTCACGGCCGTTTGGACCGTAATCATGACACATGAACAGGCGCATCTCGTCGGGTAGACTCAGCACTTTCTGGATCGAATCGTAGAGTGTGCCGGCGTCTCCGCCCGGGAAATCCGCCCGTGCTGAACCACCATCCGGCATGAAGAGAGTATCGCCGACAAACGCTGCGTTACCGATTACATGGACCATGCAGGCCGGTGTGTGCCCGGGCGTGTAGATGACGAATGCGTTCAGATTGCCGATTGTATAGGTGTCACCGTCCGCAAACAAAGCGTCGAACTGTGATCCGTCACGCTGAAATTCTGTGCCTTCGTTGAAGACCTTTCCGAAAGTGTCCTGAACAACCATGATCTTGTTGCCAACGCCAATACTGCCTCCCAGCTTCTCCTGAATATAGGGCGCGGCCGAAAGGTGATCCGCGTGGACATGGGTCTCGATTATCCATTCCAGAGACAGATCATGCGATTTGATGTATTCGATCATTTCGTCAGCATGAGCACTGGTGATGCGCCCGGCCGCGTAATCGATGTCCATGACCGAGTCGATCACCGCACATGACTGGCTGTCAGGGTCCTTTACGATGTAGCTGATTGTGTTGGTCGCCGGATCAAAAAAGGCCTTCACTTCCGGATGGGCGGTCATGTTCAAAGGATGGTCGTTCATCAGAGCCTCCAGGTTTTGTGTCTCAGGCATTAGCGGTTTTGAAAGTCAGGTTGCCCAGGGTGCGGGCGATGACGATGCCGGTCACCATCGCGGCCACAAAAACAAACGTTTCGGTATAGCCAAGACCAAGAGCCGGAATCGCGCCGCCAGGGCAGAAACCGGCGATGCCCCAGCCAATGCCAAACAGGGATGATCCGCCTACCAGTCTGGCGTCGATCACGCGGCTGGATGGCACGTTGTATTGCGGCTCGAAGAGTGGTTTGTCACGCGTGCCAAATACGCCCCGGTAACCGATTGCAGCGACAACCAGGGCACCTCCCATGACAAAAATGAGGCTGGGGTCCCAGGTTCCCGCGATGTCGAAAAAGTTCAAAACCTTGGCGGGATTAGCCATGCCGGAAATTGCAATTCCGATCCCAAATACCGCGCCAATAAGGAGTGCAGAGAGAATTTTCATGGATCATGTCCCCACGAGGTGACGGGTTACAAACACGGTGATGAAGGTGGTGGCCATGAACACGATTGTCGCTGCGATTGAACGAGGCGAAACCCGGGCCATGCCGCAAACGCCGTGGCCGCTCGTGCACCCCGAACCAAAAAACACGCCGACACCGACTATCAGTCCGCCGATAACGAGGGCGGCCGTCGAAACCGGAACCGCAAAATCAATTGTTCCGCCAAAGGAAACAAAGACAGCCGGGGCAGCAATTGCGCCGATCAGAAACGCAATTCGCCATACCGAGTCCTCTGCAACGGGCGGAATGACGCCCGTCAGAATGCCGGTCATGCCTGCGATTCTACCATGCAGTGCCATCAACAGAGTGGCTGCCAGGCCAATGAGCACACCGCCAAGCAGCGACATCCAGGGAGTAAATTCAGTCGCCATATCAACTCACCTTGCAGGTGTTGGCGCCAACGAGGCGATATAGGGGGCAGAAGCGAAAAAGGGCCGTAAGGACAAGAACAAGGCCGATTGCGGCGGCACCCCATTTCATGAGGGGCGAAGAAAGATAGGGTGAGGCAGATATGAATGCCGCGGCCATCAGGGCAATGCCGACCAGAAGTCTCAAGGCCCGATCTAAATTTCCAACATTTGCTGACTTGAACACAATACACTCCCAAGTTATTATCAATCCATACTCATTTATATAAATGATCTCATATATGCAAGATCTTAAATTTACCGTTTCTGAGATGTCCGAGCTTGAGCCCAGGATTGCTGAAGCCGCCTCCCTGATGGAAATGCTGTCTCAGCCGGCGCGGCTCAAAATTCTTTGCACGCTGATTGCTGGTGAGATGAGTGTTCTGGATCTGGCGAAAACAGTCGGATTGTCGCAACCGGCAATGTCTCACCACCTGAAGAAGCTTCGCGGTTCCGGATTGGTGGAAACACGACGAGATGCTCAGACCATTTATTACTCGCTCAAAGGCGGTGAAGCGCTGGCTGTTCTCCAGGTGCTTCACCGGCTCTACTGTCAGTGAATTTGGAACTGGGATATCGAGGTACATGGCGGCACATGTTTCTGATTCATATTTGTCGTGAGAATGTATTGATCGCCGCAGGAGTAAGACGCGGAACGTCGCTCCGGTCTTTGATCTTTATCAATGCGAATTCCAAAGATCCGAAGATCCTGAAATCCAGCAAGGCCCCGTCTTAATCGCGTTGTTTTGCACGTGCTGCGCAGAAAATCATGATCCGGGTCGGTGCGGCAGAATGTTATCCCGCCCGAAAGCTGTGTCGGGCACTACGTGCAGGGTCTGATGGCTGGTGTCGCCAGGATCTCGGTTCTTCACCCTTCAAAGACAAACGGAGGTTTACCGACTTGGCCACAAGCAAACTGAACACAGACCGTGAGGACGCCTCTGTCTTCGATGACTTTCATTTCCTCTCGAGGAATGAAACCCTCGATCGCTCCAGCCAGCATGTCGCGATGGCTCTCAGGAGGAACAAACAGCAGGGATTGCGGCTTGCGGTCCATGCCCGCTGGATAGCCTTGTCGATAACATCGGTCCTGTTGGTCATGACCATCCAGTCCTGGGACGTTGTGTATTACCACCTCATTCTCGCCGGCCTCGCTTTGATTGGATGGTTACAATTGCAGGCCGGTCGCAGCGGCCGTTCCCGCCGGGAATTAGCGCTCGTGTTCTGTGACATCCTGCTCATGGTTTTTGGTATGCTGTATCCAAACCCTTTTCTCGAGGTTGATTGGCCAACAGCGACGCAATATGCCCTCGAGAACTTCAAATATTTCTACGTTTTTCTGGCAGCCATGACGCTCGGATATTCCTGGCGAACGGTGTTCGCCTACGGAACCTGGACCACGGGACTCTGGTTGGTTGGAATGTTGCTGGTCCTGTGGCTTGGAAGCACCGATGAAGACCTGACGCTTCGCATCAAAGAGGCGGTGAGAGGCGATGAAAGGTTGCTTGAACTGATAGACCCAAGCAACACCCGAATTGCAGCAAGAATTGAGGAATTGGCGGTCTTTCTGATTGTCGCCGGCATCCTCTCAATCAATTCATTCCGGACCAACCAATTGCTCATTCAGCAGGCTGAGGCCGCACGCGAGCGCGCCAATCTGGCGCGACACTTTCCGCCCAATTTGGTTGAACAACTGGCAGGCAGCGATCAGCCATTCGCCGAGGTTCGCGCACAACAAGTGGTCGTCATGTTCGTCGATATCGTGGGCTTTACCAGCCTGGCTGAAACGAGTCCCCCGGATGTGGTTGTCGCCATGTTGCGCAAATTTCATCGGTTGGTCGAAGAGGCGGTCTTCGAACATGGCGGGACGCTGGACAAATATCTGGGCGACGGGGTGATGGTAACATTCGGCACACCAAAGGCCGGCGATGGCGATGCAGCCAATGCGCTGGCTTGCGTCGACACTCTGATCAATCGCATGAAAGATTGGAATCTTGAGCGCAACAACCGGGCAGAATCGACAATAAAGGCATCGATCGGTTTGCACTACGGACCGGTGATACTGGGTGACATCGGAACCGAGCGGCGCCTGGAATACGCGGTCCTGGGCGACACGGTCAATGTCGCCAGCCGGTTGGAAGAAATGACGCGCATTTTCGAATGTCAGTGTTTGGTAAGCGATGCGGTTATCGAAGCCGCAGGAGGAAGCGGCGCGACACAAAAGCTCCAGCTCCACCAATATGAACGAATACCGGAAACCCAGCAATTGCGCGGGCGCGATGCTCAGATTGTCGTCTGGCAGAGATAGCTGAGGCAAGACACCGCGATTTGACAGGTGCGTCACTTGAGTTGAATCAATTTGTGACCCCATTCTGCGTCTAAGTTTCCAGTGCCGATGGTGCAGAACGGAGACCACAACATGTTCTATGGTGCACTCTTGGTCGCTCATGTTCTATGTGCATCAGCAACAAGCGCTCATGCGCTGTTGTATAAGCACGAAGTAAGATCCGCCATTGGATGGATAGGTCTGGTCTGGCTTTCCCCGCTGATCGGCGCGGGCTTGTACTTTGGTTTCGGGATCAACCGAGTGGCGCGCCGGGCTGCTAAGCAGCACCTGAGCAGGGCCGGAAGCAGGGCCCTGGAAGGCAGGTCAAGTTGCGGGCAGTCACGCGCGTTGCACGAATCCATGCAGAGGCTCTGCCAGGTCGGTGAGCAATTGACCGGCATGAGACTGGTCGACGGGAACAGCGTGGAAATTCTCGAAAATGGCGACGCCGCCTATCCCAAAATGATTGCCCAGATTGAGTCAGCCAAAAGGTCCGTTTGCTTAAGCACATACATATTCAGACCCGACATCGTCGGTGATCGGTTTGTCAAAGCTCTTGGCGATGCCCACAATCGGGGAGTCGAAGTTCGTGTTCTTGTGGATGCGGTTGGGAGCGGCTTCATGCTGTCGAGATCGTTGCGACAGCTCAGGGCAATGGGTGTGAAAGTCGCGCTTTTCATGGTCAGCGACACATTCTGGCGCATGTTCCTGATTAACTTGCGAAACCACAAAAAGCTTTTGTTGATCGACGGATGTCGCGGCTATATCGGCGGATTAAACCTGGGCTCGGAGAATGTAATGTGGCCGTCGAGAAAACGGCAAGTTAACGACATTCATTTCTTCCTCCAGGGACCCATCATTGAGCAGTTGATGGTCGATTTCGCAAGAGACTGGGCATTTGCTTCCGATGAAGTGCTTGACGGCCCTTGTTGGTTCTCAGGCGTTGCGCCGGCGGGCGACATCGAGTGCCGGGCAGTGAGCTCCGGGCCCGACGACAATATGGGGAAGATTGAAACACTGTTCTCCGCCGCACTCGGCACAGCGCGAGAACATGTTCACATTGTCACGCCCTATTTTCTGCCTGATGAAAAACTGAGCGGCGCTCTTCTCCTTGCGTCGCTGAGAGGCGTCAAAGTCGAAGTTATTGTGCCTGAGAAATCGGATCACAGGATCATGGACTGGGCAATGCGCAGCCACCTGTCCTTTCTTCAGGATCATGGTTTCGAATGTTACCTCACACCGTCAACTTTCGATCACGCAAAACTAATGACGGTCGACGGCAAATGGTGTGCATTTGGCAGCCCTAACTGGGATGCCCGCAGTCTCCGGTTGAATTTCGAGCTGCTGGTGGAATGTTTCTCGCAGAAGGTTGTGTCTGAGATCGATGCGCTCATTGCGGAACGTCGCGAAAGGTCAAAACCTCTTTCGTTCGCCGCGCTCTCCAGACGATCACTGCCACACAAATTGCGCGATTCAACAGCTCGTTTGTTTTTGCCGTATTTGTAGGAGCGGCCATTTATGGATGCGACAGGAAAACACAGCTTACAACTTACCCCGCGAGACATTCCTGATGCCTCGACACGCGGTGGTGAAAATGTGCGCATTGTCAGCTGGAACCTGCTTCATTCAATTGGTGCGGTCGCCGAGGACATCGCTGCACTTATTAACAAGGAACGACCCGATCTGCTCATCATGCAAGAGGCCACAGAGGCGGTTGATCAGGTTTCGAGAATGGTTGGAGGCCGCTGTTACCACCAGCCCTGGCCATCACGAAAGCACGGTCTGGCAGTCTGGACAGCGACAAATCTGAGCAGAACCCATTCGCTTCGACTGCCGACTTCCAACTTACCCGGCAGCCTGCCGTCGCGGGTTGCCCAATTGATCGAAGTCAGCGGCATGACCATCGCCAATGTACACCTGTCGCATGGTCAGGTTTTGAATCGATTGCAATTACGCAACATTGCGCGCAGTACGACCGGCCCCACAGCGATAATCGGTGACTACAATGCTGTTGGACCAATAGCCTTAAAGGGATTCCACGACGTTGGACCGAGAGAGGCCACCCATCAGGCGCAGGAATTGCTGCCGTTTCGACTCGACCGCTGCATGGTGCGGGAATTGTTGTGTAAGGATACGAAGTCGCTTAGTCGCGGCGCTTCTGACCACAAGCCGATTTCAATTACGCTCTCCACCAGGAAAAGAGCGGGCTGACAAACTTGTATGGTCTGACTGGTCTGTCATGCCCCATAGGTTTTGATCGCTGCTCATAGCGGAATTTCTCAAACGATTGATGCAGGTCAACTCAACGCAGCCATATGCGTCCCAGACTACTAACGTGAGATCAATCACACCTGCCGGTGGTCAAATAGGACAGCCCATGTTGAAAAACGGATTTAAGGCACTGCTCGCACAGGCCAATGCAGAGATCGAAACAATCTCAGTCCAGGACCTGGCTTACGCGCAGGATGCCCCCGGAACAGTAATCGTTGATGTCCGGGATTCTTTTGAGAGAGATACCGACGGGGCTATTCCGGGTTCAATTCACGCGCCTCGCGGCATGCTTGAGTTTCATGCAGATCCGGAATCGCCTGCTCACCTGGTGGCGCTCGATCCGGAAGACCGTCTGGTGCTCTATTGCGGCACCGGAGGGCGATCAGCTTTGGCGGCAAAAACCCTTCAGGACATGGGATTCTCGGAAGTTGCTTCGTTAGCAGGCGGATTTGCGGCCTGGAAAGCTGCAAAAGAAAAGCAGGATTAGCGCAATGTCGTTCAGGAGAATCCTGTTGCCTATGAATGCAGAGAGCGACATTTCTCAGGCCGCCGATCTGGCGTTCCGGCTGGCCAAAATTCACAAGGCACAAGTACAGGGTATTTTTCCGCAAGATGACGAATGGAAAAACTATTGGCTCGACAATTACGGACTGAACGCCAGGGATATCGAAAATCAACAGCTCAAGACCAAACGCAAAGCCGCCGAGGCGGCTCGCGTTGCAGCGCATGCGTTCAATGAGCATGCAGTACGCAATGGTGTGAAAGATGCAAAGCATCTTTCTACTTTTGACCACGCTTCCCGTTCCCTGATCGAACACACTTGCCTGGCGGATGTCTGCATTCTGGCGACGTCAGCATCCCGAAGTGATCAATACTGGCGATTTGTATCAAGGGAGTTGCTGTCTCAATCGACTCGTCCGGTTATCCTGGCTCCTGATCGGCCTGTCTCCAATGAACTGGGGAACCGGGTTGTTATCGCCTGGAAACAAAGTGCCGAGGCCTGCAGAGCCATTGCCGCTGCGATGCCGATTATCGAAAGAGCAAAGAGTGTTCTGATTGTCAGCGTGGGGCAGAACAAGGGCGAAAAGCCTCTCCTCGCCTTGCAGGATTATGTTTCTCTGCATGGCAAGAACGTTGAAAGCACGGTGGTTGCGTCCACCGGTGAGGAGACGGGGGAGCAGCTGATTGACCTGGCCGCGGAGGAACCAGGAAGCATTTTGGTCGCGGGCGCCTTCAGTCACCGCCGCTGGCGTGAGGAAGTTTTCGGCGGGGTCACCGATTTCCTGCTTCGCAATGCCGACATACCTGTCTTGATGATGCATTGATCACCGTGGCCCGTATCCGTTTTCTGACATCGAACGCTGCTCGGTGGCGCTCATCAGAGATTCGACTGTTGCCGCAGGCAGTCAGGTTCACCCGGGCAGCGTTGCTCATTGGGCGACCTGCTATCGCTCCAGGCTCAGTGAAGCGGTGCTGACATGGCCACCCGTAATCCGACCGGTATCGACGCATACAAGCCATCCGAAATTGCCGAACTTGTTGAGCAGGCAGGTATCCAGAAAGCACGACTCGCTCCATTACCTCTGCTTACCCTCGCCGTCCTCGGCGGCGCCTTCATCGCCTTTGGAGCCGCTGCCTATACAATGACCATGACCGGGCTTGATCCTTCGATCGGTTCCCACCGCCTGCTTGGCGGACTCGTTTTCTCGCTGGGCCTCATCTTGATTATCGTTGGTGGTGCCGAGCTTTTCACGGGAAACGCGCTCATGGTCATGGCTGCCACTGACCAGCGCATTGGTCTGTTGGAACTGCTGCGCAGCTGGAGCCTTGTCTACGTTGGAAATTTTTTGGGAGCCATTGCCATCGCCTTGGCGATGTATTTCTCAGGCCTTCTGGACAGCGCCATGGGCGGTGTTGCGAGGAACATTGCTGCTGCCAAACTGGACCTGACTTGGTTGGAGGCATTGTTCCGCGGAATTCTGTGCAACGCTCTGGTTTGTCTTGCTATTTGGCTCTCGCTGGCAGCCCGAACTGTTGCAAGTAAGATTCTCGCGATCATTGGCCCGATCTCATGCTTTGTGGTCCTGGGTTTGGAACACTCAATTGCAAACATGTACTTTCTGCCTCAGGGGTTTTTGGCCGGAGCAGAATTCCGTGGCTTTGACGCGTTCTCCAATCTGTTCTTTGTGACCGCCGGTAACATCATAGGCGGTGCCGGCGGGGTGGCATTGACCTACAGGTTCGCATACGGGCCGCCCGCACGCCCCAAAGAACGGGCAGCTGTGGATTAAGCATTCGCTTGAAAGTGATGAGAGCCGCAACAGGGGCCGCTGATGAATAACCCGCACAAGGTATGGCCACGCGTTTTGCTCCGCGGCAGGGACCGCCCTTGATCGAGATCAACGGCCTCAACTTCACAACAGTCAAGCTGGTGAAGTCGCCGTTCACCTTGATGATTTGTTCCATGAACAAACTAAAAGAGACCAAAGTCGCATTAGCTCCCGTGCCAGTGGAGAAGCTTCGCACCGTGTGTGGCCCGGAAAATCTTGACTTCAAGTCGACTGATGAATTGCAGCCGTTGGAGCAATTGCCCGGACAGCAGCGCGCCCTGAATGCCTTGAAGATAGGCACCGAAATCAAGCACGAAGGATACAATTTGTTTGTTCTGGGGGTGCAGGGTACCGGGCGCCATTCAACCGTGCGAACCCTCCTCTCAAAAAAGGCCTGCAAGGAAAGAGCGCCTGATGACTGGGTCTATGTCCACAACTTCGAAAGCGCGCATCATCCAAGTGCGATGAGATTGCCTTCCGGAATGGCTGTGAAGTTTCGCGATGCCATGGATGTCCTCATTGAGGACTTGCGTTCGGCCATTCCCAATGTCTTCAATTCTGAGGAATACCGCGACAAGCGGCGCGCCATCGACCATGAATTTGAAGAAAAACAGGACCTCGCCTTTGAAGCGTTGAGCAAAAAGGCAAAGGCACAGGATGTCGCCATTTTGAGGACTCCGCTGGGATTCGCTCTGGCGCCAACAAGTGATGGCCAGGTTTTGAAACCCGAAGTATTCAATCACTTTCCCAAGGGCCAGCGCTCGAAGATCGAAAAGAAAATTGAGGTGCTGCAAAAGGAGCTGACCTCGGTTCTGGAGCAATTGCCACATCTCCAGAAGGAACACCGGGAAAATATCCGTGCTCTGAACGCAGAACTGACAGGGGCGATCGTCGACGCTTCAATCAAGCTGATTGCAGAACAATTCGACGCTGTTGAAGCCATCCAAAAGCGTTTGGCGGCGGTCAGGCGAGACCTGATCGACAATACTGAGATATTCCTTGCTGAGAAGAAGATCGAAGAGGAGTTGCCTTTTCCTGAATCGCCTACGGCAAAGCGCAGAGATCCGCGATTCAATCGATACCGTGTCAATGTTGTTGTGGCCAACGACAATGATGGCGATTCGATGGGTGCTCCTCTTGTTATCGAGGACCACCCGACGCTGGCAAAACTTATTGGCCGGATCGAGCACCTCGCACAGTTCGGTGCACTGGTTACGGATTTCACGATGATCCGACCCGGCGCTCTTCACAAGGCAAATGGCGGCTTTCTGGTGCTGGATGCCCGCAAGGTTTTGAGTGAGCCTTTTGCCTGGGAAGCATTAAAGCGAGCTCTGCGGGGACAATCAATCAAGATCGTGTCCGCTGCAGACCAGTTGGGGCTGGCCAGTACGGTCTCGCTGGAGCCGGAGCCTATCCCTCTGGACTTGAAGGTAGTTCTGATCGGCGAGCGTCTCATCTACTATCTGTTATGCGATCTGGATCCAGAGTTCTCTGATCTCTTCAAGATAGAAGCGGATTTTGATGAGGAACTGGTACGTTCCAGCGACAATATTTCCCTCTACGCCCGACTGGTCGCGACGATTGCGAAGCAAGAAAAGCTCCGCCCGTTCGATTCACCGGCAGTGGCACGGATCATCGAGCAGACGTCTCGAATGGCCGATGATGCGGAGCGGCTTACCCTGCGGGTAGGCCGGGTGAGAGACCTGCTGCGGGAAGCTGATTATTGGGCGGGCGAGTCCGATAATCACATAGTCTCCACCGCTCATGTGGATCGTGCAGTGAACGAGCAGATCTACAGAGCTGACCGGATCCGCGAGCGCAGCTATCAGGCCATTCAACGCGACCTCCAGTTTATCGACACCGACGGTGAAGAGATTGGTCAGATCAACGCGCTGTCCGTCCTGACCCTTGGCAAGTTCAGATTCGGAAAGCCTTCGCGAATTACGGCAAGGGTCCGCAGCGGCAGAGGCAGGGTGATTGATATTGAGCGGGAGACAAAACTGGGCGGTCCCCTTCACTCGAAGGGAGTACTCATACTCTCCAGCTATCTTGCAACCCAGTTTGCGCTCGACATGCCGATGTCCCTTTGGGCAAGCATCGTATTTGAGCAGTCTTACGGTGGCGTTGACGGCGACAGCGCTTCTTCGGCAGAACTCTATGCGCTTCTGTCGGCACTGTCGGGCGCGCCCATTGCACAATCATTTGCGGTCACCGGATCTGTAAATCAACTCGGCGAGATTCAACCGATTGGTGGTGTAAATGAAAAGATTGAGGGCTTTTTTGATATCTGCAGATTGAAGGGAATGACAGGAAAGCAGGGAGTCTTGATTCCAGCCTCCAATGTCAGGCATCTCATGCTGAAATCCGAAGTCATCGCTGCCGCCAAAGCTGGAAAATTCAACATCTATCCTGTCGAAACCATCTCGCAGGGTATTGAACTGCTCACCGGCGTGACCGCGGGTGAAAAGGACAGACACGGTTTGTACCCGGTTGGGACAATCAACCGAAAGGTCGAGGAGAAACTTCGGGTATATGCAATCCAGCGCAAGGAGTTTTCTGTCCACGACGAGCCAAACTCGGAAGCGGAGAATGCATGAATTTACCTCCGGAGCGAAAAGGCAAATCTCAGATTGTTATCGGCCTGACCGCGATGTCCAACAATGACAGCGCCATCGCAACAGGTGTTGCATTGGCTGCTTCTGTCGGGTCATCCGTTAAGGGGCTTTTCATCGAAGATGAGGCCCTGCATGATCTTGCCGGGCTTCCGTTTGCCGTCGCTCAGGACTTTGGCCCCTCTCCACCACAAAGGATAACGCCACAAAAGCTCAGTATGGCATTCAAACAGCGTTCGATGATCTGTCGGCAGGCACTCGCCGAGATGGCAGAGCAATCAAAACTGCCCTGGTCGTTCTCGGTTCGCAGAGGCAACTGGCCGGACATTGACGAAGATACCGATGATGTAATCGTACTGGCCAGAGAAACCCGCGGCCGGGATCTCGATCATCTGCTTCAGCAGTTACGCCGGGGTGAAACCGTGGCGCGGTCCATTGTCGTCAGCGCGGACAAGTCTGCGTTTGCCGGCCCGGTATCCGTAGTTGCGATTATCGGAAAGGACGAAGGGACAAACCAATCCTTAAGGTGGGCAACCCGACTGGCGGCAAAAACCCGGAGTGTTCTCCACTTGCTCGTAGTCGATGATGACGATTCCGCACGACAGCAGGCTGAAGCAAAAGCACGCTCATTGATTGATAAAAACCAGGAGGTCGCGTTCCACCGGGTGAAAGAAGGTGCGCTGCATGAGCTGATCGCAAGCCTGGATGCGCTCAATCCCCTGTTTGTTGCAACCGCTCTTTCAGGCTCCCTTTTCGCTGACGACGACATAGCAAAGGCCCTGCTCCGCACTGTGCGATCCGCATTGCTGCTTTCAGCCGGCGATGATGGACCGAGTGTTCGGAAGAGATGAGGTTAAGATGAGGCTTGTTGACTATTACCGATTTGACGACTTGTTCGACCCCATATGGCTTGTCTTGCTCGCCGTCTTGCTGGTTATTCCGTTCTGGAAGATCTGCAGAAAGTCTGGCCATTCGGGTTTTCTCAGTATTTTGATCCTTGTCCCGGTGATCAATCTGATTCTTCTCTACTACATAGCCTTTTCAGACCCGCACCGGTCCAGCGATGAAAGTGTGTCCTGAAATTGGACCGTCAATTGCTGGACGGAATGGGCGTCCGTGATCGAACCAGAGCAACCTATTCGGCGTGAGAATATGAAAAGTTCAATCGACAGATTACTGGGTAAGATTGAAACCTTGGAGCGTGAACTCGAGGCCGTCTTTGCTGTGAAACGGGCGGAGTTTGCCTATCGATTTGAAAACCGAAAAATCGTATTTGAAGCCGAACTTCTTCGACGTCATCGGGAATTGAAAGTGGGGCTTCTGGAATACATAAAGGGTGTCAGATTGCTGGTCTTGCTCACTGCTCCCTTTATTTATGTCCTCATCATTCCCCTCGCGCTTCTTGATCTTCTGGTCAGTCTTTATCAGGCGATATGCTTTCCGATATACGGTGTGCCAAAAGTCCATAGACGCGACTTCATCGTTCTGGATCGACACAAACTGGCATATCTCAATCTGGTCGAGAAGATAAACTGTTCATATTGTTCCTATGCCAATGGATTGATTGCCTATGTGCGAGAGATCGCATCACGCACTGAGAAATACTGGTGTCCCATCAAGCATGCCCGCAAGGTTGAGGGAACGCATCGGCATTACCCCGAATTTTCCGACTATGGAGATGCTGAAACCTATCGGAGATTCGTTGATCGTTCGGGCGGGCCCGATCGGTAACTTTCCCACCCGCCGACCCTGTTGGTTCAAGGCAGACCAGGCGGTGAGTTGCGCTTTAGTCAGCCATTGTGAATCGAAGATAGGGTCTTACTTCGTCCCAACCTTTGGGAAACAACTTGCTTGCCTCATGCGCTCCAATTGACGGCGGAATGATAACCTGATCACCCGGTCGCCAGTCGGCGGGCGTCGCAATGCGTCTTCCGTCCGCAAGCTGGAGCGCGTCAATGACTCGCAATATCTCATCGAAATTGCGGCCAACATTCATCGGGTATGTCAGAATCAACCGGATCTTCTTTTTTGGATCAATAATGAACACGGAGCGTACAGCTTCAGTCTGGCTTTCGTCAGGATGGATCATATCGTAGAGCCGCGAAACTCTCAGGTCTCTGTCGGCAATAATCGGAAACTGAAGGTCGACGTTCTGCGTCTCGTTCACATCGTTGATCCACTTGATGTGTTCTTTCACCGTGTCGGTCGAAAGACCCAGAGGCTTAACATCCCGGACAGCAAATTCCTTCGCCAGGTCGGCGGTCCGGCCCATCTCCGTGGTACATACGGGAGTGAAGTCGGCGGGGTGGCCGAAAAAGAACACCCAGGAATCGTCGATCCATCTATGGAACTCAATTTCACCCCGGGTTGAATCGATTGTGAAATCCGGTGCGACATCACCAATATGCAACGACATATGAGCTCTTTCGAATCTGGGGCTGACTTTACGGTTGCATGCACTTGCGGCAATTGGCGGCATGTGGAACCGATTGAAGGCGTTCTTCAGAAATGGGGTCTCCGCACGACATGCAAATACCAAAGCTTTTGTCCTCAATGCGCTTCAGCGCTGCATTGATAGCAGCGACTTCCTTTAACCCCTCTTTTCCCTGGGATTCGTAGACCTCATCAAACTCGGCCTCGGTGGCATGATCGCTGAAATCCGCACTCTTCGGGTCGTCGAGAACATCTTCCAACTGCTCAAGGCGTTCTATCAATTCAGCCTTGCGGGCCGCCAATCGCTCTAAGAAAAGCTTGCTGTCTATTGTTGAGGATTTCATGCCGTTCATCCTTGGTAAGCACTGCTTGCTACGTCGCCACTGCATCTTCTCGTTTTTCAGGAATTTTCTTGTTGATCTGCATCAAGTAGAATCTGAAAACGCACTGGCGGTTTTGTGGATTTAGAGCACAGATGGCGCTCAGCTGCTGCGCTCGGCCAATGCGCGTAGCTTTGCCGATTTGCAGACACACACACGATGTGGGTTGGGCAATTCGATGATCTTATCCTTGCGCAACTTCGTGAAAGTCCGGCTCACCGTTTCGATGGTCAGACCCAGGAAATCTGCAATATCTGACCTGCTCATCGGCAGCGAAAAGCAGCTTTTGCAGTCGTTGTTCTCACCGACACGATCCAGAAGCACAACCAGGAACGACGCCACTTTCTCGACAGCGGATTTTCGACCAAGCATCAGAAAGTGTTCTTGCATGTCATGAACTTCGGCGGTTGCGTGGCGAAGAAACTGATCGCAGAGTTGAGGTTCGTCTGCAAAGGACGTGCCGGATGCGTTTTTATGGTATACGCGAACCTTTGTATCGGAGACGGCATCGCAGTCGCTGTGGTATATCTGGTCGTGGCTTAACCCGATAATGTCGCCGGGATAGCCGAATGCGAGAACCTGTCGTCGTCCGTCGCACAACAGCTTTGACGTGCGGACGACTCCTTCCAATACCTCATATACAAAGTCGGCATCGTCTCCTTCGCAAAAGAGGGGCTGCCCGGCCTCTGCCGTGCTTGTATGATAAACTGCCGGTTCAAGTTCGTGCTGGTGCATCACATCATCGATACTGACCGGTTCGAAATAGCTGACTGGCGACGTTACGTACATGTTGATGCTCCCACTATCTTCGTTTGATTTGTGCTATCTAGATAGGGAGCCTACGTATCGACTGTATCTCTCTTGTGTATCAAAATGTATCGATGAGCATTCGCGATTGATATCTACGGACAGAGGTTACAATTCCCATGAGCCAATCGTTGGGCGCATACACAAATTGATTTGGCCCGAATATCTGGAGTCCGCCGATGGATGGAAGTTCAAAAACGGTTCTGGTCGTCGACGATGATCAAAAAATCCGGCTGCTGCTGAGGCGGTGCCTGGAGGCGGATGGTTATAGAGTTTTGGAGGCTGCAGATCGTTCGGAAGTTCATCAAGCCCTGCAGGCCGACCATATCGACTTAATAACTCTGGACCTGCAACTTGGACCGGACAATGGACTGGATATTGCTGCCGATATTCGCAAGAGCTCAACAGTTCCGATCATAATGGTGACGGGCAAAGGTGAAATAA
>CALIOE010000137.1 GCA_938044775.1 uncultured Rhizobiaceae group bacterium
TCAGCCGTACTGTCCGTGTCATCAACCGCAACCGGTGCATCGTTGACCGGCGTCACGGCAATCGTGAGTGTTGCCGTATCGGTTCCGCCATTACCATCCGACACTGTGTAGGTCGCGACCGGGACAGGACCATTGTAATCCGCAGCCGGAACGAAGGTGTATGACCCATCTGCATTGATGGTCAGATCACCTTCGGTGAGGTTGATTGTGCTGCCAGCAGCAACCGTTGTTGCACCGACCGTAAAGTCGCTGACAACGAGCGTGTCACCATCAAGATCCGTATCATTCGTCAGAAGACCCGTAGCGGCAGGAACGGTTAGCGTGACATCTTCGGCTGTAGAATCCGTGTCATCAACGGCAACCGGGGCATCATTGACCGGTGTAACGGCAATCGTCAGCGTGGCCGTATCGGTTCCGCCATTCCCATCAGAGACCGTATAAGTGGCGACTGGCACAGGACCGTTGTAATCGGCAGCCGGAACAAAGGTGTAGGAGCCATCGGCATTGATCGTCAGATCACCCTCGGGGAGGTTGATCGTTGCGCCCGCAGCAACCGTTGTTGCACCGACCGTGAAGTCACTGACCACAAGCGTGTCACCATCAAGATCGGTATCATTGGTCAGCAGACCGGTCGCCGCTGGCACCGTCAAAGTTGTGTCTTCGGCGGTTGAATCCGTGTCATCAACCGCAACAGGTGCGTCGTTGATCGGCAGAACTGTCATAGTCACGGTGGCAGTTTCGGTAACGCCACCAGACGAGACTGTGTATGTGAAGGTGTCACTGCCGTTGAAGTTACTATTGGGAGTATAAGTGACGGCTCCACCCGGCGAGAATGTTACAACGCCGTTACTGCCCTGTGTGACGGAAGTGAGGGTTGGAGATCCTTCAAACGTATCCGCGGTTGCACCATTGGTGCCTGTAAGAACGTTGAATGTAACAGGCACATCTTCGTTGGTGGTGACCGCATCATCGACCACATCGGCAACCGGAGTCACTGCGATCTGCACACTCGAAGTGACAATAGAGTTTGGCTGACCCTCATTGTCATTGGTCTGTATCATCAGGACCGCAGAACCGTTGTAGTCTGGCGTGTTGGTAAACTGCAGCCCCTGCAACGCCGAATTGACTTGCCCCTGTGAACCGGAGATCGTGACACTTGCCGTGCCGTCATTGCTCAGTGTGGCTCCGGAACCAGTTGCAGCGTTAAGAACGCCATTGGTGACCGTTAACGTGACCGTGATATTGTCTCCATCGGCATCATCAACCGATATGCCATTGCCGTTAGCCGTGCTGAAAACGAGAGGCGTATCTTCGAGTGTCGTGGTGGCAGGGATGGCCCCACCTGAAGTATCGGGATTGTTGTTTACAGGCGGTTGATTGGTGTCGACAATGGTGGTGGTAACGTTGTCTTGCGCAACAACAATCCCCGAGTTTTGAGCGCTGGACAGCGAAATATTGAAGTCCTCGTCCGCCTCGAAATCCCCGTCGGAAACCGTGCCAAGATCAATCGTGAGCGGCGCTAAAGAAGCGGCGCCAGAGAAGGTTACAGAGGAGCCGTTCGCAATCGAGCCAGCCGAATTGAACGCGAACTGAACACCTGTGCCCACGCCATCCTGAATACCGATTGTCGAGCCGGCGCCGAAGTCTCCGCTGGTCCCGGCAAAGTCCACGTCCTGATAGTTGAAAACTATTTCGCCGGTAGCTTCACTCAATATGATCTGAAAAGACCCAAACTCGGCAGTGCCGGTGTTCCAAAGCGGAACGTCTTCCCACTGAATGATAAAGCTGCGATCCCCGGGTGTGCCCACTGTTTCGATATAGACTTCACCGGCGGCACCTGGGTCGTAATCATTCCACAGAGCCGCGATGGCAGGCCGACCACCAAGTGCGGTGCCGCCGGACATATCTACGTTATTGAAAGTATTGGTAATTCCGGAATTGAAGGTAACAAAGCCGTTGTCGTTTACATGCAGCTGATTGTAAGTCGTTCCGAAGAAATCGAAGTCGAATCCGATATTCTCTGCTGAGCTCGTCTCATCAGTTGTTCCAAGTGCCGTGCCAGACCCGCTGATGTCGATAAAGCCGCTGCCAGTAGGGTCGTAAGTCGCAGTAGGGGTATTGTCGAAAGTCAGAGTGGTTCCGTCGAAGGACAGTTCCGGTCGGCCAACAATGGCGTCATTTACTGCAGTTACCAGCGAGTCGTAGTCGGCAGAATTCGTGTCGATATCGCTCAGCAACAAATCGACCGATGCTGACTCACCAGGACCGATCGGGCCATTCAGGTCGATCTGATAGGTTGCATCGGCACCCTCATTGACGGAAGTATCGCCCGTTATGGTCCAGGAAGGACCAACACTGACCACCACGTTCGCAGCATCGGTGTCACCATCCTGGTCGGCAACCACGTAGGAGAACGTCTCGTCACCCACGAAGGCGGAAGCCGGCAGGAATGTAAGTGTACCGTCCAGGTTGAGTGTGACTTGTCCATTTCCGCTGACCAGTGAAATGGTCGCTCCTGGTGTAATGGCCTGTCCATCAACAAATGTGATGATTGCCCCGCCGTCCGGCACAGCATCATTGATCAGTGTCGAGATTGTAACTGGAATGCCAGAGAAAGTTGCCGCAGTGTCGTCAACCGCAGTGACCGGATCATCAACGTTATCAATCGTAATGCTCAACTGTCCGAGCGGACTGTCGGCCGAAAGCACGGCCACATCGTCCTCAGCATTGGTTTCCGAGGAAGTTGCAACGACATCGATAGTAAAGGTACCCAAAAATCCAGGAGTGGTCTGGACTGAAATGGTCGCAAGTTCGGCGGGCGTGAATGTAAACGGTCCTGCTGCCGGCGTCAGCGGCGTTCCGCTCTGCAACAACTGAAACCCGGCTGGCCAATTGGAAAGGGTATAGCCCGTTATGGTCTCCGAACCGTCGGTATCCACCAGGTCGGCACCGATCAGTGAACCAAGCGCGGTGGGAACGTCGACAGCACCGCCGGCGGAGGTGCTCAGATTGAGAGTGGGAGCATCGGCAACGGCAGCCACATTAAATCGCACCACTTCCGTAGTTGAAGCTGTAGATCCGTTTGGTTCGGAAGACTCTACGACAAGATTAATGAGGATGTCGTTATCGGAGTGGTCATCGACGGCCGGCTGAAGAAGCGAGATGTTTGTAAGGTCCCAGTCATCCAGCAATACCACATCGCCAAGACCGGTCGAGGTAGACTGAAAAGTCCCGTCGGTGATCGTGTATCCGGCCGGAATTCGTGTAACGGAGTAGCTCAGTGTTTCAGATCCATCAGCGTCGGTCTGCGAGCTGGTCAAATCGACTGAGTTGGTGTCCTGGTCTTCGTTTGCGACTGCACTTGCAATACCAACTGGCACCGAAGGTGCGTCAGCAACTCCCTGAACATTGATCGCGACATAGCTTGTAGCGTTGTTTCCACCTGGATCGGAGACAATGTAGTCAAATGTGTCAACACCACTGAAGTCGGGAACCGGCGTGTAATCGAACGAGCCATCGGCCCTGATCAACACCGTGCCGCCGGATGGAAGAGTGAACGCGGTGTTCAGCGGGATCGCATTTCCATCCACATCAGTTGCCCCTGTGATCGTCAGAGGATCGTTTTGCGGGTCAGTGTCGTTTGAAAGAATGCTGCCGGCACCGGCGGGCACGCTCAGGAAACCATCCTCATCGACTGTGTAGAGATCGCGCGTTGGCACTGGATCATTCACGCTGGTGCTGAAAGTCACCGTCGTGGTTGCGATCCCGCTGGCAAATCCTCCATCGAAGGCCTGAACTTCAATAAGGCGATTGAAACTGCTGTCGAAGCTGGCCAGCGTATTCCCATAGGTGATGGATTGGATGGCGGACTGATAGTTTCCAGTTGAAGTGTCGCCCGTCAGCGTAACGACCGGTTCGCCTCCGGGTCCAGTCGATGCAGTAGCTGTAATGCCCAACGTCGCAAGAAACGTGTTGTCAAACGTGAGAACGTCTCCTGCCGACTGATTGGTCAGCATTATGGTAGCGCCGGTGGTCGTGCCATTCGTATTGCTGATCTCGATATCGCCGTCGGCGATCGCGACAGGCGCGCCAATGCCGGACAATGGCTGAACGAACTCTGTCAGGTAGTCACTGTTCGTAGCAGTCGATGAATCATTTGCGTCGAGGTCAATGCCTGTCGCTGCGGCAGTGACCGGAGCCGAGAAAACCAAATCACCATCGCCATCATGGTTGAAGAAGGCATTAGGCGTGTGGGTTCTGTAGGTCATCGTCAGTTGATTGACGCTGGACCAGTTGTACTGGATCCAGCTGGGTTCTTCGTCCGCCTGATCCTGGGTGCCGTCTGCAAACAACGTCGTACCATCGTTGGACACAACCAGGTTTGTTCCTGCCTGAACCGTGTAAGATGACAGGTCGGTCAGCGCAGCGCCAAGCGCCTCGCGGGTTGCTGTGAGACCATCGCGACCGTCAATGTCAGAAATCGTAAGCCCCACTTCGCCGATATCGGGGCGAACGGTCTGTCCCGTACCGGTTTCAAATATCTCCCAAACGATGACGGCATTGCCGGCGTCAAGTACTTGCGGATTGTCTCCCGGGTCTGCTGTCGGGGAAAGGCCGTTTCTGATCTGAACACGGAAATCGTCAAGAAGGTCAGCAGCGGCTCCCGTAGCTCCGGCATCAATAGCCCGTGTGCCAAAATTTACACCGATCTGCGGATCTGAGACCGAAACGACTGTTGCCCGAACATCGACGTTGACCGTCCCTCCCCCATCGAGCTCGACGACACCGGCATTGGTCCAGACAGCGGTCGTTCCCGCTCCGCCAACGTTGTCGCCTCCAATGACCGACGGGTTGACGAGATTGACGGTTGGAGCGTTGACGGTTCCCAGCGTGAACGCATCAAGAATCCCCTTGAATCCTTCAAATTTGAAGCTCTCAGCTTCAACCTTGCCACCTTGAACGACCTCAAGATCCCAGTCGCCACCTTTGTCCGCCGCGCCGGTCAGGTCATCGGACGCAGCTACGTCAGCGCCGGTAGCGGTGGAGAGGGCCTGCGCAGCTGCGCGACCTGCTTCGCCTGCACCGAAATTGCAGCCGTAAATCAGGATGTCACCGTCTTCGCCAAGCGCCCCGCCGATGCGATTCAGCGCTTCGACATGAGAAGTCGTAATCGTTTCGCTCGAAATCTGGCTCGAACCCAGATTCAGAAATCCTTCTCCACCGTGAGAGAATATGTGGACAGCAGCAAGATCGGAACGGCCATCCAGAAGGCTGGCGATCTGCTCAACCCCATCGGTTTGCAGATCGAGAATGTGTACTTCGACGTCCGGATGCAACTCGCTCAACAGCGAGCCAATGTCCTCCACATTGCCATCGATGAAGACGACATCGTTGTTAAGGTTTTGCTCGGGATCTCGGGCCTGACCTTCTTTGGGCAATTTGTCAGCAAAATCCTGCGCGTCGGCCATTTCTGAATGGGCGGCCTGCTCAGTCATCTTTTCCGCAGTTTCTACGCCGGCTGCATCGAGCAATATTCGCGGCTCGAGGACGCGCATGAGCGGCTTTTGTGCCGCTGGCACTTCCAGCCGGGTCGCGGTACGGCGAAATACTTTCCCAAATGCTGACAGCATAAGGCTCACCCCTCTGTGGCCGCTCTGCGCTTTGCCCAATGAAAACGCGAAGGAACGGACCAAAAAACAACGTCGGCGGAATCAGCACAGATTACGCCGAGTTAATTCATCGAGGTTTGTGGTTAATAGCGGATTAAAAAGCGCCGTTATGTGGGATTCTGCTTAACTTTCACGGCAGAGCTTCTGGAGCATTTTACAGAAATAAATCTCGAATTCTCATCGCTTTCAACTTGGAAACAGATAGAGAATTGCCAACGCAAAACCGATAACCAAAACAAGATAGGCAATACGCCGATTCATGGTCATTTTCCTTTCGCGTGTGGGCAATGGTATCCTATAGAGAGCTCATGCGATCAACCATTTCAGACCCATGACCGAAAAATATCTCATCGCCGCCCTCTATAAGTTTGTCGCGTTGCCTGCGCCCTCGGAACTTAAACAGCCTTTGTACTCCGTCTGTGAGGCAAACGATGTGATGGGAACCATCCTGCTGGCTCAGGAAGGTATCAATGGAACGATCGCGGGCCCCGAGGCAGGTCTGAGGGCCGTGTTGGGATGGTTGCGCAGCGTCGATGCCTTTTCCGACCTGGAAGTTAAGGAATCGTGGGCGTCAACGCCGCCCTTTTACCGCATGAAGGTCCGGCTTAAAAAGGAAATCGTAACATTGGGCGTTGATGGGGTCGATGCTGCAAACCGAAAAGGAACCTACGTAAAACCAGAAGACTGGAACGCGCTGATCAGCGAACCGGATGTCGTCGTCGTCGATACCCGCAACGATTACGAAGTCTCAATTGGCACTTTTGAGGGGGCTCAGAACCCACAAACAACAAGCTTTCGGGAATTGCCGGAATGGGTCGACACCAAGCTTGAGGCGGCACCCGACACCAGAATTGCCATGTTCTGCACCGGCGGAATCCGCTGCGAGAAGTCCACCGCATTGTTGCGCAGTCGGGGTTATGAGAACGTTTTCCATCTGGAAGGCGGCATTCTGAAATACCTTGAATCAGTCCCGGAAGAGGAAAGTCTGTGGCGGGGAGAGTGTTTCGTTTTCGATCAGCGCGTATCTGTGAAGCACGGCTTAGAGCCCGGTGACTACGATCTATGTCACGCTTGTCGCATGCCAATCAGCGATGCAGACAAGGAAAACCCGCACTATCAAATGGGCATCTCCTGTCCAAACTGCTTCGACGATCACAGCGATCAACAACGGGCACGCTTTGCAGAGCGTCAAAAGCAGGTCGAACTGGCGTCGGCCCGCAATGAGAGCCATATCGCCGTCGATGTCTTGGAAGCAAAGAAACGAAAAAAGGCGAGAATGAGTAACGCAGTTGGGGCGCAAACGAAGCCTGAAAGCTAATTCACTTCACCATCGGACTTGTCCAGCCCTTCGAACCAGTTGATGGCCTGCTCGGCCCAACCCGGTGGCACTGAATGACCGCCAGGGTGCAGCGCGACCTGCAATGCGCTTCCGTCCGCGCATTCTGTCCACCAACGATGCCAGAAATTGTCGTCAGTTCGAAACTTGTTTGCCCGCAGGCCGTTGCACGAGTTGATCTCTCTCATGATCTGCAGACCCTGGAAGACATCACCCTGGTAAATGCGGCCTCCACCCAATGGTCTGCCTTCGAGAGGCACAGTACCGTCGCGCCAACCGTGCGTATGAAACATCTTCACTGGCCCCTTACAGTCTGCAGCGACCGGGTGAGGTCGCCAGAACGCGCCAGCCACAGGCGCGTAGGCACGCGCAATGTCTGGATCTTCACACGCCAGATACCAGGTGAGCGAACCGCCTATGGAGAACCCGCTCATGAGAATTTGGTCCGGGTCGATCGAAAACCTTGCGGCCGCATCAACCAATACCTCACGGGCGAACGCGAGCTCGTCTCGCTGCTTCTTGCGGAACGGCAAAAACGACCAGCCAGGACCAAAACGGGAATTCGGCCTTTTCAACCCGCTTGGAGCAATGACTGCGTAGCCGCGCTTCAGAAAAGTTTCGACCATATTGCGATTTTTCATTGAACGCGGGCCAGACCCCCCGGCTCCGTGAAAGTAAAAGAGAGCCGGCACCGGCTGCGTCGGCACCCGACGCGGTGGCAGTTCGATTGAATATTCGCCGTTCGCAGTCGAACAAACGCCCGCTTCACCACACAGTCCTTCGGCGAAGGCATCTGTACTGGATAAAGCAGACGCTGCCGCACCGATAATGCCGACGAGCCCCAGTCTCACGAGCCACCCTTTTTCGGCTAGGACTCCATACATGCGCTCGTGCCTCCACTTACTTGCTCCGAACTCACTTTGCCTTTGCCTATCGATCCAAACAACCAGGTCGCAAGGAATTGATTACTGGACACGGATTGGCAGCGGAAGCGCTATTAGCGGTCGGAATGTCGCCAATTCGGGTTGATCCATGGCTCAAGATTCGATCGGGGCAGCGCAGGTTTTCCCAAAATGTGATCGGAGGCTTTTTCAGCGGCCATAATGGCTGGCCCGTTGAGATTTCCGTTTGTTATGCGCGGGAAGATTGAAGTGTCGATAACCCGCAGACCCTCTACACCGATGACCCGGCATTCTGGATCCACGACGGCATCGCGATCATCTGCGCTGCCCATCTTGACCGTTCCACAGGGGTGATAAGCGCTTTCTGCATGTTCGGCGATGAATGCGTCGATCTGTTCATCGCTTTCCACGCCCGCTCCGGGTTGAATTTCCTTACCCCGATAGGGCGCGAAGGCGGGTTGCGAAAAGATCTCACGGGTCAGCCGAATACAGTGACGGAAATCGGCCCAGTCGTCTTCGTGATCCATGTAGTTGAACCGTATTCTTGGGCTTTCCAGGGGATCACCGGAGGCCAGCGTGATCCGTCCGCGCGATTTTGAACGCATTGGCCCGACATGAGCCTGAAATCCATGTCCTTCAGCCGGTGCAGTACCGTCATAGCGGATCGCAACCGGCAGAAAATGGTACTGAATGTCAGGATAGTCGACACCAGGCTTTGATCGAACGAACGCAGCGCTTTCAAATTGATTAGAAGCTCCGAGCCCTGTCTTGAAGAACAACCACTGCGCGCCAATCAATGCCTTGGAGAACAGATTGAGCTTTGAGTACAAAGTTATTGGCTGGATGCAGGCCTGCTGAACATAGACTTCCAGATGATCCTGCAGATTGCCGCCAACCCCGGGGCGATCGGCCACGGTTTCAATGCCGTGTTGCGCGAGATGGTCTGCGGGGCCGATCCCGGACAGCATCAGGATCTTCGGAGAGTTGATGGAAGATGCGGCCAATACCACTTCCCTGCGCGCCCGCACCCGCTCGATATTGTCTCCACGCTGAATTTCAACGCCGATGGCGCGCTTGCCATCGAAAATGACCTTGCGTGCAAAACAACTCATCAGGCGCAAATTTTCACGCTTGAGCGCCGGCCGTAGATAGGCATTGGCTGCAGACCAGCGCCGGCCCTTGTAAACCGTTTGCTCCATGGCTCCGAAACCTTCCTGTTTCAAGCCATTGTAGTCTTGCGTCGTTTGAAAGCCCGCCTGATTTCCCGCATCGACAAAGGCTTTGAACAGAGGGTTATCACGCGGACCACGCCCCACATGCAGCGGACCGCTGGTCCCTCTGCCCTCACCCTCGGCGCCTCCATGGGATGTTTCGGCCCGTTCGAAGTAAGGTTGAACATCAGCATATGACCAGCCCTTAGCACCGGACTCCTGCCAATGGTCAAAGTCGCGGGCATGCCCGCGTACGTAAACCATACCATTTATTGAAGAAGATCCACCGATCACTTTGCCCCGGGGTGTGGCCATTTTCCGGTTGTTCATGTTGGGTTCCGGTTCAGTTCCAAACCCCCAGTCATAACGCGCCATGTTCATCGGGTAAGACAAGGCGGCGGGCATCTGGATGAACGGTCCGAAATCGGTACCACCGTATTCGAGAACCAGGACCGAATGTCTGCCGTCTTCCGACAGTCGCGCAGCTGCAACAGAGCCGGCAGAACCGGAGCCGACGACGACGTAGTCGGCCTCCTGAGCAAAATCAATGTGATCGACACCGTGACTCATGACCTACTCAACCCTCAGCGATGAATAGTCGACCATGACGTGTTCGGCATAGGCTTCGCGTTCGGTGAGCCGCTGGTAGTAATTCTCGATCGTCGGATTTGGCGCCCGGTCGAAATCGAGAGTGTAGTAGCGATAGAGAACATGGCCAAACACGATGTCAGCAAAACAAAGAGCATCGCCACCGAAATAGGCACTTTCGCCAAGCCGTTTTTCAGCCATTCTCAGATAAGCATCGAGATTCACTGCAGCTGCAGTCACAGCCTCCATGTCTCGATCAGCCTTCGGCGTACGAACAAGCTGCCAGAACACATCGTAGATGACGGTTTTTGCCAGGGTTGTCTTGGACCATTCTGCCCAATTGTCCTGCTTTGCTCTTTTTATCGGATCCGCAGGCCAAAATCTCTCTGTACCATACTGCGCGCCGAGATACCGGACGATTGCACAGCTCTCGAAGAGGACCAGATCGCCATCGCGGGCTACAGGAACAAGACCCATCGGGTTCATGGCGCGGAATTCCGGACTATCAGTTTGCCCGAATGCACCGCCCACGTCATGACGAACGTGGTCGAGGCCGAGCTCGGCAACCGCCCACATAACGGTCTGAACATTGGACGAAGTGTTTCGCCCGAATATTTCCAGCTTTCTGCTCACGTCTTGTTCTCCGAAAACCTCGGGTACCTGGCGTCGCCTTCAAGAACGTTCAGGTCCTTGTGGTTGCGCATGTAACGTTCCGACGCAAGTTGCAGAGGCTGATAGTCCCAGGGGAAGTAGTCGCCGTTGCGCAAGGCATCGTAGACCAGGAGTCTTCTCGATTGGCTGACTAGCACATCTTCATTGAAAGCATCAAAATCATAAGCACTCTCGATCATCGCACGCATCGCGGCGAGCACATCCGCACAAGCCGGATCGACAGCAAGATTATTGCTTTCGGTGGGATCCGCATCAAGATCGAACAGTTGGTCGGGGTCTGCCGGACACACTGTCAGTTTATTTTTGCCTTCTCGCAGCATCACCATCGGGGCAATTGACCCCTCACCGGTATATTCCACAATCACCTGGCGGGCCTCGCCGGCGCCCTTCATCGCCGCCACAAGGGAAATACCGTCCACATCATCTGGCACATCCGCGCCGGCAAGCTCCACGAGTGTTGGAAAAACGTCGAGCGTTGAAGCGGGTTCTGTTATGGTTGCAGGCTTAAAACGATCAGGCGCGCATATCATCAGCGGCACCCGGGATGAGCCTTCGTAAAAGCTCATTTTGAACCACAGACCCTTTTCACCCAGCATGTCGCCATGATCGGACACAAACATGATCACTGTATCTTCGTCGAACTCGCAGGCTGAAAGGGTTTCAAGGATACTGCCAATCAGCTCGTCGATGTAGGAGATATTGCCGAAATAGGCCCGACGGCTGTCGATGACTTTCTGATGGGTCGTATCGAAATTGCGCCAGTCTGACATATCCAGCAATCGCCTCGAATGGGGATCGTGTTCGTCATACGCGATGGTGTTTTCTCGAAGCGCCGGCATTTTGTCTTCGGGATAAAGATCCCAATATTTCTGCCGGGTGACAAACGGATCGTGCGGATGGGTGAAACTGACCGTCAGGCAAAATGGATTGCTGCGATCTTCGCGTGAAAACTGATGCAGGGTTTGCCTGGCAAAGAAGGCAACTTCATCATCGTATTCGAGCTGGTTGGTGGTCTCAGCAACACCAGCTGTCGTTACTGAACCGAGATTGTGATACCACCAGTCGATGCGCTCATCCGGCTTTGTCCAGTCAGGCGTCCAGCCAAAGTCTGCTGGATAGACGTCCGTCGTTGTTCGTTTTTCAAATCCGTGCAATTGGTCGGGTCCGACGAAATGCATTTTGCCTGAAAGGGCGGTTGTGTATCCAGCCCGACGCAGATGATGGGCAAAAGTGGGGACGCTGGACGGGAACTCGGCCGCGTTGTCGTAGACCCCGGTTCTTGATGGCAGGAGACTGGACATGAAGGATGCCCTGGACGGCGCGCAAAGTGGGCTGGCGCAATACGTGTTGGCAAAATTGACACCTCTGGCATAGAGCGCGCTGAGGTTCGGGACATGGAGAAAATCCGCGGGACCCTGCTCCCCAAATAGAGTCCCGTTACACTGGTCGACCATGAATATTAGAAAATTGGGACTTTTATTACCCACAGCAAACATTCCCCACTGTTCGTAAAGCTCAAAAATAGCTCGCCAAATTGTCGCAAAGAGGTTTCAATACGACGACACTGCACGCGTTTGCGCCGTGCGGACCAATGGATAATGGGCGCTTGAACGCCAAAAATGTCAATCGGGAGAATACCATGAAACGTCTATTGAAAAACCTGGTTCTGGCCACGGCTCTGACAGGCCTTTTCGCCGCACCGGCCTTTGCCGAGGCTGAGAGCTGCAAGACTGTCCGCTTTTCTGATGTCGGATGGACAGACATTACAGCCACGACCGCGGCAACAACCGAGGTGCTCAAGGCACTCGGCTACGAAACAGACATCAAAGTCCTGTCGGTTCCTGTAACCTATGTTTCCATGGCAAAGGGCGACATAGACGTGTTTCTTGGAAACTGGATGCCGACGATGGAGGGCGACATCAAGAAGTACCGTGAAGACGGAAGCGTTGAAACGCTGCGTGAAAATCTTGAAGGTGCAAAATACACGCTTGCTGTCAACGAGGCTGCCGCGAAAGCAGGAATCAAAAACTTTGCCGACATTGCAAAGATGAAGGACAAGCTCGATGGCAAGATTTATGGCATTGAGCCGGGAAACGATGGCAACCGCCTGATTCAGGATATGATCGACAAGGGTGCCTTTGACCTGAAAGGATTTGAGGTCGTTGAATCCTCCGAAGCTGGAATGCTGGCGCAGGTTGCCAGGGCCAGCAAGAAAGACGAGCCCATCGTTTTTCTCGGCTGGGAACCGCATCCCATGAACGCAAATTTCAAGATGAGCTATCTTGAAGGTGGTGACGACTTCTTCGGCCCTAACCTGGGTGGAGCAACAGTCTACACCAACACACGCAAGGGGTATGCTCAGGAATGCGAGAATGTCGGCGCATTGCTCAACAATCTCAAATTCTCACTCGCCATGGAGAACGAGATCATGGGCGCCATTTTGAACGATGGAGCTGAACCACCAAAGGCAGCTCAGGCCTGGATGAAAGCCAATCCTGACGCGGTGATGGCATGGCTTGGTGGCGTTAAGACCCAGGATGGCGGCGACGCAAAGGCGGCTGTCGAAAAGATGCTGGCGCAATAGCCCTGGTCAACCCAAAAATGGGGCCGATCAAATGATCGGCCCTTTTTGTATCTGTTGGAATAACCTCTGAGGGTGCCCATGGAGTGGCTTACCGAAAACAAGATTCCCGTCGGAAAAAGCGCCGAGTGGATTGTCGACTGGCTGACGGAAAATGGCGGCTTCGTGTTCACTGCCATTGAGGCATTTCTGGATCAGATGATCGCCGTAATTCTGACTGTTCTGCAATACCCGCCGGCTCTGGCCGTTGTGGCCGGGATTTGCTTGATCGCCTATCTCCTCCGACGCTCCCTGATTTTCACCGTCATCATGGCAGTGGGGCTGCTGTTCATCATCAACCAGGGATATTGGGAACAAACAACCGAGACGCTCACGCTGGTCCTGGCATCCGCACTGATGTGTATGCTGATTGGCGTCCCAATCGGAATTTTTCTGGCCCACCACCCCAGAGCCTATTCATTCGTTCGACCGATCCTTGATTTGATGCAGACTCTGCCGACATTCGTCTATCTCATTCCAGCCATCATCTTTTTTGGCCTCGGCATGGTGCCCGGCCTCCTGGCCACCCTCGTTTTTGTCATCCCAGCACCCATCCGTCTGACTCAACTCGGTATTTCGTCCACTCCCAAAGCAATGCTGGAAGCGGGTCAGGCATTCGGCGCCTCCAAGCAACAATTACTCTGGAAGGTGGAGTTGCCATCAGCCCTGCCGCAAATCATGGCCGGTCTGACGCAAACCATAATGCTTTCGCTATCAATGGTGGTGATCGCCGCTCTGGTCGGCGCCGATGGATTGGGAGTACCCATTGTGCGGGCACTGAACACCGTCAACACGGCCCTTGGCTTTGAGGCGGGTTTCGTGATCGTCGTTGTAGCCATCCTGCTCGACAGGTTGTTGCGGACCAAAGAGGCTGCGAAATGAACGACATCTCGGGCAAACCCATCGTAAAATTTCAAAACGTCGATATCGTTTTTGGAGCGCGGCCCAAAAACGCGCTTCCCATGATGGATGCCGGCAAGAATCGCGCTGAGATCCAGCAGAAAACCGGACAGGTTCTCGGCGTGGCGGATTGTTCGCTTCAGGTCCATGAGGGAGAAATTGTCGTATTGATGGGGCTATCCGGCTCAGGCAAGTCAACCCTGTTGCGCGCAGTGAACGGTCTCAATCCGGTCATCCGTGGTGAAGCCCTCGTTGCGATGGACGATGACTTGTCCGAATTTATTAACCCTCAAAAATGTGGCCGCAGGGCACTGCGCAAATTGCGCCAGAACCGTGTTGCGATGGTGTTTCAGCAATTCGGTCTTCTGCCCTGGCGCACAGTACGGGACAATGTGGGTTTCGGCCTCGAACTTTCACATCTCGGTCGCAAAAAGCGTGAGGCCAAGGTGGATGAACAACTCGAACTGGTCGGCCTGGCAGACTGGGGAGACCGCCGGGTCGATGAACTGTCCGGAGGAATGCAGCAACGTGTTGGACTGGCCCGCGCCTTTGCAACCGACGCGCCGATCCTTCTGATGGATGAACCGTTTTCGGCGCTCGACCCGCTGATCCGGGATAAACTTCAGGACGATCTGCTGGAATTGCAGGAACGGCTGAGGAGGACAATAATCTTCGTTTCACACGACCTCGACGAGGCCGTGAAGATCGGCAACCGGATTGCCATCATGGAGGGCGGACGCATTATCCAGACCGGCACAGCGCGGCAGATCATCACCAATCCTGCGACCGATTACGTCACAGAGTTTGTCGCTCACATGAACCCGCTTTCGGTATTGCGGGCGGGCGATGTGGTCACCAGAAAGGCTGTGCCGCGCGATCAGAGTGCGACCCCGATTGACGAAATGCTGCGTCCGGGACGCTTTGCCATGGCGCCGGCTGACACCCTGTTGAAGGACATCATGAAAGCCCAGGTTGCGACCGGCCTGCCGGTGCTGGTGGAAGAGCACGGTGTCATCGTTGGGACGGTGTCGCTGGAGGATTCAGTCACCGGAATGGTGAAACGCTAGCGGCTCGCGCAAAGGGGTTTACCCGATCAACGGCCTCTCGGAATAACCTCATATCCCTGTTCTTCGGGCTCGTTGTCCACCATCTCGACTGGAAAGCCGGATGCCAGAACATCAATTCCGGTCGCTTCTTCCAGCCTCTTGATAATGTTGGGTGACAATTCACGCGGGCCAAACCGCGATTCCCCATCCTTGAAAATGGACACCATGAGGGGGGAAATCTCCAGCGGAATGTCGAGTTTTTCGGCCAGAGCCTGAAACAAGCCAATATCCTTCGACACCAGATCCATGGTGAAAGAGATATCGCGGCTTCCGTTGAGGATCACTTGCCCCTCGGTTTCCGCGACAAAAGACGTACCCGAAGATATCGCGATGGCCTCATATGTAGTGGCCAGATCGAGACCTGCTGCCTTCATCGTTACCAGGGCTTCGCAAACCGTCAGCAGGTTGGCGGTCGCCAGGTAATTTGTCATCACCTTGAGCATCGATGCAGAGCCGATCGGCCCGGTGTGAAGAACGCGACGGCCCAGTGTTGTCAGCAGCGGCAGCATGCGATCGAAGGTCTCGCGATCACAGCCGGCAAAGATTGATATGTTGCCAGTTGCTGCGCGATGGCAGCCACCGGAAACCGGGCATTCGAGGGCCGACCCGCCTTTTCCTTCAACCAGGGCGGCCAGGCGCTTTACCTCTTCAACGTCCGTGGTTGACATCTCTGCCCAGATTTTGCCGGCAGACATGCCACCCAGAACGCCATCTTTGCCTTCCATGACATCCGCGCAGGCTGCCGGCGAAGGCAAACAGGTAATGACGAGATCACAGCGCTCGATCATCTCGCGCGGGTTTGCCGCCCATTCGGCGCCTTGATCGAGGAACGGCTGGGCAACCGACTTGTCGAGGTCGAGCACGGTTGTCTCGAAGCCGTTTCGCAAAAGCGAGCCGGCCAGTTTGCCGCCCACATTTCCCAAACCGATAAATCCGACTTTCATTGAGATGCCTCCTCAGCCGCCGGCAAAGCGGTTCTCTCGAGAGTAGTTGTAAGTTTCGTCCTGCATTTCCAAATGCAATCGGTCACCGTCATAAGGGTGGGAGCGCGCCACATCCTCGTTCAGTTCATGACCCAATCCGGGCCGTGCCGACGGGATAACATGTCCCTCTTCCCAACGAATTGGATGATCCAGCAGGTCGGCATGGAATCCGCCAAATTGCTGGATGCTCTCCAATATCAGAAAGTTGGGAACGCTGGCGGCGAATTGGATATTCGCCAAAGCCTCGATCGGCCCACAATACAGGTGCGGTGCCATCTGCGCATAATGAACCTCGGCCATGGCAGCGATTTTTTTGGCTTCCCAGATGCCGCCCACACGACCCAGGGCCGGTTGCAGAATGGAAGCCGCACCGGTTTGCAGAACCCGGGCAAATTCGTATTTGGTGGTCAGCCGTTCGCCGGTTGCCACCGGCACTTTGCTGGCCTTGGCGACGCGGGCCATTTCCTCAGGCATTTCAGGCGGGGTCGGCTCCTCAAACCAAAGGGGTTCATAGGGGGCAAGCCGTTGCGCCATGCGGATTGCACCGCTTACCGTGAACTGTCCGTGTGTACCAAAAAGCAGGTCTGCACGGGTGCCAACAGCCTGCCGAACAGCCTTGCAAAAGCGCTCTGAGCGCTCCAGATCAACCATGGCCGGTTGATGTGGATCATTGATCGTATAGGGGCCGGCCGGGTCGAATTTCAAAGCCGTGAACCCCTGATCCACATATTCCAGGGCCCGGGCAGCCGACAGGTCGGGGTCGTTGTAGAACGTCGCAGGATCCTGATCGTCGCCCGGATAGAGATAGGTGTAGGAGCGAAGGCGCTCGTTCACACACCCGCCGATCAATTGATGCACTGGACTGTCAAGGGCCTTGCCAACGATATCCCAGCAGGCCATCTCGATTGCCGAGAACGCTCCCATGACGGTGGGATCAGGGCGTTGCGAAAAACCCGATGAATGAAAACGGCGATACATCCGCTCGATTTCGGATGGCGCCACACCGTGGCAATGGCGCGCAAACAGGTCTTCAGCGGCAGCACATTGCACCCTGGGGCCGACGCTCGCGGCGTACATCTCGCCATAGCCGACGATGCCGTTGTCAGTAGTAACCTTGAGAAACAGAAAGTAGCGCCCGCCAAACGACGGAGGCGGGTTGCCAACCACAAATGTTTCTATCTCGCGTAGCTTCATGACCGGGTCCCTTCTCGGCAAAACTGACACGGAGCAATGGCCATCGGCCAGCAGCTTTTGCCCGTATCACAGGTTTTTAGCGGTGAAAAAATCTCAAAAGTTCCTATGAAATCGGAATCTTGAAGGTTATGGTTGGTTAACAAAAGACTAACGCATTGAATCCGAGGCGGAATATGAGCATTCTCTCGATCGAAGCGAGACGCGCAAGCACGGCCGACGCCTTTGGGGTGGCTGCGGTCCACGATGCTTCATGGAGACAGGCCTATACGGGCATTATTCCCCACATGTCGCTTAATACCATGATCCGCCGACGCGATGCTCAGTGGTGGGCGCGAGCCATCCGGCACTCCACCCGAATTCTGGTGCTTGAGACCCTGGGCCAGATCGTGGGCTATGCAACGCTGGGCCAGAACAGGGTTTCCGCGCTTTCGCAACAGGGAGAGGTCTACGAGCTTTATCTGATGCCGGAATATCAGGGCGTCGGACTTGGAAAAAAGCTGTTCCTGGCGGCGCGCCAGGAATTGGAGGCCATCGGTCTTAAAGGTTGTGTTGTCTGGGCTCTGGAAGACAATGTTCAGGCGACACAGTTTTATGCCAATGCCGGCGGAATGGACATCGCTGAGGGCACTGAGACATTTAACGGCAAAAGCCTCAATAAACTGGCTTTCGCCTGGGGTTGAACAAGCCTTTCATCGCTCCAGTTCAACCGGCATAAATTTGCCCCGTTCAAATCAAATCCTGTCACCGCTGCAACACGTATACTTATTGTGTTTCCTCGTGACGTGAGGTCGTTTGAATGAAATCTCTGAAAATCACCATTGCAGCTGTCGTCATTGGGACAATTGTACCGATCCCCTGGTTGTCAGTGGCCGGGGCGGCACCTTTGAACCAAAAGGAAATCGGAGCGGCGATGCTCAACAAGCCGCTCCTTACACGTCGCTTCGGTTTGCAGATTCAGATGGTTTATCGCAGCAATGGCGCGGTGACGGCAAAAACCGTGCTCGGCACTTCCAGCGGCACCTGGCGTTACAAAGGCAATCAGGTTTGTACAACGTTCCCCAGCGGCCCCGCCAAGGGAACCAGTTGCGCAACATTCACCAGGATTGGTGACAATCAGTACCGCTCATCCAAAGGCGTAAAATTCCGGGTCGGCGGCTGATAAGGCGTAGCCGGTCTCAGTAAGCAAGAACTGCCGGACGAACGGTTGTCGCAATAAAAATCTGCAAGAATGTAATCGCCAGCAGCAGCACGATCGGCGAAATGTCCACGGTGCCCAGATTGGGCATAAAGCGGCGAATTCTTCCCAAAACCGGTTCGGTCATGTCGTGCACAAATCCACCAATCATGCGCACAAACTGATTGGACGGATTCACCACGTTGAATGCGTAAAGCCATGACAGGACCACCGAAATGATGACCAGCCACCAATAGATGTCCAGAACCGCGTTGACGAGCCAGAAAACTGCGACCATTTAAATCTCCTTGCGTTGAGCGGGATGTATCCATTTGGGTGCGCATTCACAAGGGGGAACAAGTTTTCTGGCCGCTCCGGTTTTCTTGAAGACCAACTTTCTCCGCAAACAGCTGAGTGAAAACGGTACGGCCAGGATCAGATCAGCTCAATTGCAGACCTGATGACGCATAAGAGCCGTACGAACCGCGAAATTTTCTCAAAGCTCGATGAGCCGGTCGTCCAGTTCGTTTTCCTGTCCCTCAACCGGTGGGAAATGCTCTGCCAGGAGCGCGCCTGCCTGCTTAACCGCCAATACGAACCCTTCGCCGGGATCGCCGGCCGCAGCGTGACGCGTCAGCGTTGCGACCATCTCGTCCCAGGCCTCCTGGGGAACTTTCTGGTCAATGTTGGCATCCGCAACAACTTCGGCGTACCGCTCGGCCAATGAAACGAAGATAAGAACACCGGCGCGATCAGCCGTTGCATGAACACCGTGTGCAAGAAACTGCCGGACCGCGTTGCTGGACGCGCGCCTGTAGGCAACGGAGCGCGGAACCAGCAACATCCGGAGCCCGGGAAACAAATGCAGCAGGATCAGCGCGGTCGCAAAGCTGGCTCCCTGAGCGCCGGCAAGCGTCAAAACTCCCGGAGACAATTCAAACCAGGGCGCTGCAATGGCCAGCAGAAACCCGAAGACGAGTGACCACAATCCAGCAAAGAACCCGGCAACGAAAAAATAGTCGTCACTTTGGCCGGCAATGACTGCAAAGATCTCGCCGCTGGTCCTGGTTTCTGCTTCGCGAATGCTGCTGGTGATCCGTTCGTGGTCGGCCAAACTGACATTTCTCACATTACCCGCCATTACCAACCTCCCGATGAACCGCCGCCGCCAAAGCCGCCGCCACCACCGCTGAACCCACCTCCTCCGCCGGACCAACCACCACCGCCGCCGCTGCTGCCCCAGCCGCCAGAGGATGAACGCTTGCGTTTCGGCGCGTTTGGGCCTGAATCCATTCCAAGCCAGCGGTAGTGACCCGGCTTGATCTGGCGCCCAAACCGACGCACCAGCCAGCCGGTAATGAAAGTGCTGAAGAACAACAGGAGCCATATCGCGACGAACAGAATCGGAACCCAATCTGACCCGCGATCTTTTCGGCGTTCTTGTTGCCACAGAGCCGGCGCCATTTCACCCGTCGACAGCACCTCCATAATCTGGGCCGCGCCGCGCAATATGCCCACCTCAAAGTCGCCTGAGCGGAACGCCGGCGTGATGGTCTCACGTATGATGATGGAAGAAAGTGCATCCGTAAGTGTGCCCTCCAGTCCGTATCCGACTTCAATCCGGATCTTTCTGTCATTTTTCGCGACGAGCAGCAGAACGCCGTTGTCGCGTTCTTTGCTGCCAAGCCCCCATTTGCGTGCAAGCCGGATGGAGAAATCTTCCAGCACCTCGCCGCGGAGCGACGCGATGGTCGCCACAACAAACTGATGCCCGGATTTTTTTTCATGAGCCAACAGGTCGGATTCCAATTTCGCTGCGGCGGCCGCCGAAAGCATCGATGCATTGTCGACGACGCGGCCCGAGAGCGCTGGAAGAGGCCCGCTTGACTGCGCGCTTCCCTGCAGGTGGGAACACACCAGCAGTAGAGCGGATAGAAAAGCGACTTGCAGGAATTTGGCGTTCTTCATCTGGCCCTGAACGGGTTTAGTCAAACTTGACTTGTGGCGCGGCACTTTCTTCCAGCGTGATGCCAAACTCCACCAATGGCTGATTGTCGGAATACATAAGGCTGCGCCACCACCTTCCGGGAATTGTTTTCAATTCGGTGTTGTACTGCCGCACAGCCTCGATGTAGTCGCGCCGCGCGACGCTGATCCGGTTTTCCGTGCCTTCAAGCTGGGACTGAAGCGTCAGAAAATTCTCGCCCGACTTAATGTCGGGATAGCGTTCTACAGTCACCAGCAACCGCGAAAGGGCTCCAGACAGTGCGGCCTGGTTGTCTGTGAAAAGCTTGACGGCGTTGGGGTCGGTTAGCATGTCAGGCGATAGCGTGGTGCTGGTCGCTTTTGCACGTGCCTCCACCACAGAGGTGAGAACATCCTTTTCCTGGTCGGCAAACCCCTTCACGGTTTCGATGAGGTTGGGGATGAGGTCGGCGCGGCGCTTATACTGATTGAGCACCTGACTCCATTTGGCCTTCGCGGCTTCCTCGTATGTGGGGATATTGTTGATGCCACACGACGCAAGAAAAAGTCCCGCCAAGACAACGAATATGGACTTTCGGAATAGTCCGAAGAAGGAAAAGGCATGGACGCGCATCATTTGAATCCAGAATCAGGTTCGTGAGCAAGGTAGTCGGTATAATGGCAAAATTACAGTCTTTGTCTCAGACCTCGCTTGGTCTAGACCCAACCATCACCACTTCCGGAGTCGTTCCTGTGCAAAAGCCGGCCGTCATCGTCATTTCCAGCCACGTGGTGCGCGGTTCGGTAGGCAGCCGCGCTTCGGCCTTCGCCCTTGAGGTTTGCGGATATCCTGTCTGGATTGTGCCGACTGTGACCCTGCCGTGGCACCCGGGTCACGGGCCAGCAAGTCGTGTTGTCCCGCCGGCTGAAAGCTTTGCAACGATGCTCATGGAACTCAGCACCTCGCCCTGGATCAGCGAAGTGGGCGCCGTGTTGAGCGGATATCTGGGTGACGAATCGCAGGTCGACGCAGTGGCCGGCCTGGTTGGCAAAATCAGGGCCAAAAACGCAGGAGCGACCTACCTGCTTGACCCCGTAATGGGAGATGGCGGCCAGCTTTATATTCCTGAACCGACCGCGCAAAGCATGCGTGAACGGCTTTTGCCGATTGCCGATATTGTTACGCCCAACCGGTTTGAGTTGGGTTGGCTCACCGACAGCAGCGGGCTGGAACGAAACGAATCAATGCTCGAAGCCGCGGCATCGCTTGGTGTGCAAACTGTTCTGGTGACGTCGGCCGAGGCGATGATGCGCAATAACACCGCCAATCTTTTGCTGCACGAAGGCAAGGCGTGGCTGGCCGAACACAAGCTACTGGACGGTCCGACCAATGGATTGGGAGACCTCACATCCGCACTCATGCTGGCCAACTGGCTGGGCCGTGGAACAGCCGGCCCCGAGGCAGCATTGGCGAGAACGACAGCATCTGTCCACGAGGCCATGGCTTTATCGACCAGAGCAGGTGCAGACGAATTGCTGCTCGAACAGGCCGTCGGAAGTTTGTTGAAACCAAGGACGCAGATTGACGTTCGCAGCCTTCGGCCTCAAGGTCGTTAACGGCTGTTAGTCGCTGACGCGCTCGATATCTGCACCCACGGCGCTGAGCTTTTCCTCCAGCAATTCGAAGCCGCGATCGAGGTGATAAACCCGGTTGACCTCGGTTACCCCATCAGCGACCAGCCCGGCAATGACCAGCGACATGGAGGCGCGCAGATCGGTTGCCATCACCGGTGCGCCCGACAAGCGTTTCACGCCGCGCACCGTCGCTGTCTGTCCGTCAATGGATATGTCGGCACCGAGGCGCGCAAGTTCCTGAACATGCATGAACCGGTTTTCGAAGATCGTCTCGGTCACGTGACTGGTACCATTGGCTCTCGTCAGCAGGGCCATGTACTGCGCTTGCAGGTCTGTGGGAAACCCCGGGAACGGGTCAGTCGAAAAATCCACCGGCTGCAAATCACCGCCAGTGCGCCGGATATGAATGCCGTCGTTGCCGCTCTCAACCTCGACACCGGTTTTTTCAAGCACATCAAGCGCTTCCTGCAACAACGAGGCCTGCGCGTTTTTCAGAAATACGTCACCGCCGGTCATCGCCACGCAGGCCGCAAATGTGCCGGTCTCGATCCGGTCAGGCAGCACCCGGTGGGTCGCACCATGCAGGGACGTGACGCCCTTTATCGTGATGGTGGGTGTGCCTGCACCGGATATGTCGGCACCCATTTTATTCAGGCAAGTTGCGAGGTCCACAACCTCCGGCTCCCGTGCTGCGTTCTCAATGACCGTCTCCCCGTTTGCCAGGCTGGCGGCCATGAGCATGACGTGAGTGGCCCCGACTGAAACTTTCGGGAAAGTGTAGTGTCCACCCCTGAGCCCACCGGCCGGCGCTCTGGCATTGACGTAGCCGGCATCAATATCGAGTTCTGTGCCGAGCGCGGCGAGGCTGTCCAGAAACAGGTCAATTGGTCTCGTACCGATCGCACAACCGCCGGGCAGAGAGACCTTGGCTTCTCCCGCTCTGGCGAGCAGCGGACCGATAACCCAGAAGCTCGCCCGCATCTTGCGCACCAGATCGTACGGGGCAAGAGTGTCGACGATTTCGGTCGCCTGGAACTCGACCACCCGCCCGGACATGCCGTCGTCGCCGGCACGTTTGCCTTTGACCTGGTAGTCAACGCCGTGGTTCGACAGAATGCTCTTCAGCGCCTCCACATCGGCCAGGCGTGGCAGGTTTTCCAGCACCAGCGGCTCGCTGGTCAGCAGGGAGGCGATCATCAGAGGAAGCGCGGCGTTTTTTGCGCCGGAAATCGGAATGGTTCCGTTCAGTGCACCGTTGCCGCGAATGAGAATTTTATCCATGAACTCGCCCTTCGACCGAATCCGCAGAAGGCACCGCGTCCGCAGCTGCAGGAGTTGCAGCGGGTCGAAGGGTTCTGCGCTTTGTGATTAACAGACTGCATATTTGAAAGTGCAAATTGCAGCAAGATGATGATCGAAAAAGGCTTAATCCGATGATTTAGCCGGTTCCACCGGATCCTCGCCGGTCTCGTCGGCTGTGGGGCTTGTCGGTGCACTGCGGGCCTTCTGCTTTCTGCGCCTCAGGTTCGAGCGCAACTGCTGCTTCAGCCGCTCCCCACGTGACGGGTCGCCCTTTTTGGTCCCTGCTTTCGACTTCTCACTCATCGCTCACTTTTGCCAAAACCAGCCGCAGAAGCCAAGGTCCGGGACACGACGGCATGAATTTTCCAACCGGGTTCTTGCATGGTCCCTGCCCATGTGGCATGAGCCGGACGCGCAGGCCGCAATCGCCGTATCTGCTGCATATTGCTGTTGTAGCTCAGGGGTAGAGCACCTCATTGGTAATGAGGAGGTCGGGAGTTCAAATCTCCCCAACAGCACCATAAAGACACTATTATAAACAGTATGTTATAGAGAATTTTCCTCAATATCCGGTTGGGGGAACTCGGCAAAAAACAGCAGCATTTGGCACATTCTGGCTTGGAATTCGGGGAAGGCACGTGGACTTTTTTCGATGTCAAATCTCATGATCTAGCAGGATTGGTCATCAACCCCGCAGTCATTGGTGCTTAGTCTTGCGACATTGACGCATCAATGTCGGCTATGCGGACATTTTTTCGATTGATTAACTGATACCTGTTTCACAATCGACATGTGTGCCTGAATCGAAACGTATCAATCTCTATCAACCTTCTGCTGAGTCAATCTTCCAAGCTTCCAGCAAGCGGGGAAGCGCGATATTCCAATCCAACACACCATTGGCCTTAGCCCAAGAATCGTACTGATTCAGCAGAGTTTTTTCCAATGGCTTATTCTTTCCCGCCAAATTATTAAGCTCCGTCCGATCAGTCTCCATGTCGTAGAGTTCCCAATCATTACTAAACTGTTTCACCAACTTGAACTGTCCGTGTCGGATCGCACAATTGCCTTCATGCTCAAAGAAAATGGGCTGCTCGCGCTGCCAATCATTACCCTGCAATAGTGGTAGGAGAGACTCGCCCTGCATGGGTTGGATTGAGTGTCCTCCTAGCTCGCTTAGATAGTCGCTACCTGTAACTTCCAGAATGGTCGGAAGCAGATCGACCACATGGCTTGCGGCATGAACAGTTTGTTTCGTCTCAATACCTTTTGGCCAATGGGCGACGAGCGGAGTTGAAATACCTCCCTCGTGGACGTAATGTTTAAACAACCGAAATGGCGCATTTGAAACATTTGCCCAAGGTTTGTCATAGCTTTGATATGTTTGACCATCGCCAGGCATGATGTCCGGCCGATTGCCCATTTCGATCTTTTGACCATCGTTTGTCCGATCAGGGAAAAATTTGGCCCAACCATCTTCCGCCATAAATTCTGCACAGCCACCATTGTCCGAAAGGAAAAGTATAAGTGTGTTGTCGAGTTGGCCAAGACGTTTCAGGGACTCTACGAACCTGCCGATAGATTGATCCATGCGATCAACCATTGCTGCATAGGTCGCCATTTTACGGGCTTCCCAATCACCGTTTTTCTCATCTGTCCACGCGTGAACACTGTTGTCACGAGGAGAAATGTCCCAATTCGTTTGAAACAGGTCCATTGAATTCATTTGCTCGTGGCGAGCCGTGCGAACTTTGTCCCAGCCGCGATTATAAACACCCTCATATCGTGCAATGTCCTCCGGGTGTGCGTGGAGAGGCCAATGTGGAGCAGTGTGAGCTAGATAAAGGAAGAATGGTTCTTCGTCGGTTACAGCTTCTTCGACCATGTCGACCGCTTTGTCGGTGATTGCATCGGTGAAGTAGAAGTCATCAGGAAATACGTCGACCCGACTGTCATCCTCCAACATATAGTGAGGAGAAAAAAAGTGGGTGACGCCATCAACAATGCCATAGAAACGATCAAAGCCCCGTTGACGCGGAGTTGGATGGTCGAAATCTCCAACACGCCATGAATCGACTTCTCTAGCCATGAAGTCTCCGGCAACATGCCATTTGCCAGACATTAGCGTTCTGTAACCGGATGCACGCAAATGCTCTGCAATAGTAGCACTGTCGTTTCTCAAAAACCCTTGATAGGCAGGCGTGCCTAGGTTGGCACCCATATGCCCCACACCGGCATTGTGCGGGTATAACCCTGTGAGCAACGATGCTCGTGTCGGACAACAACGAGCACAATTGTACATTGATGTAAGCAATACCCCATTGTTTGCCAAAGCATCGATATGCGGCGTTCTGATCTCAGAGCCGGTGATCCCCAAATCAGCAAAGCCGAGATCGTCTGCAAGTATGAGGACGACATTTGGTTTCTCTGACATCACACGTTCCCATCACAATCCTGGTCGAAGCTTTCCGCATTTGAGTAAAGGCCGCAAACCCTTTTCTGAGTCGAATCTACCAGAAGTCACTCAACTTGCGGCACAACTTTAATGACCAGGTTGGGCTCAAAGCAGCTGTTCGATGACTCGGATCGGATGTCTAACGCTGAGCTTCAGCTCAACGGCAGCTATGCGGACAAAGCGACCAACGGCAGAGTGTCGCTGGCGGGCGAATGCAGCCAATCACAAGCTCTCAGCCACCCAGTCCGCAGAAAGCTCTTTCCGATCATTGCTTTGGTGTCGCGTATTGATCATCCCTCGTTTTTCCAGCATTGCAGTCTGACGCTCTACG
>CALIOE010000138.1 GCA_938044775.1 uncultured Rhizobiaceae group bacterium
ATCAAAGCAATCACTCTGTAACGCAGAGTTACGCTCTGTATCGCAGAGCGTCAAGCATGCGAGACAGGTTTGCTTTTACATCGAGGCATGACGTTTGCCTTACCGACGCTGTGACGAAGGTCACTCAGGACGGATGGACCGGAAAGCCGCCTGTTACTGTATCATGAACGAAAAAGGCCGCCTGCGTTCCCGCGGCGGCCTTTCAAATGGGCAGATTTTTTGAACTAGCCAATCATCGCGGCGCGGTCGACTTCCGGAGTTGGTTCCGGTGTCTCAATCCCTTTGCCGTCGCGTTGTTCCTTCATTTCTGCCTTGGAAAGCTCTTCTTCAACTTCTTCCAGCGCCAGTTTGGCAGCCGCGTGCTGCTCTCGCAGGTCGTTGATGGAGGTTTCCAGATTTTCGCGGCGCAGACGTGCGGCCTTGGCGAAAGTCGGATAGGCAAAATGGTTGATGTCGTCGATGCCCGCCTTTTTCTCTTCATAGGCGATCTGGCCATCGAGATCTTCCGACATGCGGTTGAACTCGCTGATCATCGTCTCGATCTGAGCGACCTGACGGGCTTTCTCCTGAACCTGGAAACGTTTCAGGCGCAGAACACTTTCACGCGATTTCATACTCAATACTCCCGCGAACGGCGTGATACTCCACCGGTCAATACGCGACCGGGCCAGCGCAAACACCGCTGAAGTGAACGCCACAATGCGCCACAATCGTTAAAATTTTTCCAAAGGCAGGCAAAGTTTATTGCCTGTAACGGTCTTCACGCCAAAACTTGCAGCTGTGCCGATGAGACAGCGCCTATATAGAAGTAATGTAACCGTGCGCTTTCCGGCGCTATTTCCGTCATTTTCGCGGGTGTGGCAAATATGCCGATGCCACCTGAAATCCGGCTCTCTGGCTATGCGTTTTCATTAACGGTTATTACCAAAACCTTTTTGGTAATACTTCGTTTACCCGCTTGTTTAATGATGTGTTCGGAAACGGGCGCGCTCTACCGCATCCGATTCTGATTCACCTGGAGCTTGATTTTGCGAAACGGTGGCTCTTGAGCCCGGTCATTTCAAAAAATTAATCTTTAAGGCGAGTGAAAAATTCAATCAAACCAACGTTGTACAGCCGAATTCATGTTTTTAACTTTTAGCCCTTGCGCTAAAGAATCATGTTTTGTTAACCATTCGATGTCAGCGTAGCGTTTGGGTAAATTAATGAAGTCCACGGCTTCGTGACGACGCCTGAATCTTTGTAAGGTTCACGCGCACGGGGCGTCTGCAAGGGGAATGAAATGCGAGTTCTGCTGATTGAAGACGACAGCGCGACCGCTCAGTCGATCGAACTTATGTTGAAGTCAGAGAGCTTCAACGTTTACACCACCGATCTTGGCGAAGAGGGTGTCGATCTCGGCAAGCTCTACGACTACGACATTATTCTTCTGGATTTGAATCTACCGGACATGTCGGGCTACGAAGTGCTTCGCACGCTGCGTTTGTCCAAGGTCAAAACCCCTATCCTTATTCTATCCGGTCTCGCGGGTATTGAAGACAAGGTTCGCGGTCTCGGATTCGGCGCTGATGATTACATGACAAAGCCATTCCACAAGGATGAGCTTGTTGCCCGCATTCAGGCTATCGTCCGTCGCTCAAAAGGTCATGCCGAATCAATTATTACGACCGGTGATCTCAAAGTGAACCTGGATGCCAAGACGGTTGAAGTCGGCGGCCAGCGCGTTCACCTGACCGGCAAAGAATATCAGATGCTCGAGCTGCTTTCGCTGCGCAAGGGCACGACGCTTACCAAGGAAATGTTCCTCAACCACCTTTATGGGGGTATGGACGAGCCGGAACTGAAAATCATCGACGTGTTTATCTGTAAGCTGCGCAAAAAGCTGGCGTCTGCCACCGGCGGTCGCAACTACATCGAGACGGTCTGGGGCCGCGGCTACGTGCTGCGTGAGCCGGAAGAAACCGAGCTCGCCGAAAGCGCCTGATTCTTATACTGGACTGATTTAGAACCCGGTTTCTTGAAACAGAAGCCGGGTTTTTTGTTGTCCAAAATGCCGTCAGGTGCGGTCCTTTCCTGGAAACGGCCCGATGTGATGGGTGCGGTGTACGGCCTGAAAGACATTGGCCTGGAGATTGGCGATCCACTTTTTGCCTTCGGTTGTCAGCCGCAGATACTCGAGCGCGGGCCCGATATAGGGTTCAACGCAACCCCAGAAGAATTCGGGGTATTTGTCAGTCAGATCGGCGGCCGTCTGGTAAGACATCTGTTCGGCGGTGCCGCATTCGACAAATTCTGCAAAAAGACCGTTGCTGATCCGGTGGTAGTATGGATCGCCCATCTGGCCGATCAGGTCGGCAGCGCGCACGAGAGCTCCCTCGTTGTCGATGGCCTGGTGCTCGGCATCCTGGGGGATCGGGAAACGTGTCATCTCGATCATCGCAGCAATACGTTTCTCGTCGACGAAGTCGGTTTCCGCAAACCGCTCCAGCGCATAAATTTTGCTACGGTCTACGTGATAGGGCGTCAGAAATGCGTCAGAAGCACCGCGCGGTGGTGAGATGGTTTCGCCCTTGGCATTGATCACGAACTCATCCTTCGTGTCGCCTGAACAGACGCCTCTCACATAACCGATATCGTGAACCAGGAGCGCAACCATGAAGTGGAGCCAGTCCTCCGGCAGAACGGATTCGGTAAGAAGTCGTCCCTTGATGATCTCCTGTCCGCACAGGGTGACCATCGCTGTGTGATTGGTGTTGTGATAAAGTGCGTTTGAATTGCCAATCCGATCGAGCACCAGACTGGCTCCGGAACCAAGAAAATTAGCGTATTCCGGCCGAATGAATCCGTAATAGTGCAGGTAGGTATTTGTCAGGTCCTGACCCAGTGCCTTGGCGATGAGCTCATTGGGGTTCATCATCACAACATACCTTTTTCTGCGGTCACGGGGCGTTGCCCCGCTTTGGGGTCGATAGCCTGGCAGATTGAACCCAATGCAGGTCGAACTGCAAGCGGATGGGCGACAAACTGCAGAACCTGCTGCCGTTGTAGGGTGATCCGGGATTGTTCGGAAGTTGCTGGCTCTACCCAAACAGCCAGCAATCGGTCATGGTCCGGATTGCACCATTTTCGAGATCGACCATGCTTCGTCTTGTCCTGCTTATGCTGCTGTTTCTCAGTGCGCCGGTTCCGGCATTGGCGGAACGCGCGTTGGTGGCTGTCGCTACAAATTTCGCGGGCCCGATTGTGGCTTTACAGTCGGAGTTCGAGAAGCAGACCGGGCATCAAATCGACCTGGTCATGGGATCAACGGGCAAGCTCTATGCGCAGGTTGCGAGTGGTGCGCCATTTGACGTGTTTTTGGCTGCCGATGAAGAGCGCCCCCGACGTTTGCTGGAAGAGGGGATGGCTGTGGAAGGGTCCGGATTTACTTTTGCCGAAGGTCGTCTGGCTCTTTGGAGCGGTCGTGGCCAGGTGAGCGGATTTGATAGTCTTGAGGCCATGACTGTGCGTCATATCGCTATCGCCAATCCGAAACTTGCGCCTTACGGGGTGGCTGCGGTCGAAGCCATGCAATCGCAGCGCGTGTGGAACGGGCTTTCCGGAAAGATTGTCATGGGCGAGAATGTTGGTCAGGCATTTGCTTTGACAGAGAGCGGAAACGCAGACATCGGATTTGTCGCCTTGTCGGGCCTTGTCAACAGGGTAGAAAATCAGGATTACTGGGTCGTTCCGGCCGACTATCACACACCGATAAGACAGGATGCCGTATTGCTGCGCAATGGGATTGATAATACGGCGGCCATTGCATTTCTTGCCTATCTGCAATCGCGTGAGGCACAGGCCCTGATCGTCTCGCTTGGATATGGTGCCAGGTTGCCATGACCATGCCTGATCTATCGCCTCTATGGCTGACCCTTCAACTGGCGGCCTGTACAACTTTTCTGCTGCTCGTTGTCGGAACTCCACTGGCGTGGTGGCTGGCCCATACGAAGTGGCGCGGCAAGGCCGTGGTTGAGGCGATAACAGCGCTTCCACTGGTCTTGCCGCCAACGGTGCTCGGCTTTTACCTGTTGATCCTTTTCAATCCGCAATCATTGCTGGGTGGATTCTGGGTTAGTGCCACTGGCGAGACACTGGCTTTCTCTTTCAGCGGACTTGTTATCGCATCAGCATTCTATTCGCTGCCATTCATGGTCCAGCCGTTGCAGGCAGCATTTGAGATAGTCGGCAGACAGCCGCTTGAAGCCGCTGCGATGCTGCGCGCTTCGCCGTTTGATGCGTTTCGCAGCGTCGCCAGTCCGATGGCCTTTCGCGGCTTTTTGACGGCCTGTGTGCTCACCTTTGCCCACACAATTGGCGAGTTCGGTGTTGTCCTGATGGTTGGAGGCAACATCCCTGGCCGGACCAAGGTAATCTCGATTGCAATCTACGAGCATGTGGAAACCATAAATTACGCAGACGCGCATGCGCTGTCCGCGATTTTGATTGTGTTCTCATTTCTCGTTTTGCTGTTTGTCTATTCGGCCAACCGTCGATTTCCCGTACAGGTGGGCTAGCGCATGTCAGCCCTGGATTGCGATATCAATGTCCGATTCGAGGGTTTTGAGCTCATCGTTGGTCATGCTTTCGAAACGCACGGCATTACCGTTCTGTTTGGAGCCAGTGGCTCGGGCAAAAGCACCTTGTTGAGGGCGATAGCGGGATTCGTACCTGGCCTGTCCGGTAAGATCGCCCTGGGTGACGAAGTACTTTTTGACAGTGCCCGGGCGGTCAATGTCCCGCCGCACAAACGCGGTATTGGCTATGTATTTCAGGATGTGCGTCTGTTTCCGCATCTGACCGTTCTCGACAACCTCGCCTATGCCGACAAGCGGTCACGTCATCTGGCCGGAAGCATTGCGTTCGAGGGTGTTGTTGATGCGTTTGACCTTGAGCCGCTCTTGCAACGTAAGCCGGGTGCCCTGTCGGGAGGAGAAGCACAACGGGTCGCCATGGCCCGCGCAATTCTGGCCCGTCCGCGCCTGCTGTTGATGGATGAACCGGTTTCGGCGCTCGACATGAAACGCAAGGTCTCGATCCTGCAAATGGTTGAGCGCCTCCCCGCAATGTTCGGCATTCCGGTGATTTATGTCACGCACGCCATCGACGAAGTTGCACGCCTTGCCGATCGCATGGTGGTGCTGGATGCCGGGAAAAAAATTGCCGACGGCCCCGTCGAAACGGTGCTTGAGCGCCTGGATGTACAGTCGGCGACAGGCCGTTTCGAGGCTGGTGTTCTGCTCCAGGCTACGGTCGAAAGCCACGACGAAACGTTCAAGCTGACCCAGCTCACTGCTCATGGGCACCGCATCACAATGCCGGCTGCAAATCTAGCTCCCGGTACAGTTATCCGGCTCAGGATAAGGGCGCGTGATGTGGCGCTGGCAACCCAGGAACCCCAGGGATTAAGCATTCGCAACGTGTTTTCGGGAACACTTGTCGAATTGACCGAAGAAACGGATACAGCGTTTGCAGAGGCATTAATCGATATCGGGGGTGCCCGATTGCGGGCCCGCGTGACACGCGCTTCAATCGCGGAACTCGGCCTAGCCAAAGGTTCAAAAGCCTATGCTCTGGTGAAGTCGGTCGCTTTTGACCGCCGCGGCATTTGACTGCCTGGGCACTTGCCGACTGCTCAGGCGGCGATGTTGCTCAGGCTGGTGCAGATGTCGTCGACGACATTTTCTACCACTGCACGGTCATCGCCTTCGGCCATGACACGAACCAGCGGCTCGGTACCGGAAGCACGAATGACCACGCGGCCATTTTTGGCGAGGCGGGCACGACCCTCATCGATTGCCTGAATGACATTCTTGTCGCTGAGCGGGTCGCCCTCAGAAAAGCGAACATTCTTGAGAATCTGTGGAACCGGTTCAAACCTTGAGCACACTTCACTGACGGGCTTGTCCCAGCTTTTGACCACGGCAAGCACCTGCAATGCAGCAACGAGACCATCGCCGGTCGTCGCGTAGTCTGACAACACGATATGCCCGGATTGTTCACCGCCGACATTGTAGCCGTTCTTGCGCATGTGATCGACAACGTAACGGTCGCCAACGGGTGTGCGGGCCAGTGAGAGCCCGATATCGCCCAGGAACCGCTCGAGACCAAGATTGGACATGATCGTGGCGACGATGCCATCCCCATGTAGCCGTTCCTTCTCCAGCCACGACTGGGCAACAACGGCCATTAGTTGGTCGCCATCGACCTGCTTGCTTTTCTCGTCGACAATGATCACGCGGTCCGCGTCGCCATCAAGGGCAATGCCAATATCCGCACGCACTTCGTTGACCTTGCGGGCCAGTGCATCCGTATGGGTCGAACCGCATTCACGGTTGATGTTGGTGCCGTTTGGATCAACACCTATTGCAACGACTTCGGCACCAAGTTCCCAAAGAGCGCTGGGCGCAACTTTGTAGGCCGCACCGTTGGCGCAGTCGACGACAACGCGAAGTCCTTCGAGCGACATATTGCGGGGCAGGGTGCGCTTGGCAAATTCAATATAGCGGTCGTGAATGCCATCCACTCGGGTGGCGCGACCAATTTTCTCGCTGTGGGCCAGGCGGTCTGCAAGATCCTCGTCCATAAGACGCTCGATCTCGAGCTCGATGTCGTCGCTGAGCTTGTAGCCGTTGGGACCGAACAATTTGATCCCATTGTCATGGTACGGGTTGTGGGATGCCGAAATCATAACACCAATGTCTGCTCGCAGAGACCGGGTCAGCATGGCGACGGCAGGCGTTGGCACGGGACCCAGTGTGAAGACGTCCATGCCAGAAGCGGTAAATCCGGCAATCAATGCGTTTTCGATCATGTAGCCGGACAGCCGGGTATCTTTGCCCACCACCACACGGTGGCGATGGTTGCCGCGCTTGAACGCGATGCCGGCGGCCATGCCAACCCGCATTGCTGTCTCCGCAGTCATGGGAGATTTGTTGGCAAACCCCCGAATGCCGTCAGTGCCAAAATACTTGCGTTTTGTACTCATGAAAATTGAACTCGCAGAAACTCGTTGGCCGCCAAATTGCGCCGAAGTCCTGAAATGACCGCGAAACGCCCCATACTGGTGACTCCGTCAATAGACCGGATTCTTCCCTCGTAGCATTACACGATATTTTACAGATTATTTCCAGCATTGGCCCGACTTATCGTTAACCAAACCGTGGAGCCGGTGTTCCGCTCAAGAACAATAGTGTGAATGTGTTTAGATATCTGTCACTTAGGCGGAAGATAGCGTTCACCAAACGAAAAAGGCTGGCCCCGGAGAGGCCAGCCTGTCGGTATCGCCACGTTCACGCGCTATATCAGGAAGGCTGAGGTTCCATTCCACCTGTGTCTGATGCGCCACCCTTTTTACCATCGGAAGGTTTCGCAGCGCCGGATTTCGGCACAGCACTTCCGCGCGACGGTGGGGTGTCGTCGCCAAGGTCGCGGGACGGCGGCTTGCCGTTCAGCAAATCGTTGATCTCGACGCCGGTCAGGGTTTCATACTCCAAAAGACCCTGAGCGAGGGTTTCCAGATCTTTCTTACGTTTGGTCAGAATCTTCTTGGCTTCCGCAAATCCAGAATCAACCAGGCGCCGCACTTCTTCATCGATAATTTGGGAGGTTTCTTCCGAGACATTCTTGGTTTGAGCAACTGAGTGCCCGAGGAAAACCTCCTGCTGGTTCTCGCCGTAGGACACCTTGCCGAGTTTGTCAGAGTAGCCCCACTGGGTCACCATGGCACGTGCCAGGCGCGTTGCCTGTTCGATGTCCGATTGGGCGCCCGACGTGACGTTCTTCTTACCAAAGGTTAGTTCTTCCGCCACGCGACCAGCCATCATAATGACCAGCCGAGAGGTCATCTGCTCATAGGTCATTGAAATTTCATCGCGTTCCGGCAATTGCATGACCATCCCGAGCGCGCGTCCGCGCGGTATGATTGTCGCTTTGTGAACGGGATGCGCTGCCGGAACCGATACGGCAGCGAGCGCGTGCCCGGCTTCGTGATAGGCGGTATTGCGCTTTTCCTCTTCCGACATGGCCATTGACCGCCGTTCGGCGCCCATCATGACCTTGTCTTTTGCGTCTTCAAACTCGGCCGCTGTAACCAGGCGTTTCTCGCGACGAGCTGCCAGAAGTGCGGCTTCGTTGACCAGATTCATCAGGTCCGCACCGGAGAAGCCCGGCGTACCACGCGCGACAACTTTGAGGTCAACATTGGGAGCCAAAGGAACATTGCGTGCATGCACCTTCAGGATCGCTTCGCGCCCCATGATATCGGGGTTGGGAACAACAACCTGACGGTCGAAACGACCAGGCCGCAGCAGGGCCGGGTCCAGCACATCGGGACGGTTGGTTGCGGCAATGAGAATGATGCCTTCATTGGTCTCAAACCCGTCCATTTCGACCAGCAACTGGTTCAGCGTCTGTTCGCGCTCGTCGTTGCCGCCGCCGAGACCGGCGCCACGATGGCGACCTACGGCGTCGATCTCGTCGATGAAAACAATACAAGGTGCATTCTTCTTCGCCTGCTCGAACATATCGCGGACGCGGCTGGCCCCAACACCGACGAACATCTCGACAAAATCAGATCCGGAAATGGTGAAAAACGGCACATTGGCTTCACCGGCAACAGCGCGTGCTGTCAGCGTTTTACCGGTACCGGGAGGGCCGACAAGCAGGACACCGTGGGGCATCTTACCGCCAAGGCGCTGGAACTTTTGAGGATCGCGCAAAAAATCAACGATCTCGACGAGATCCTCTTTTGCTTCATCAATGCCGGCGACGTCGTCAAATGTCACCTTGCCATGGGCTTCCGTCAGCAGTTTCGCCTTGGACTTGCCAAATCCCATGGCTTTGCCCTGGCCAGACTGCATCTGACGCATGATGAATATCCACACACCGATCAGCAGCAGCAGCGGCAGCCAGTTAATCAGCATGCCGACAAAAGTATTGCGGCCGTCTGTTACCGGTTTGGCGGTGATTTCGACATTCTTGTCTTCCAGACGTTTGACCAGCTGATCATCAAACGGCGCATAGGTCTGAAACCGTGTGCTGGAATCCGTGTAGGCGCCGACGATCTTTTCGCCGGTAATGGTCACCGAACGGACGCGGCCGTTGTCAACTGCATCAAGAAAGCTGGAATAGGCGATTTCACTTGTGGCGCCCTGGTTCGAAGGCGATTGAAACATCTGGAACAAAGCCACGAGCAAGAGCGCGATGAGCCCCCAAAGCGCGAAATTGCGGAAGTTCGAATTCATACTGATTGATCCTGCCGGTCGGAAATACGAGCGAGCCTCTCCCGCCTGTTGTTTTCAAGATAGGTGTCGGGAGAGCATATGCCAAGGTGTATCCGGTGACATGCGGCAATAACTCATCTTAGCCTAAACAGGGCTCTGACGAGCGCTGCGACAGCAATTCGGATAGTGCATGGTGCAGGCTGTCGTCTGTTACTGGACGGAACTGCTCGATGGCTTCGATGAAAACATGTTCACGCCCCTCGGGATCGAGGAAAATTCTTCCATCGTACAGCGCGGGATAAGTCTCTGGTTTCGCTTCGATATTGCGTTTCTCACGGCTGAAAGTGGCGCCGCCTTTTCCGACTGAAATTAGGGCCCGGCCGAGCGTTCTTCGAAGCGTGATTCCCGCTCGGAAGGCCGACACCAGGTCTGTCAATTTACCAGCAGCGGGGCGGTATTTGAGACCTCCTGCGACCAGGACAAGGTTTGCGATGGCATTGGCGATGATCACCTCGTGAGCTTCCTCCGAACGCTTCAAGGTAATTTGATCCGAGCTGGCCACGGCGTTGTGGCGCAAATATCGAGCTGTTTCACAGTTCAGCCAGGCCCTGGTGCGTCCTGAAAGCCTGGCCAGTCTGGCCAGCGCTTCGGGGGCTGGAAACGGAGCACCGTCCCTCAGTGCCCGCCTCGTCCTGACCCGCTCGGAGCTGATCTTCACGTTGGATGGATCGTCAATCCATTGAATTTTCTGGCTGCGAAGATAGTCCCGCAATTCCGTGCGACGAACATCCAGGAGAGGTCGGATCAACTGCACTTTGGTCTGGGGATTGATAGCGTGGGTTGCCAATTCGGCCATGGCGGCCAGGCCGCCGGTCCCGCTGATTTCTGTCGCCCGCACCGCCCGCATCAAAACGGTCTCAGCCTGGTCATCGAGCGTGTGGCCCAAAACCACCGCCTGCGCGCCGCATTCTTTAGCGTGCTGTGACAACAACGCGTAGCGAGCAAGCCGTGCGGAATCCGATGATTCCCGTGACCCCTCATCGCGTTTCCAGACCAGTGTTTTGTGCCCCAGATTCAAGCCGGCGCAGATTTGCGCGACACAGGCAGCCTCGGCTGCGGATTCCGGCCGCATGCAGTGATCGACAGTGGCTGCCTGCAGCGCGATCGCCGGATCGAGTCCGAATTTCATGAGGTGAAGCAATGCGAGCGAATCGCTGCCACCTGAAACGGCGACGAGAATCGACTTATGGTGCCGGAAAAGGGACAGGAATTGTTCTGTCCATGCTCTGGTGGCTAACACTTTGCGCTGAATTGCTCGGCTTCGACACGGCTCTGCAAGCGTTCTCTGGCTTCGGGATATTGTTTGAGCACTTCAGCATAAGTTACACAGGCAACCTCGCGCTGGTTTAGGCCGGCCAAAGAAAGACCCAGATGCAGAAGGTTATCCGCAGCAGTTTTTGCCCGGGGATGCTCGTTGTGAGTGTCCAGAAACATGTTGGCGGCGGTTACGTAGTTCTTTTGCCAGAACAGGGATTCGCCCAGATGGTACTGCACCTCGGGCTTCTTAGGATCCTTTGGCCAGGCTTTCAGATGAGCACGAAATGCCCCCTCAGCACGCTTGTATCGCTTGTTCTGGAGCGCTCTGCGGCCGACTTCCAGGACCGCATCTGGCGTCGGCCCGTATTCAGCCGCTTCCACTCCACCATCTACACCATCGCTGAACACGCCCGGAAGTTTCATTTTCGGTAGTGCCGCGACGTTTTCATCGCTGTTGATGGCGCCATTGTCGACAACATTGCCATCGTTGTCGAAGGTGAGGGTGCCAATATCCTTGGGCGGCTCCCCTGCATTGGGTGCTGTCGCATCAGCCTGATTTACGTCCGCCGCTGCTGGAGCTTCGGACGTTTCAGGCTTTTCCAGGCTGGTGTCTCCAGAATCGGGAGTCGGGGTCGCGTTTGCCGTATCCTCTGTCTTTTCGGCGTCGACCGCACCGGATTTGTTCTCCTCAATATCGAGAAATCGTTGTTCGTTGTCTTCTTGCATCTTTCGAATTTGTTCCTGCAGTTGCAGGAGCTGGAACGTCAGGTCCTCGACCTTGCCGGTCAATTGGCGCACCTGCTGTTCAAGCTCGTTGACCCGGTAGCTGGAATCGTTGGACTGGGCCAGTTGGACACGAGCATATGGTTCGCCGGCAGCAATCACTCCCGGTCTCAGGATCTGCTGGCCGGCGACCGCTGGGGCACAAGCCATCGCAAGCCCCGCTAAAAGAGAAATGTTCAGAGTGTTTGGTCGCATCTGCGAACTCCCGTACCAATGCGCCTTTGTAGGCTATGTCTGATATACCATTCATACGAAGCTGGCTGAATTTTGCCAACTTGGGGCCCGTCCGATGAAAGTCGGGCAAAAAAAATGGCGGCAACTGTAATGTGCCACCATTTCTTTGCTGCACCGCCGTGGAGCGGATGGGTGGTCCGGACTAGCTGCCGGCGCCGCCCAGAACAGTTACTGCGCGCCGGTTCTGGGTAAAGCAATTGGCGTCGTTACAACCCGCAACGGGGCGTTCTTTGCCAAATGAAATTGTACGCATGCGTGATTTGGGGACCCCGCGTGACGTCAGGTAGTCACGAGTGGCAGCGGCGCGACGTGCTCCAAGAGCCAGGTTGTATTCGCGGGTACCGCGCTCATCAGCGTGTCCTTCGATTGTAATCCTGTAGTTCGGGTACTGGCCGAGCCAGGACGCCTGTTTGTCGAGTGTGGAACGGGCTTCCGATGTCAGGGTGCTGGAATCCACAGTGAACAGAACCCGGTCGCCGACATTGACGGTGAAATCCTGAGTTGATCCGGGTGTGGCACTGCCAGCACCTGCATTTAGACCCAGCTGACCTGAATTGTCGGGCAGAGCTTTCTTTTTGCTGCACCCAACAACGCCGATGAGCGCAGCCATAGCGACGATCGTGGTCAGTCTGCCGATGCGGTTGTTGGCGATACGGGGCTGATCGAATGTCAGGCTCATGGACCCTGGCTCCTGAATAATGCTGAAAAATTTAAGGACTGAGTTGAGGTTTTGATAACCAAAACCCGTTAATTCCGGTTCAAGAAACGGGGTTAACAGCCTGTTAAGCCGCGCAGTCGCTTCCTGCAGAATCACTAAGTCGAGAAATGCGGCCAGATGGCGGCATCGACCGTCAGGTCAGGCGGATTGCTTCAAAAAAGTTACGATTTCGGCCTTCGTCGGCGGTTTTGCACCTGCCCGCGTGGTCGAAATGGCGGCTGCGGTGCTGGCAAGGGTCAGTGCCGATCGCGTGTCGCTCTCATTGAGTTTGCCGATTCGATTGGCCGACAGGTTGTTCTGGCTGGCAAGCGAGGCCAGCAGTCCGGCGAGGAAAAAGTCGCGGGCGCCGATTGTGTCCACCACATCAACCTGGGGCAGGACAGCCTGGACAGTGCGCAGATTGGAATAGGCTGTGTACACATTCTCTTTGGATGTTGTGATCACCAGTGATGCACCGTTCGCCAGACGGTGATGCGCAAAACCCTCGAGACTGGCGCCTGGGTCGAACCAGTCGAGATCGGCTTCGGTAACAGACAGGATGTCGGCCAGATCGAACATCCGCTCCAGCCGATCCCGGTATCGGGCATCGTTGTCTACGCATTGTGGGCGGATGCCTGGGTCAAATGAAATGATGCAGCCGCCAATCGCCCGTCGTGTAAATTCTTCCAGCGTTGTCCCGCTGGGTTCTGCTGCAAAGGCCAGGCCACCGACATGCAAGGCTCTGGCGCCATCCGGCACTTCTGGCAGTTCCTCAATGGCAAAGGTTCGCAGAGCGCTGTTCTGGTCGAAAAATTGCGGCAATGCCGGATCGTTCTGCAGTCCCGCGAAAGACAGCGTCGAAGGTCGGTCGACCCACGGCGACAGGGAGAAGTCGACACCGGCAAGCGCGGCGGTACTGGTCAGCTGGTCACCGAACATGTCCGTCGAAAGCGGACTGAGCAGACTGGCCTTTGTTCCAAGACGTGCAAGACCGATGGCTGTGTTCAGGCTTGATCCGGCGGGAACCGGTCGATAACCGATCCCGCCGTCCTTCAGGTCGTCAGGAATCATATCCATCATCGCCTCTCCGGCGCAGATGATCATGATGGTTTCTTGCTGGCTGCAACGCTCTCGGCGAGAACGCAAAGCAGCTCAAACATGATGGAGGCACCAACCCAGGCGGTTCCGCCCGACGGATCAAAGGGGGGAGAAACTTCGACCAGATCCGCACCCACCAGATTAAGTCCACGCATCTCCCGGATGCAGCGCTGGGCCGTGTAAGTGTCTGGTCCACCGATCTCCGGCGTTCCTGTTCCAGGTGCAAAAGAGGGATCCAGGAAGTCGATGTCGAAGGAACAATAGGTCGGAAGATTGCTGACCACGTCTCGCGCCTGTTGCATCACATCGGCGAAACCCCGTTCCATCAGATCCTCGATCATCAAAATCGTAACCCCATTGTCGCGGCCGAATGCGATGTCTTCGCCGTCATACATGGTTCCGCGAATGCCAATCTGAATGACCCGTTGGGGATCAAGCAGGCCTTCTTCGATGGCGCGTCGAAACGGCGTGCCATGGGTGTAACGCGTGCCGCCGAAATACTCGTTGAACAGGTCGGTATGGGCGTCGAAGTGGATCATCCCAATCGGCCCGTCGCTGGCCAGGCCGCGCAGAATTGGCAGTGAGATAAGGTGATCGCCACCAGCGGTCAGGGGCGTGATATTGCGCGCTTTCAGCTGGGTGTAAAAATTTGTGGTTCGATCCAGAGTCGCTTCGAGGTCTGCGGGGTTTGGTGCGACGTCGCCAAGATCAGCGCAGTTGCACAGTTCGAACGGCTTGGTGAGGGAAACCGGATGAACAGCGCGGATCATTGTAGAGAGGTCACGAAGCTGCCTCGGGCCGTGGCGGGCGCCCGGACGATTGGTTGTGCCGCCGTCCCAGGGGACGCCCACGAGCCCAATATCCACAGAAGTGTAAAGCGGATCTTCCGGCGTGATGTGGGGCAGTCGCATGAAGGTGGGAACGCCGGCATAACGGGGAAGGTCGAAACCTGAAACCGGCTGGAATGCTGTATCGGACATGAGAAAAGCTAAACAGGCACGCGTCGTTATATCAATGATGTTTTTGTTATGATGCGCCCGTCGCAAAAGTTGTCGACGAATTTTTTTACAGATTGAACAAATTCACGCTTGCGCGCCGCCTCTTATGGGATAGGCTTCCGGTCCATGGCAGTGGGTACCGTGCGTTCATCGAAGGTTAGTGCAGAATTGGAAAACGCCGCGCCAGTTCTTTCGGTTGAAAACCTTGAAACAGTTTTTCTAACATCGGAAGGCGCTGTTCATGCGGTGAACGGCGTCAGTTTTTCTCTGCAACCAGGCGAATTGCTTGGAATCGTCGGCGAAAGCGGTTCCGGCAAGAGCGTGACGATGATGTCGCTGCTCAAGCTTCTGCCAATGCCACCTGCGGAAATCAGGAGCGGGACGGTCGGTTTTGATGGAAAGGACCTGCTACAGGTTGATCAGCAGGAGCTTCGGGCCATTCGTGGCGGCGACATAGGCTTCATATTTCAAGATCCTATGACTTCGCTGAATCCGGTCTTTACAGTCGGTTTTCAGATTATGGAACCGTTGCGCATGCATCTGGGGCTGAACAAAGCCAATGCGCGCAAACGCGCGGCTGAACTGCTTGAGCTGGTAGGGATTCCCTCCGCAAGCCAGCGGCTTCGCGACTATCCTCACCAGTTTTCCGGCGGCATGCGCCAAAGAGTCATGATCGCTATTGCTCTGGCCTGCGATCCAAAAGTTCTGATTGCCGATGAAGCGACAACAGCGCTTGATGTGACCGTCCAGGCCCAGATCATTGAGTTGATCAAGGATCTAAGGGAAAAGCTCGGCATGGCGATCATCTGGATCACCCATGATCTGGGCGTGGTCGCAGGCATCGCTGACAGGGTAGCAGTGATGTATGGCGGACAGATCGTGGAGTATGCCTCGGTCGCGGAATTATACGATGATCCAAGGCACCCCTATACAAAGGCATTGCTGCAAACCCTGCCGCGTCACGAAGGAGACCGCATGGAGCGGCTGGTCAGTATTCCCGGTCAGGCGCCCAATCTAAGTGGTCCGCTGCAGGCCTGCCCGTTTGCGCCGCGTTGTGAGTCTGCGCATGACCGCTGTCGGCAGGAGAATCCGCCTTTGTTTGAAGTATCACCCGTCCAGAAGTCGCGGTGCTGGTTGGAAGACCAGGAGGTGGTGAATGCCTGAGACAGCAATAGCCGCTCCCGAAGCTCTGCTTCGGGTCGAGGATTTGAAAATTCATTTCCCGATTTACGACGGGTTGTTCCGCCGCAAAGTTGGGGATGTAAAGGCGGTTGACGGTGTCTCTTTTGAGATCAAGCGCGGTGAAACTTTGGGCCTGGTGGGTGAAAGCGGATGCGGCAAGTCGACAACTGGACGGGCGGTGCTCCGGCTCTATGACCCAACGGCCGGTGCGGTGAATTTTGAAGACCGTGACATCGCATCTCTTCCGGCGAACGAAATGCGCGCCATGCGTCCCCGAATGCAGATGATATTTCAGGACCCCCAGGCGAGCTTGAACCCACGCATGACGGTTGGCGCCATCATTGCCGAACCGCTGATGGAACACACCAAAATGAGCGCTGGCGAGCGCAAGGACAAAGTTGCTGAGTTGCTAGACCAGGTTGGGCTCAGCCGCGATTTCATCAATCGGTTTCCGCACGAGTTTTCCGGCGGACAGCGTCAGCGTATTGGGATTGCCCGGGCATTGGCACTTGATCCCGATCTGATTGTCTGTGACGAGCCAATCGCTGCTTTGGATGTGTCCATTCAGGCCCAGGTGGTAAATCTGCTGGAAGATCTGCAGCACCGGCTTGGTCTGACGTACCTTTTTATCAGCCATGACCTTTCTATGGTCCGCCACATCGCTGACCGTGTTGCGGTGATGTATCTGGGCAAGATTATGGAACTGGCACCGATGGGCAAACTCTTTGCTTCGCCCCGTCATCCGTACACGCAGGCGCTGCTTTCAGCGGTGCCTGTTGCCGATCCAAAAATTGAAGCCAACCGCAAGCGGGTTATTCTGACCGGAGACGTGCCGAGCCCGGCAAATCCGCCGGAAGGCTGCGTTTTTTGCACGCGCTGCCCCCTGGCCAAGAAAACAAACGACAAAAGATGTTTTACAATTCCGCCGGAATGGCGTGAAATTGAACAAGATCAGTTTGTTGCCTGCCATTTGGCTGAGTAGCAGACGACGCTGCTTGGTGCGCCAGCGCTCCATCAGCATATCGAACCGGAGACGGTTTTAACCCATTTTCGGCGCCTGCAGGGTGGCTGGAAATAAGCTCAAGAGCCGGGAATACCGGCTGAAACAAAACGGGAGTTCAAAATGAAACACCTCAAGACCCTTTTGCTGGCTAGCGCCGCAAGCATGGTCGCAGCCAGTGGCGCTTTCGCCGATGGTCACGAAGGAAAGCGTGGCCGCGATGGTGAAGTAAAGATCATCTATTGGCAGGCACCTTCGATCCTCAATTCATATTTGTCAGGTGGCACAAAAGACATCGAGTCAGCCTCGATGGTCATCGAGCCGCTCGCCCGCTTTAATGAGAAGGGGGAATTGGTTCCATATCTCGCAGAAAGCATTCCCACCGTTGAAAACGGCGGCGTGTCGTCCGACCTGAAGACCATTACATGGAAAATTAAACCCGGCATCAAATGGTCGGATGGAACTGATTTCACATCGGAAGATGTCAAGTTCACAGCCGAGTATTGCATGCATCCCGAGGGCGGCTGCGCGCAAAGCGCAAAATTTGATGGCGTTGATACTGTTGAGGCGGTTGATCCGCTGACTGTCAAAGTGACGTTCAAAGAGCCTAAGCCGGTTCCCTACGCGGCTTTTGTTGGTGGCCAGTCGCCCATCATTCAAAAGGCGCAGTTCCAGGATTGCCTCGGCGCCAAAGCCCCTGAATGCACTGAGGCCAATTTTGGCCCCATCGGCACAGGCCCCTTTGTTGTCACTGACTTTAAGCCGAACGACGTCATTCAGATGGCGGCCAACGAAAACTATCGTGAAGAAGGCAAACCCGCCTTTGCAAAAGTAACGTTTAAGGGCGGTGGGGATGCAGCCGCTGCTGGTCGTGCCGTTATGGAAACGGGCGAGTTTGATTATGCCTGGAACATGCAGTTGGCGCCGGATGTTCTGGCAAAAATGGCTGAAGGCGGCAAAGGCACGCCGATTTCAGCGTTCGGCACACTGGTTGAGCGCATCGAAATGAACATGACCGACCCATCCCCGGATCTGCCGGAAGGTGAGCGTGCAACAGCGAAACACGCGCATCCAATTCTTTCGGACGAGCGGGTTCGTCGCGCTCTGTCGATGGCTATCGACCGTCCGCTGCTGGTGGAAATTGGATACGGACAGGCTGGTCGCCCAACCTGTAATCTGGTTCCCGCGCCGCAAGCCTATGCTTCCGACAACACAGGGTGTCTGACGCAAGACATGGCCGGTGCCAAGAAGCTTCTTGATGAAGCCGGCTGGGTGCCTGGCGCTGACGGCGTGCGTGAAAAGGACGGTAAGAAGCTGAGCCTGACATACCAGACGTCGACTAATGCTGTGCGCCAGGACTTCCAGGCGCTGATTAAGCAGTGGTGGCAGGAACTTGGTGTGAATACAGAACTTCGCAACATTGATGCGTCTGTGTTCTTCGGTGGTGATCCGGCTTCACCGGACACGTTCCAGAAGTTCTACTCGGACGTTGAAATGTACGCCAACAACTTCGACGGTACCGATCCGGAACAATATCTGGGTCAGTATACCTGCGAGAAGGCGCCAAAACCTGAAAGCCAATGGCAGGGCGAAAACATCAACCGGTTCTGCAACGCAGATTACGACAAGCTGGTTGAAGAGCTTGGCCGTACCGGTGAGATTTCCAAGCGCCAGGAAATCGCCAAGAAGCTCAACGACATGCTGACCAAAGACAGCATGACTATTGTTCCGCTGGTGGATCGTGGTCGTGTGTCCGCGGCTGCGACCTCACTCGGTGGTGTTGTTCTCAACACCTGGGATTCCGAGTTGTGGAACGTTGCCGACTGGTACCGTAAGAAGTAACGCGGTTTTCGGGGCCGGCACAGTCCGGCCCCGTCTCCCTTTTGCCGTCATCCTTGCAAATGCCGGGAGGATGAAGGCCAAAGGGACGATGCGAAGGCATAATCACTCATGCTGATTTTCACGATTCGTCGGTTGTTACTGGCGATTCCGACATTGCTGTTTATCAGCTTTATCATCTTTCTGGTGGTGACGCTGGCGCCCAGCGATCCTACGGCAAACCTGCCACTGACCATCCCTCCGGAGGTCAAACAGAAGATTCGCGAAAGCCTCGGTCTTGGTCAGCCGCTGCCCGTTCGCTACTTCAAGTGGCTGTGGCAATTCGTCTATATCGAACCTGCCCATTACCTCAATCAGGCCTTCGGATTCAGCATCGACACGGGGCAGCGTATCCTGTCCTGGCAGACCCGCTCGCCGGTTATGGACATCATCAGTCAGCGTATGCCTCAGACGCTCTGGGTCGTCGGCACTTCCTACGTGGTCGCCATATTGATTGCAGTGCCGATTGGTGTGATTTCGGCCTACAAGCAATATTCCTGGTTTGACCAGATCGGAACCTTCATTTCGATGATTGGATTTTCGGTACCGACGTTTTTCACGGGTGTTTTGCTGATCGTCATTTTCTCAGTGCATCTGGGCTGGTTCCCATCGATTTACGATACCACACACAGTGTGACGGACTGGGATTCCTTCGTGGTTCAGGTCAAACAGATGATCATGCCGACATTTGTTCTGGCGCTGGCCAATGCCGCGCAATTGTCGCGTTTTATGCGCGCCTCAATGCTGGACAATCTGTCTCAGGACTATGTTCGTACGGCACGTGCCAAGGGCCTTCAGGAAAAAACCGTTCTTCTGGTACACGTTTTGCGCAACTCGATGATCCCGGTCATCACGGTTATTGCGCTGGGTATTCCAAACATCTTTGGCAGCGCCATCATCACCGAGCAGGTTTTCAAAGTGAACGGCATTGGCCAACTCCTGATCATCGCCATTCAGGGCGGTGATGTTCCAACTGTTCAGACCATTACTTTTATATTTGCCATTCTGATCGTGCTCTTCAATTTGCTGGCCGACATTCTTTACGGCGTCTTTGACCCGAGGATTCGCTATGACTGAGATGACAGACGACACTCTCAAAATCATCGACCGTCCGGCAAAGTCGCAATTGCGGGATGTGTGGGAGCAATTCAGCGCGCACAAGGGTGCCTTGATTGGCGCTGCTTTCTTCCTTTTCGTGGTGCTGTTCGTTCTGATCGGGCCGTTTCTGTGGCTCTATGACCCAACCTTCATCGACATTCGATCCCGCAACCAGGGTATGAGCTTTGCGCACCCCTTCGGTACCGATCAACTGGGTCGTGATATTTTCGCGCGGGTTATGAAAGGCGGGCAGGTCTCGCTGGCTGTGGGGATCACGGCGATGCTCTTGTCGCTCGTGGTGGGCACTGGGATCGGCGTTCTGGCGGGCTATTTCAAACGGCTCGACGGGCCATTGATGCGCTTTACTGACCTGTTTCTCGCGTTGCCTCTGCTGCCGCTTCTGCTGGTTATCATTATGCTTTTTCGCGAGAAGCTCAACGGTACGTTTGGGCCGGAGGGTGGTATCTTTATTCTTATGGTTTCGGCCATCGGGATTACCAGCTGGATGCAGACTGCACGGATTGTGCGGGGCGACGTTCTGGCCCTCAAGGAACGAGAATTTGTGCTGGCGGCCAAGTCGATAGGCACGCCTTCACAGCGCATGATCAGCCGGCACATCCTGCCCAATGTGCTGTCGCCCATTCTTGTGTCAGCAACATTGGGAATCGCCAACGCGATTATCACCGAGAGCGCACTGAGTTTTCTGGGCCTCGGCTTCCCGCCGGACTTCCCCACCTGGGGTCGCCTGCTGTTCGATGCGACCGACTACATGCAGCAATATCCTGAGCGCGTGCTGTGGCCCGGCCTTGCGATATCGTTCACCGTGCTGGCGGTGAACTATATCGGTGACGGACTTCGCGATGCGCTCGATCCGCGGATACGCGGGCGCTAGTTCCAGATGCTGACGGCTGATACTTTACCTAAGCAGCCATGGGTCTAGGCGTTGAGTGCAGCGAGGCGGCGGGCGCCATCCTGCATCGTTCCCAGATGTTTTGTGAGTGTCTCATGGTCCAGCCTCTGGGTGGGGCCGTGAAACGCAACAGCGGCGAAAAAACGTCCATCGGTGTGCACGACAGGCACCGCCAACGCGACCATGCCCTCAAACAATTCCTCGTTGTCGATCGAGAATCCCTGTTCGCGGATCTTGTCTAATTCCCGCTCCAGTGTCTCTCTGTCGACAATACTGTTGGCAGTCCTTTGTTCGAAGGTCAGCGCGCCGAGAATCTGTTCAAGCGATCGCTCATCAAGGCTGGCCAGAAAACACTTGCCGCTTGCTGTGTACTGAAACGGCACGCGCGATCCGATTGGAAGCTCGATGCGGAACAACCAGTCGGTTTCCACCCGATCCAGATACATCATGCCATTTGTTTCCGGCACTACGAAGTTTACGGTTTCTCGCGTGGCGCGTGAAAGCTCGTGCAGAATCAGGTTGCGTGCGATTTGTGCTTCACGGGTAATAAAGAGGCCCTGCGCCATTTTCAGGGTGCGCGGCGATGGCCTCAACCGCTTGCCGGATGTGTCGCGGATCAAGAAGCCCTCGTCGACCATTGTCTGGCACAATCTGTGAATAGACTGCTTTGGCAGCCCTATGGCTCGGTTGATTTCGGTCGGTGTTACGGGCTCGCTGGAAGTGCTCACTGCTTCCAGGATCATGAGGGTTCGCAGATTAGTTGCTACGCGTTCGGAGTTGCTCATCGCGTGATCCTGAAATCCTGCTTTGCACAGGGTGGGTCGGAAAAGTGGATTTTCCCATTGCCAATGTCCCCGCGCCGTGGTTTTATAAATAACGGGACAAAAAGTCTCATTTTTTGAATTGGTTCGTCAAGTACATTTTTCGAGAAATGCGGGTTTTTGAAAGTCTGGGTGAACTGAAAGGTTCGTCAGTCTGTTGGTCTGCTGGATTCAGCCTTTTCGGGAGCGCGGGTTGGAGTTTGATTTTGTAGTTGTTGGCGCAGGCTCTGCGGGATGTGCGGTGGCCAACCGCCTTTCCGAAAGTGGCAGATATTCGGTTGCGCTGGTTGAGGCCGGTGGAAAGGACACGTCACCCTGGATTCATATCCCGGTCGGCTACTTCAAGACAATGGGCAATCCCAAGATGGACTGGTCGTATAAGACCGAAGCCGATCCAGGGTTGAATGGCCGGTCAATAAACTGGCCGCGCGGTCGCGTGCTGGGTGGATCGTCGTCCATCAACGGCTTGCTTTATGTTCGCGGTCAAAAGGAAGATTATGATCGTTGGCGTCAATTGGGCAATGTTGGATGGGCATGGGACGATGTTCTGCCCTGCTTCAAGAGGTCGGAAACCTGGGAAGGTGGCGAGAGTGATCTGCGCGGCAGTCATGGACCACTGTTCGTCTCAAAAACCAGACTGGGGCGAAAATCGATCGATGCCTTTATCGAGGCGGCACAGGCGGCGGGCTACCCCTACAATGAAGACTACAATGGCGAGACCCAGGAGGGGATGGGCTATTTTCAGCTCACGGCACACAAGGGTCAGCGCTGTTCCGCTGCAAAAGCCTATCTCACGCCTGTGCGCGGACGCTCAAATCTGACTGTGCTGACAGGTCTGGCGACAAAAAAAGTGCTGCTTGAGAACGGCAAAGCTGCCGGCGTTATCGCCACAGGTGGAGCCGGTGATGCGATTATCCGGGCACGCAATGAGGTCGTCCTGTCGGCGGGCGCCATAGGCTCTCCGCAAATATTGATGTTGTCCGGACTGGGGCCAGGGGAAAACCTGTCGGCAAATGGCATTGATGTTGTTCGAGATTTGAAAGGCGTTGGCCGCAACCTGCAGGACCATCTTCAGGCTCGTCCGGTCTTCAAGTGCCGTTCCTCGACGATCAACACCGAAACGAATTCCCTTTTCAAACAGGCCATGATTGCGGTTGAGTATGCGCTCAAAAGGACGGGGCCAATGACCATGGCGGCGAGCCTTGGTACCGGCTATCTGAAAACCCGCGATGAACTTCTGACCCCTGATATCCAGTTCCATCTTCAGCCCTTCTCAACCGATAAGGTCGGAACCGATACGCACCCGTTTGATGCATTTACTGCTTCGGTGCTGCAGATGAGACCTGAAAGTACGGGGCACCTGGAATTGAAGTCACCGAATGCCGAAGACCATCCGGTCATTCATCCCAACTACCTGTCGACGCCGCTTGATCAGCAGACCATTGTCGATGGCATAAAGATTGCCCGTCGCATTGCCGGGTTCGAACCAGCCAAGTCTGAGATTGTCGAGGAGTTTGCCCCCGGCAAGACGATTGGAGAAAACGACGACGCCGCTATTCTGGATTGGGCGCGCGATACGGCCACCACAATCTATCATCCGACCGGCACATGCAAAATGGGCAATGACGACCAGGCCGTGGTTGACGAACGGCTGCGTGTCCGCGGCATCGAGAGCCTGCGGGTTGCTGATGCATCGATTATGCCTGTGATCGTTTCAGGAAATACCAACGCGCCGGCGATCATGATAGGCGAACGCGCCTCGGATCTCATTCTGGAGGACGCAGCCTGATGCTCGAAACCGTAGCAGATTTCGGGGCGATTATTATTGCCGATATTGTTCTGTCTGGCGACAATGCTTTGATCATCGGCATGGCCGCCGCCGGGCTTGCTCCCGAATTGCGCCGCAGGGCGATTATCTTTGGCATGGTGGTTGCCGCAGTCCTGCGCATCATCTTTGCTGTCGTTGCGACCAAGTTGCTGGGAATTCCTGGACTGCTGTTGGTTGGCGGATTGCTGCTGTTCTGGGTCTGTTGGGGCCTCTACAAGGAGATCAAGTCAAGTGTTGACGAGCGTGCCGCAGAAGCGCTTGAGCACGCTGATGACCCAACCGAGGGCTATACCGGAAAACCAAGAAGAACGCTTGGACAGGCGCTCTGGACAATCACCGTCGCCGATGTGTCTATGTCGATTGACAACGTCCTGGCAGTGGCCGCAATCGCCGACGGCGATGAACAAATGCTGATATTTGGTCTCGGCCTGGCTATACTTTTGATGGCGTTTGCCGCCACATTGATTATGAAGCTTCTTACCCGTTTTCCCTGGATTTCCTGGCTCGGTCTATTCGTGCTGATCTATGTGGCAGTGGAAATGTTTTACCGCGGGATATTCCATCCTGTGAACGGAATTCTGGCCTTTCTAGGTGGAGGTGCCTGAATGAATTGACGGATCCGGCCAGGGCCGGCTCTGTCAGAACAACTGTGGTGAACTTGCGCCATCCCGCACTCCGGCGGGGTCAATGGCGGCACCACACTCAATCGGAGGAAGAAAAGACAACAGGGAGGAAAACCATGTCTATTCTGAAATCTCTAACCAAGGGCCTGGTGGCAACAGCCGTTGCTGCCTCATTTGCTTCAGCTGCGGTTGCAGCCGAAGTTACCATCCGCGTTCAGTCCGTCATCTCGGCGAAGGCTGATGAGGTCACAATGCTGAAGAACTTCGCTGATGATGTTCTGGCTTTGACCGCTGACGATCCGGTTAAAATCGAAGTGCTGCCAGCTGGCGCCGTTGTCGGCGTTAAGGAAGTGCTCGACGCCGTCGACAAAGGCCTCGTCGAAGGTGGCTTTGCATGGACTCACTACTGGTCCGGCAAACATCCTGCTGCTGCGCTGTTCGGTTCACCACCAGCTGGTGGCGGCATTGGCATGGACAACCTTGCCTTTCTGTCATGGTTCCAGTTTGCCGGCGGCAAGGAGCTCTATGACGAACTCTGGAAAGAGATGGGCGTCAACGTAAAAGGCTTCATGCTGCAGCCGGTTGGTCCAGAAGCGCTTGGTTGGTTCAAAGAGCCGATCCAGTCGATGGCTGACTTCCGCAAATACCGTTTCCGTACACCTCCCGGCATTCCCGGCCAGGCATATAAGGACATCGGTGTTGCCTCGGTTGCCATGGGTGGCGGAGACATTTTGCCAGCCCTTGAAAAAGGCACGATCGATGCTGCTGAATGGTGCTGCCCGAAGCCTGACTCCGTGTTCGGTTTCCAGAAAGT
>CALIOE010000139.1 GCA_938044775.1 uncultured Rhizobiaceae group bacterium
TGGCCATGGCCATCATGCCGATGCTCAGCCCAACCATCGGGGGTTATCTGGGTGAAAGCTTTGGGTGGCGCGGACCGTTCTGGGTGCTGCTCCTGTTTGGTGTCCTGATGTGGTTTTTGATCTACTTCGATCTCGGTGAAACCCACGAACGCAGCCAAAGTACCTTTGGCCAGCAAATGCGCGACTACGGTGCGCTGCTGCGGGAGCCCATGATCTGGGGCTATTTTCTGACCGCGACTCTGGCCTCGGGTGCCTATTTTGCATTTCTCGGTGGGGCGCCGTTTGTCGGAGAGAGAATTATTGGCATGTCCCCCTCTCAACTCGGCCTTTACTTTGCAACCGTGGCTATCGGTTACATATTTGGAAACTTCCTGTCGGGCCGCTATTCTGAACGCATCGGCATCGAACCCATGATGATGTATGGTGGCGTCATTGCCAGCGTCGGCGTTGGCGTTGCTCTGTTCTTGATGTCGGTCTTTCCGCCTGTTGCGGCTTATCTGTTTTTTCCCATGATACTGGTCGGCGTCGGCAATGGTATGACACTTCCAAATGCCAGTGCCGGTGCGATCAGTATTCGACCTGATCTGGCAGGCTCGGCGTCTGGTCTGGGTGGATTTCTCCAGATCGGAGGAGGCGCTGCACTGGCTATCCTGTCGGGCAACCTTATCTCGATTGAGAACCAGGCCATTCCTCTTTACCTCATCATGTTTGTGTCATCGATCGCCGGTGCGGCAATAGCAGGATGGCTCTACTTGCGCGCTAAACGGGTTTGACGTTTAAAAGCTCAATGACAATGAGGTCCCAATGACGAACCTGCCACCCTCTCTGGTCGTGGCGCCCGATCCAGGCGACGCGCGCCTCTCGGCGCCGGTTTCCGGCATTGATCAATCTGGTAATAAGATTGACATGCGGGTGATCACCGAGCGCCCTCTGACCCTGTATCTCAACAGCCAGGAAGTCGTCACGATGATGACGATTGGCGATCATCCTGACCTGCTGGGGCTGGGTTATCTGATAAACCAGGACATGCTGAAGCCGGATGATCCGATTTCCGCCATTGACTACGACGAGGAACTGGGTGTTGTCGTTGTGCGCACCGAGACCGAAACAAAATTTGAAGAAAAGCTCAAAAAAAAGGTCCGGACATCGGGCTGTGCTCAGGGAACCATCTTTGGCGATGTGATCGATGCATTCGAAAACATCAAGCTGGCAGACAAGGCGGAGCTCAGGACATCATGGTTGGGCGCCCTGACGAAGGCGATCAACACCACTCCCAGCCTCTACCTTGAAGCCGGTGCGATCCATGGTTGCGTTTTGTGTGAAGAAGACCGCCCGTTGGTCTACATGGAAGATGTGGGACGCCACAACGCAGTGGACAAAATCGCTGGGTGGATGGCGGTCAACAAAGTCGATGCGGCAAGCAAGATTTTTTACACAACAGGCCGGCTGACAAGCGAGATGGTGATCAAAACGGTTATGATGGGCATCCCGATCCTCGTTTCGCGGTCCGGATTTACAGCATGGGGCGTTGACCTCGCGCGCAAATCCGGCCTGACCCTTGTGGGCCGGGCTCGGGGCGAACGCTTTGTTGTACTGTCTGGAGAAGACCGGGTGGTTTTCGACAGCCTTGCGGGAAGCAAGAAATGAAGATTGCCGGCATCATTCTCGCCGGAGGGCAGTCACGACGAATGGGGGGGCGCGAAAAAAGCCTGCTAGAGCTCGAAGGCCTAACCCAGCTTGAGTGGGTGGCGAAACGCCTGGGCCCACAGGTACAGGCCTTGGCCATCAATGCCAATGGCGACGCCTCACGCTTCCAGTCTGCCGGCCTGCCGGTCATCGCTGATACAATTGGTGGCCATATCGGTCCCCTCGCCGGCGTACTGGCGGGGATGCGCTGGGCACAGAGCCAGGATGCTTTCACACATATCGCCACCGGAGCAGCCGATACGCCGTTTATCCCGCACAACTTCGTGGAACGGCTGACAAATGCGATTGAAAGTGCAAGCCATATTGCAATGGCTGCCAGCAACGGTCGGATTCATCCTGTGGCAGCGTTGTGGCCAATCGATCTCGCAAACGATCTGGAGCAGTTCCTTACTGTCGAAAACGAACGCAAAATCCTGGTATTCGCAAAACGTCATGGATTGAACGAGGTGGTGTTTGGTCTGGACAGCGGGCCGACAGGACATGACCCGTTCTTTAACATCAACACCCCGGATGATCTCGCGATTGCCGGTGAAATCGCTGCGGATCTGCCAAAATGAGGGCCGTTTTCGGAATTACAGGGTGGAAGAACACCGGAAAGACAACGCTGGTTTCGGCCCTGGTGGCGGAACTGACCCGACGCGGCCACACCATCAGCACGATCAAACATGCCCATCAAAGCTTCGACATCGACAAACCGCAGACAGATTCTTTCTCCCACAGAGCCGCCGGCGCCAGAGAGGTTGCAATCGTGTCGCCAAAACGATGGGCACTGATGCACGAAATTGAAGAGTCCTCCGACGCTCCGTCGCTGGAAACAATGCTTTCAAAGATTGCCCCATGCGACATCGTGCTGGTCGAAGGGTTCAAAGCAAGCTCCATCGATAAGTTGGAATGCATCCGCAAAGAGGTGGCGGAGACACCAATCTGGAAAAGCAATGACAGCGTGATTGCTCTCGCAACAGACTGTCCGGCGACGCAATGCAGGCTGCCGCAGTTCGACCTGAACGATCCGGCACTTATCGCTGACTACATCGCGAAGCGCACGGGGATTGCACGATGAAAGGCGAAGCCAACCTCATTGATGATTGCTTTCTGCACGACAAGGATCGATTGCGACACGATGAGGCACTGACTCTGCTTCGCGACCGGCTTGGATGTGTTGTGGAGACCGAAAAAGTGACACTCTCCGACGGGTTTGGGCGGGTTCTCGCAGACAACGTACAAGCTCCCCATGCCGTTCCTTTGCATACCAATTCTGCTGTCGACGGCTATGCCTTTGCCCATGCCTCTCTCGCCGCAAGCCCACCGCAGGCCAACTCCTTGCCGATCAGCCAACGCATTGCGGCTGGCGATCTCGCCCCTCCTATGCTTGCTGCCGGAACCGCGGCGCGCATTTTCACTGGCGCCACGATGCCAGAAGCTGCGGACACGGTGGCCATGCAAGAGGACTGTACCGAGCAAAACGGTCATGTTGTTCCGCCACGTGGCTTGAAAGCCGGTGCAAACTGCAGAAAGGCCGGCGAAGATCTGATGCCTGGCGACGTTGTTGCTACAGCCGGAACGCGTTTGAGAGCTGCCGATTTGGCGGCGCTGACGTCAATCGGATGTCGCGAATTGCGGGTGTACAAACGGTTGCGCATCGCGCTGTTCTCAAACGGCAACGAAATGCGGCGCCCGCAGGGGGCGGACGAGGAACTGAGGCCCGGGGAAGTGTATGATGCCAATGTGCCGCTGATCACCGCGCTGGCAGCACAAATGCCGATCGATATCACCGATTGCGGCATTATCCGAGACGATGAACAAGCTGCGCTGTCTGCAATCGGCGAAGCCTCAGGTCAGTTCGACGCGATAGTCGCCACCGGCGGCGCTTCTCGCGGCACTGAAGACCACATGCTGGCGACCCTTGATTCGCTGGGAAAGCGGCATCTTTGGCAACTGGCCGTCAAACCGGGGCGCCCGATGATGTTCGGTCAAATTCCCCGCAAAGGGCAAAATGAGGACTGCATCTTTTTTGGTTTGCCCGGCAATCCGGTCGCGGCGATGGTGTGTTTCCTGCTGTACACCCGCCCGGCCCTGCTTCAGCTGGCCGGATGCAATTGGAGCACACCCCATAGTTTCCAGGCGCCTGCGGATTTCGAGATTGCAACGAAGAAGGCTGATCGTCGTGAGTTCTCCCGGGGCATCCTCGCCACTGATTCCCATGGCACCACAATTGTGAGGAAGTTCGAACGCGACGGATCGGGCCTCATATCATCTTTGAGATTGGCCGATGGCTTGATCAACATTCCAGAGGAGGTAACGCAAGTCGCGCGCGGCGACATGGTCACCTTCCTGCCTTTCAACAGCTTCACCTGAAGCGCTGGGGCAACAAGTCTATTTTACCTGCCCGGCGCTGCATCGAAACAACATCCGAAGAAGAGAGAAAACCAAAAATGGCAAAAGCAGCTTTTATCGGCCTCGGCGTCATGGGCTACCCGATGGCAGGGTATGTTCAAAAAGGTGGACATGATGTCACCGTTTACAATCGAACGGCCGGCAAGGCCGAGAAATGGTGCAAAGAGTTTGGTGGTTCTCATGCAGCCACTCCCGCTGAAGCAGCCGGCGGCGCCGATTTTGTCTTTTGTTGTGTAGGCAACGACGACGACCTTAGATCGGTAACAACGGGGCAATCAGGTGCGTTTCACGGCATAAAAAAGGGCGCGATCTTCGTCGATAACACAACGGCTTCGGCCAATGTCGCCCGTGAACTTGCCGATGCAGCGGCGAAAAGTGGCTTTGGTTTTCTGGACGCCCCCGTATCAGGCGGTCAGGCAGGCGCCGAGAACGGTGCGCTTACTGTGATGGTCGGGGGCGATGAAGCCACATTCAACACCGCAAAGCCAGTGATCGAATGTTATGCCAAGATGGTTGGTCTCATGGGAGACGTAGGGGCCGGTCAACTGACAAAAATGATGAATCAGGTTTGTATTGCAGGACTGGTTCAAGGCCTGGCCGAGGCAATAAATCTGGGCCAGGCAGCCGGGCTGGATATCGACAAGGTAGTCGAAGTCATCTCCAAGGGAGCTGCCGGTTCCTGGCAGATGGAGAACCGTTACAAGACCATGAATGCAGGCGACTATGATCACGGCTTTGCAGTCGACTGGATGCGCAAGGATCTTGCGATATGCCTTGAGGAGGCGAACGGGCAAGGAGTCAGTCTGCCTGTAACTGCACTCGTCGATCAATTCTACGGTGACATCCAGCGCATGGGCGGCAATCGATGGGACACGTCGTCTCTGCTCGCCAGGCTGAAAGAGTTCGGCTGACGCGCGGATGCCTGTCGGCAGTCAAGTTGATCGACAATACTGGGCCAACGAGATCAATATTTATCATGCGATAAGAACCGCCAATACAGAAAACTGTCCAGTAACTCTAAGCTGCCTCAAATAGTGCGAAATATAGCAAGTTTCGCACAAGGTTAAGCGATGGTACAATAAGGTGCTGGGCGGCGATTCGGGGGCAAAGGAGGTCACTATGACCTTTGCCGAATACGCATTGATTGCAATTGCCATCTTGCATTTGCTGGGTCTTATCAAATGGGCGTATGGACGCCGGAAACGCGTGGAGGGAAGTTTCAAAAACCCCTATGCGCCTTATGATTGACGCGCTGCAGGTTTGAGTTTGACCTCGTTGTGTGATCCAGGAACGACCTATTGATGAGTGGTCAAATGAGCCCTCACCCGTTGCACATCTTCTGAAATACGGTCGATCAACCTTTGCTGGACAGTGCTGCCTTCCTGCGCGTGTGGGACTTGCGTCAGCAACAGCTCTATTCGATTAAGATTCTGCTGGGGATTGTCGAACTCCGCCTGAAGCAGTGCATCAAAGGCGGCGTTCAAATCCCGATCAACGAGCCGAATGGAGACGGCCGACTGGTCGACGCTGGTCGCCATGAGTTCCGCCATGCGATCATTTGCATCGGTAAAACGCCTCCAGAGCGCTTGAAGCGACTCTCCCAAGTTGTTCTCCCTCAACGCCCTTTTCTGTCGGCCTGCAACGCTCCTGGTCCGCACCACTTAAGAAAATTGGCGCCACATCCAGTTAATGAGACTTTTGGTACTATAATTTGCTAAGCATCAGAAAATCAAACTTATTTTCTGTTCAATGCAAGTCCAGTCACTTCAAACGCGCTTCATCTGATGGTTGAATAGTTGTGGGGACGGCGGACTTGGGAACGATTCTCCCAACAGTTTCTCACTCAGGGCTGGGTCAATGACAGCAGCGTCAGAATTTGGGGCTTGTAAGGTGGGCATCGCAGCCGCCTTACCGGCAACGGTATGGAGAATGTGCGATGAACGGCTGTTCAAACAGCATTAAACAATTGTTGGCAAATCCTGCTCATCGGCCTCTTGGACACGGCCCTGGGGAGATCGTTTCTGACGAATCCCACAGAGACGGTTTCGCCAGAATTGGCGCTTCAGAGGGCTTTGAGTCCTTCGCGTTGCTCGACATCGATCGAATTGCCGGCGACAAGATAGATCCCCAAATCGGCTTGAACAATTTGCCCGACGAACTCATGGAACAGATCCACAATTCGGGTGAATTGGGCAACTGCTCGCTCTTCGACGTGTTGGATATCACCAACAGCCCATTTGGCTGGCAGATAGGTCAAAGTCCGTTGACCGGTGAATCGACAATAGGCTCTCCCATAGACGATATGTTCGATGCCCTTTTGAACGCATTCAATATCAGGGGTGGGTATTGTATCCCCGTCCATTCTTCACGGTCCAAAAGAGGCGTGGTCATTTATTTTGGACCTGAAATGCAAGGCGACGCGAGGTATCCACAGCTCAGCCTTGCAACTGTTGAGTACTTTCAGTGGTGCTTCGGGCAATCTTCAGCACAGCAAAGCGTCTCCGATATTGGGTTAGGCACGACAGAGAAAACCTGTCTGGCCAGCCTGGCTGAGGGAGGTACTGATGCAGATTTGGCGCGGCATTTAGAGCTCTCCGAGTTTTCTGTGGCAGCGTTCATTGGATCAGCCATGAAGAAGCTTGGCGCGAAAACGCGATGTCAAGCCGTTGCCATAGCGCTGGCCAGGCGGATGATCTAACGCTTGTCATAAGGCCATTGCTTTCACCACAGTCGGGTTGGTAACGATTCTCGTCCTGCGGCGGGCAATATCGAATCAGTTGTGCATCCGTGATTTGCCTTGCAGCAGCAAAGCGCTGTGAGCGCGAATGAGTGAACAAGAAACCACCAGAAATGGTGCCCCCTGCCGGACTTGAACCGGCACGGTCTTCCGACCTACAGATTTTAAGTCTGCTGCGTATACCAATTTCGCCAAGGGGGCGCCCGGCTTGTGCCGCCGGAAACAGCCTGATAACGGCTTTCATCGACCACATAAAGGAAAAACTCATGCCAGAAAACGTCACCGCCGCAATGCTCGTCATCGGTGACGAAATTTTGTCCGGACGCACCAAGGATCAGAACATTGGCTACGTTGCCGAATATCTGACCAATATCGGGATAGACCTGATGGAAGTCCGCATTGTCGCCGACGATATGGAAGACATCGCCAGCGCGGTAAATGCACTGCGTGCCCGGCACACCTACGTCTTCACATCAGGCGGCATCGGCCCGACCCACGATGACATAACGGCCGAATCTATTTCTCATGCATTCGGTGTTCCCTGCACACATCATCCCGAAGCGATGGCCTTCATGGAAAAACACTACGCCGCGCGCGGTATGGAGTTCACCGAGTCCCGCAAACGTATGGCAAGGACTCCGCAGGGCGCAACACTGATTGACAATCCGGTGTCAAAGGCACCCGGGTTCAAAATGGATAATGTCCACACGATGGCCGGCGTCCCAAAGATCATGCAGGCGATGATGGATTCCATTGCGCCAACGCTGCGCGGTGGCACCAGGATGATCTCACGTGCCGTGGACTGTGGATTTGGCGAGGGCGATGTGGGTGGTCCATTAGGCGTCATCCAGGAAAACCATCCAGAGACCATGATCGGCTCCTATCCCCGGTTCGAAAACGGCAATTACTCGACCCAGATCGTTGTGCGTGGACGCGATGCAGAAAAAGTCGATGCGGCTGTCCGCGATGTTGATCAGATGCTCGAGAAACTCACAGCTTAGGCGCCGCGGCGCCCCTGCGCGTGTTGAACCCTTGGGCAGCCTGCGCTATCGCCTTTCAACTTCAACCCGCCGGAGCACTGCCATGTCCACTTCTCCAAAGGCCTTTCCCGTTTCCTGGGATCAGTTTCATCGTGATTGCAAAGCCCTGTCCTGGCGGCTTGCCGGCATGCGCGATGGAAAGGACCCCTGGAAAGCTATTGTCGCAATCACGCGCGGCGGGCTGGTTCCGGCGGCCATCATCGCGCGCGAATTAGGCATCAGAAACATCGAAACGGTCTGCATCGCATCTTATCATGAGTACAAGGATCAGGGCAGCCTGGTGGTGCTGAAGAGCATTTCCGAGGACATCGTCGGAGGAGACGGTGATGGTGGGGACGTCCTGGTTATTGACGACTTGACCGATACGGGCAAGACAGCCCGAAAGGTGCGGGAAATGCTGCCCAACGCACATATTGCAACTGTCTATGCGAAACCCAGCGGTGTCCCCGATGCCGACACTTTTGTCACCGAAGTGAGCCAGGACACCTGGATCTACTTTCCCTG
>CALIOE010000140.1 GCA_938044775.1 uncultured Rhizobiaceae group bacterium
GAAACCGTCCAGCTGCTGGCGATCATCACATCATTGACGAGGAAATTATCACCGCTGCTGAATGTGACCGAATTGCCGGGTTCGAACGGCTTTGCATCCGCGACATCTTCAGCATCCTCCGCAACCTGCGCAGGGTTTGAAGGAGGGCGAAAATCCGTCAGGGCCGGAGGCTCGGACTGTAAGGCCCCGTTCACATGAAAACCCTCAAGGTTTTCATGTTGATTGATCTGAACAGTAAGGCCCTCAATTTCTTTCGGTTTGAAATCTGAGATCGACCTGGCGATCTCCTCTATGCGATGGGCAATCGCCATTTCCGATTCCGGCACGTCCATGATGTTCAGCGGATCGATATCGCGAAGTTGGTTCAACAAATGTTCCAGATTGGCTGCAGGAACATCCGCAAAATTGAAGTCCCCTTCCAGCATGCTGAAATAGTCGTTGTCCTCGATGTTGTTCAACTGCTTCAGAATAAAGGCAATCGAGGACGCCGGGTCGAGGATGACATGAGCGGAATTTGCTGCTTGAGCAAAACTGCCCGGAAGGATGTGGTTGTCAGAAAACACTTGAAACCGGTCGCCCGGCGGAACGTGGACATCCATGCGATAGGGCAGTGCGTCAGCGGGATTGCCACCCGGCGGGATTATCGTTCCGGGATCATTGTAGCGAATGACCGGGTTGGTTTCGATAAGTTGGTGGGGCGCTCTCAGCTCATAGTCCAGCTGTGGCAGAGCGTTTTCTTCAGGTTGAGAGTCTATTTCGGCAGCAAATTCGTCATATTGCTCCCGGGCACGGGCCTTTTCGATTTCCATTTCGAATACGCCGATAAAGTGCGCAATCGTTTCGGTGATCGGATCCATTTGCACAACGTGACCTCTTGAGATTCATTGTGCCCCTTGATCTTATTTTTATGACAAACTGTGCGGAACGGGATGTATGGTTCCGCACAGTTCTTCTCGTGATTGCAACGCTTTACGTTGCACAGCAGCAGCTATTAGACGTCGTCTTCACCAGTGAGGGTATTGGTGAAGCTTCCACCCACAACAGTCATGTCGACCGTGTTACCGAGGATGTTGGCGCCCATCACGATGCTTTGGTTGAAGGCTGTCGTGTCGATGATCGCGTCGGCAGACGCTTCGGAAAGACCGTTGACGAAGCTGTCGTCACCGTTGTGGGATCCCCACATTCCGCCGGCACCACCAGCGCCACCAGCACCTGTCGTGGCCGTGCCGCCGTCGCCACCGTTGCCTCCGTGACCGCCGTAGGCATCGCCGGCAATGGCTTGACCGCCATATCCGTCACCTCCGTAGCCGGCACCGGCTTTGGCATTTCCGCCGGCAGCGCCATCACCGCCTACGCTCTTCGCAGCGCCGAAGCCTTTGCCGTGGCCAAGACCTAGTCCGAGACCATCGCCACCTTGGGAGTTGCCTCCAGCGCCACCGGCTCCGCCGGCTCCGCCCATGCCGGTACCGCCAGCACCGCCAGTTCCGGTACCTCCGTTTCCAGCGTTCCCAGCGTTACCACCGGTTCCTCCATTGCCACCCGCTGCTGCGGCTGCGGCATCGGCAGCGGCTGCTCCGGTGTCTCCGCTCCCGAAGTCCAGCAGGCCGCCAAGATCCAGTGTACCGGTTGTGGCAGCAGCATCGGCATCGGCGTCGGCAGCAGCTGCTGCGGCAGCGTCACCGCCATCGCCAGCTTCACCACCATCTCCACCGGCACCGCCAGTTCCGGTTCCGCCAGATCCACCGCTGGCATAACCGCCGGGAGCGCCGTTACCGCCGGCGCCAGCGTTTTCGCCTTCTGCGCCAACGCCAAGACCTATGCCAAGACCGCCGAGCCCGGTGCCTGTGGAACTGGCATTCCCGCCGTTGCCACCATCACCTCCCTTGGCGATACCACCGTAGCCGTCGTCACCCTTGCCGCCTTTGGCCAGAGCCCAGCCACCATATGCATCGCCTCCGTCACCGCCGTCGTCGCCATCTGCAGAAGCTTTGCCGCCACCGATGCCACCGTTGCCACCGGCGTCTATGCCATCGTCCGAGGTAGCTTTGCCACCTTTAGCGTCACCCTTCTGATAGAATCCACCGTCGTTGCTGATTTCAGGTTTGATCAGTTTGTCATTGTCAACCAGATGCGCCTGTTGTCCCAGTACAATGGCACTGTCGTTACCGGGACCGTTGAGCGAGTTATTGAGGATGTCCTCAAGCGAAACATCGTCTCCAGGATTGTAGTTGATCTGACCATCCCGGTTAACGAGCAGTGCGTCTACTTTGGCTCCGCCTGAAAGATCGATGTCGGCGAAGTCATCATCCGATGGCTTGTAGCCGTGCAGATCAAGTTTCACATCCACATCGACATCAACATCAGTCGTGGACTCGTTCTTGTTGGAGTTGTGGTTGTGGTTCCCGTTCTTGTTGCCGTTGGTGTTGGCGTTCGAGTTGGTATTACCGTTCTGGTTGTCGTTACCGTTGGTATTACCGTTGTTGTTGTCATTGCCGTTCCAGTTATCGTTGCCATTGCCGTTCCAGTTGTCACTTGAACTGTGCTGTGTCTGGTTTTGGCCCTGGTCCTGGTGCTCCTTCTGGTGCTGACCCTGGTACTCTTTCTGGTACTGACCCTGGTATTCCTTCTGGCTCTGATGCTGTTTTTGGTCCTGGTCGTCATGGTCCTTTTTGGGCTTTCCACCGCCCCAGCCAAAGTTCATCGTGTTGTTTCTTGAACCTGCCATCTTTCTGTCCTCATGGTTATGTGGACAACCGCATCGCCAGTCTTATCCAAAGCGATATTGAGCCGTCCGTCTGGTTAAGGCGCCAATGCGCCAACAAGACCGCAAGCACGGAGGACCGTCAGGCAAAGTGAAGCTGCTCACCAACCCAACCGGGCGGGTGCTGCACAGCGTTTCTAAGACGGAACCCGCAAATTGCGGACGTCACAATCATCTCGTCGATGGGTTATTTTCGATAGCTGGAAATTGGAGCTAGTTCCCGCTCAACAGTTCCGTTTTTGGACTTAGACCATTGAATTACTGTGGCAAATAATTTCTTTGAACCCACTTTCGGAGGCTCTTCAGGAGTAGCTCTCTCTCCCCATTGGATTGGGTAAGTTGGCCTCGAACCTGATCACAGGATTTGCAAATATCGAGCCCGAATCTACGAAACTGTAGCTGTTTTTGTCGACCGGATGAGCATTCTGTGAAGCGAGATTTGCTGCTAAGTACTGGAATTTTGGCCACAATATGCTACACATATATCAAACGATCTATTTACCTGTGTCAGAAAGACACATATGTTTAGTATTCGAAAAGGTTTGTTGTTCGAAACATTTGTCTAGGAGGACCCTGTACGGTTTTGCTGTATCCGTACTTGGAAGTTTCGAAGAACAATAACTCCATGAACGTAGCTAGGGGCGTATCTGGAGAACGGCAAGATGCCCGATATAGCCGAACTGCAAACAACCGCATTTGACACTGCAAAACCTGATAAAGACCTGATACTTTTGTTTGGACCGGCGCGACGTTTTTCGTCCAGCGTCCTGTGTGCAATCACAAGCGAGTTTCCCGATCACGAGATCGTCTTCAGCGACAATCTGCATAAGGCGCTTGAGTGCACACGCGAGCAATGCGCCAAGACTTCGCTGGCCATACTTGATGAATCATTTTGCACCTCGCTGATAGACCACCAGGTGGACGTTCGGGGATTATTCCCCGAAACACCCATTGCGCTGGCATTTGACGGGAGCACAATTTCGCATAAATGCTGGGACCATTGTGAGCCTTTCTTTGCCGGGTTCATCGCATTCGATGTTCATCTGGACATCTGGCTGTCAACCATAAGGTTGTTGCTCGCCGGCGGTGAGTATGTACCACCGCGACTGGCTTCAAATATGAGCGATTCAGTTTCGGCATTCTCACGAGAGCCGGCAATAAACGGATCGGACAGGAATGCTCTCGTTGCTGAAAATTCAACCACCACGCAAGCACCAGGCCCTGCGGATCTGCTCACCACCCGGGAGCTGGAGGTTCTGGAACTGGTGGCGGAAGGTCGGCAGAACAAGCTCATCGCTTGCGAGCTGAAGCTTTCGGAGCACACCGTAAAGCTGCACCTGCATCACATCATTTCCAAATTAGGCGTCACAAATCGAACGGAAGCGGCTGCCTGCTTTTTGCAGGATCAAAACCCGCTCCCCCGGTCGGCATAATGAATACGGTTGCAGCAGCACAGCGGTCCAATTTCGATGAAATCCTGTTGCTTGTCGGCAAGCTCAACTACACCTGGACAAATACGGAGAGCCTGTTCATTCATCTGATTGCCGGCCTGACAAAGGTCGACAAAGAGGTCGCAACCATCATCTTTTTGACCTTGAATACAACGCGCGCCCGAATTGACCTGGTTCAACGCGTGTCCAAAACCGGTCGTGTTTCAGATGAGTGTCGAAATGAGATTCTGCAGATCACCAGCGAACTGGCGCGCCTGCTGAAAATCAAGAACCACTTCAATCACTGCATCTACTCATTTGCCCCTGACAGCAGCACACCGAGCACCATGCTGATGCGAATATTCGAAAGCAAAAAACAAATCAAATATGGAAAATCCCAGAAAATCGACAAGGCCGAGTTTGACAATATGTCTGCTTCGGTCGCTCAGATGGAAGCGCTGAATCGCGACATCTGGAAGCTGGTGCTGAAGTATAAATTTCCGGTCTGAGCATTCTCTTGCGACCGTTCTGGCGCTGGGCATAGTCGGGCTACGTGGTTCAGTCCAGGTCAATAGTTGTCTGCTCACACCTCAAACCTTATTAAATAACTGGTCGCGCTTTTTGCCGAAGGTTTTTCGGCCCTGTTCCTGTACAGATCGATTAGACCAAAAAATGCTTCCTTCGGCCTCGGCAAGTGTCATTCCGCACATATTGTACCGGTCTGATCCGCTATCTTTCAGCAATCAGTTGAACCGTTAAGCCCCTACCGGTTCAATGGTATTGCGACCAGGTTGTAAGCAGCGACAACCTGGTCGCCACTCCCTTCCTCCGGTTACATCGAGTTTGACCGACAAGGGACGGCCGTTTCCCGCTCTGTTTGTCATCCGACGGCCTGAACAGGCTGCACTCTTCCCCAATATTTCGAAGTGCCGGGTCTTGTGGCCGTGCAAGCCAGCATATGATACTGGCACGTCCTGCAGCTCGCCGCGGCTCGACGATCCGGCTTTGGCCGGGTCACGCCATAGACGCGAATCGAACAGCATCGGAATCTTACATAACGGAGTCGCCAGCGAATGAAACCGATTGAAATCAAGACCGCAGCGGCGACCTTATTGCAGGCAGAATCCTCTGGCGAGCAATGCGGCCTCATAAGCCTGCAAAACCCCGACATGACATTGGATGATGCTTATGCGGTGCAGGCGGCATTGGTAGAGAGCAAGCTGAAGTCGGGGCGCCGGATCATTGGCCGCAAGATCGGGCTGACATCACGCGCCATGCAGCAGGCGCTCAACATCACAACGCCTGATTCCGGTGTGCTGCTCGACGACATGTTGTTCAAATCGGGAGATACAATTCCCGCCGGCCGTTTCATAGAGCCACGAATTGAAGCAGAGATTGCCTTTGTGATGAAATCAGACATCGCCGGCTCTGATGTCAGCCGCCAGCAGGTCATTGCAGCAACCGATTACGTAGCACCCTCGCTCGAGATCCTCGACACGCGGATTCTACGTTCAGATCCGGCAACCGGCACTCCCCGCGTCATCTATGACACGGTCTCCGACAACGCCGCCAATGCGGGTATTGTGATGGGCGGGGAACAGCACAAAATCGAGGCGGTTGATCTACGCTGGATCGGCGCAATCGTTAAGCGTGATGGCGTGGTCGAGGAAACAGGGCTGGGTGCCGGCGTTCAGGATGACCCGGTTGTCGGCATTCTCTGGCTGATCCATCGTCTCGCTGAGTATGGGCAAGGATTGTCAATGGGTGACATCGTGCTTTCCGGCTCGTTTATCCGCCCGGTCGAAGCACCGCCGGGAAGTGTCTTCGACGCCGACTTCGGGGCGTTTGGAGCTGTGAACCTCACATTTGACTGAACCGGATTGTCTTAAAACCGGGGCGAAGCGCTTTTTCAGCGCGTGCTGTACCTTCCCTGAAAGGAAGCAAACGAAACACCCGCCTCAAAGTCCACCTGGCGGCATCACCGGCGAGCCTCCTGTTTCGGGTCCTCTGCTTTTGGGATTCAGACAAATTGGTTCAGGGTTTTTGTAATTGCTCCTGGCGACCAGACACCGGCAAAGGCTCAACCCCGTCCGCATTCAGCCGCCACCAACCAGGTTGCTCGAAGCGGACTTTGAGCCTCTCATACCAAGAATCTGCCGGACCACTGCTTAGAGCCCCAGGTGCAAGATGTTATAGCCGATCATCCTATTGTCCTGCTCTGGATGGTTTTTCGTAGTAGACACTCGCCGCCGGTGGCCGTTTTGGTGCCAGAACCACCCAAATCAAAGCCTCGGCGATCAGCAGGTTAATTGCCCACGCAAGAACCATAATGGCATCACGAAGCGGCCCGGCCGCCTCTGTCCCGTAAAGGATCATCCATCCAATGCCGATGAACGTTTGCGTGGACGCGCCCTGACCGATCGCATAGGCGCGCAGCATATTGGCGCTGTGCCGGGGAACATTCCCGGACCTGACGGCAAGAACGGACCAAACAATGAAATAAATCATAAGAAAGCCGAGGATGATTCGGGCCCAATAAAGCAAGTTTCCCTGGAGGCTAATCGGAAAACTGTAGTAGTGAGTCATCCACATTCCACTTCCCGCAGAAAGACATCCCGCCACCGCGACAACTCGCCCAAATGTGCGGTGTGCTCCCGGATGTCTCCTTCTGATGCTTGGCAGGAACTGGATTGCACCAAGAAGACAAAACAAGAAGCTTCCGAGAATGTGCAGGATGATCGGGAGGGGCATTGATGACGCCCGTGGGTTTGCGGGCGCGATTGCGGGACCGCCCGCCAATTCGAGCACGCGGAACAAGCCTCCAAAGGTCGGTATGAACGAAAAAACAAGGACAAAGATGAGTATCGTCCACTCAGATTTGCTCAGAACCTTCAACAGTCTATCTCTTCATTTGCTGATGCGGCGGCAATTTCAGGAGCATGCCCCGGTCCGCCTGGTTTATGCGCCCAGAACGCGGTGCTGGATTGCCCCGCGCAGGACCCCAGACGGACGGGCTGGGAACCGATATTTTCAAGATGGCATGCTTGTAGCCAGGCGACGCCTTGCCGGTCCTCGATCGCCCATGTCCGCCATCGTAGCTGAATGAGAGCGCCGAAATGGGATCGCCTCACCAAACAAACGAACAGCATTCCGCCCGGCTTGAGAACACGCACCATCTCTCTCAACGCCTGTTGAGGTTCCGGCAAGTGCTCGAGAACGTGAGCGGCCATTACGAAATTAAAGGAATTATCGGCGTAAGGTATCGAAAGAATATCTGCCTGCCTCAGTTCTGGCGTTAAACCGGCTTGCCGCATCTCAGCATCCGCTCTGACCAGCATCTCGCCAGAGAGATCAATGCCGCAGAATTTAGGAGACTCGGAAAGAATGCTGCTAAGCGCAATCGCGAGAGCTCCACTCCCGATTCCGCAATCCAGCACCGTCGCCTGCGATCCAGCCTTTCCAAGTGCGGCCGCCGCGCCAGATGCCACCAACGGCCTTTTGTATGCTGCATTAAGTCCGAACCGTCGTGACGTTTGCGGCCAACTGCGAGAGGCGGCATCGTATTGCCTGGTCAGGTCTTCCTTGGCCCGCGGTTGTCTACTGATCGCAACCTGCCAGGAGCCGAGGCGATAGTTGGTCATAGGAATTGTCTGCCGACCAGGTGTATCAATCGACGCGTCGATCGATTGCTTGGGGATATGCATTTGGACCAAATTCCTTGACTGATGCGTCTTGCCCGCACCCTTCTAGTTGGTGCGACACCAAGACAAAATTGCATATTTTTGTAGTTCTGGTATGCGCAGAACATGGAGTGGAAAAGATCAGCTTTTGATTGGAATCAGGCCCGGGCGTTTCTCGCCACTGCCGAAGAGGGATCGCTTTCTGCAGCCGCGCGCGCGATTGGGCTCACACAGCCCACCCTCAGCAGACAAGTCGCTGGTCTCGAAGAAGCGCTTGGTGTGACACTATTCGAAAGGACCTCACGCGCGCTATTGCTGACCCAGGCCGGGACGCAGTTGCTTGAGCACTTCCGAAGTATGGGGGATGCTGCAAATCGCATTTCCATCGCGGCCACAGGTCAATCCGAAGCGGTGACAGGACATGTGGCGATCGCTTGCACGAATGGAATGGCAACATTTTACCTCCCGGAGATACTCAAAAAACTCCAGGCGATGGCGCCAGATCTACAGATTGAAATCATCGCGTCCAATGAGCTGAGCGACCTGCGACGGCGTGAAGCGGATATCGCGATCCGGCACGCCCGCCCTCAAGACGAAAGCCTTTTCGCCAAACGCCTGAGGGACACCACCGGCCACCTCTTTGCGTCGTCCGAATATCTCGATGCCGTTGGGCGCCCTACAGATCCGACAGAAATTTCAAAGCTTCAATTTGTGGGGGCTGAATACCCGGAGCGCATGCTCGGATTGATGGCCTCGCGAGGCCTCAATCTGAATGTTGCAAATTACAACTATTCCACCGCAAGTGTGACAATGGCACTCGAACTCATGCGCAAAGGGCTGGGGATTGGCATTTTGCCGGTTGATGTCGGAGCAGAGTATCCCGAACTTGAGAATCCCTACCCGGATTTTGAGCCCATAGAGATAGAGTCCTGGCTCGTCGCACATAGAGAGTTGAAGACAAACCTCAGAATTCGATTGGTGTTTGACCTGCTGGCAGATTGCCTCGGCACAAAGTAGTGAACAGGAGTGTCCTTGTAGCGGCGCCCCAGTTGCTTGCGTAACCCATGCTGCGCTCAGTCTTATTCCATTTGCATTCTTGAACTTGCCGACCGTATCGTCACTTTGGATGACGGGCATATCGTTGAGGTTGCATAGTTATTTGTTGACGGGTTGGCATGGCAAACCTTCGCTTTCAAAAGCAGGCCTGAACCCTGAAGGCTCCGCCGCAGCTTCATCCGCATCGCTCCCTTTCAACCGGCGAATATTTGATGCAGCTCCGCCACCAATCACTCAATAGTTCCAGATCCTCCCCATCCTTCAAACCGCGTTGGATTGGCGGTCCCGACCCAGAGTGACCAGACCCGGCAGTTGCAGAGGTCGTCTTATCCGGATCTTCGCAATGCTGTCTGCCCTGAGCATGGACTCAAGCCCGGAAAGACGATACCGGACGGCACAATAATTGCTGCAGCCGCGTCGAGGTAGCCATATCACAGCCGGGGAGGATAGGTTTTGGATATTCTTATAAGGGTGGTGCTGCCACTCGGGCTCGCTTTCATCATGTTGTCGCTGGGACTCGGATTGACATTCGATGATTTCAAACGTGTTTTCAGACGGCCTTTTGCCTTCTTCATCGGCGCCTTCAACCAGATCATTCTGCTCCCCGTCATCGCTTTCCTGCTGGCTGTGGGATTCGGCCTGAGCCCGGCGCTCGCGGTTGGCTTTATGATCCTCTCGTTCTGCCCGGGCGGTGTGACGAGCAACATCATCGCCCGCATGGCTAAAGGAGATGTCGCCCTGTCGGTGTCGCTGACAGCCGTTATCAGTCTGCTCAGCATGATCACGGTACCGCTTTTTCTGGCCTGGAGCGTAGCCCACTTTCTTGGTCAGTCCGCCGAGCCCGTTGACATCACCAATATCGCGATCTCGATGTTTTTGATCACCGCTCTGCCGATCCTGATCGGTGTGACAATCCGGCACTTTGCGCCCATCGTCGTTGCCCGGGTTGAACCCGTCATTGCCCACATAGCGACCGGTCTTTTCGTGCTGATCATCATCGCGGCACTCGCCTCAAACTGGAGCTTGTTTGTCGACAATCTGCCGGTTCTTGCGCCATCTCTGATCGCGCTTAACGTTGTTCTGCTCGTGTTGGGTTTTGCGGTGGCCAAAATCGCAGGTCTGGATAACAAAGTGGCAAAGACCATTTCAGTTGAAACCGGCATCCAGAACTCGACGCTGGGCATTACGATTGCCACACTGATTGCTGCAGGCGAAACAGGATTCAGCGCCTATTCGCTACCGGCAGCTGTCTATGGCATTCTCATGTATCTGGTTTCGATGCCGGCTGTGGCCTGGTTTCGCAGAATCTAACGGACCTGCAGGCATGTACGCCTGCCCAACAACGGGAAAACAGTGTGGAACAGTCTGATGTCCTTATCGTAGGCGGCGGCCTTGCCGGGCTTGTTGCAGCAGCAGAACTGGCCGATCGCGGCAAGAGCGTTGTCATTATTGACCAGGAGCCGGAGCACTTTCTGGGCGGTCAGGCATTCTGGTCACTGGGTGGACTGTTCATGGTTGATACGCCCGAGCAGCGCCGCATGGGTATCCGTGACAGCCGCGAGCTGGCGCTTGCAGACTGGATGGGCTCGGCACAATTCGACCGCGATGAAGACAGCTGGCCACGCAAATGGGCGGAAGCCTATGTGGATTTTGCTGCCGGAGAAATGCGCCCCTGGCTTCATGCCATGGGTGTCCGCTGGTTCCCGATCGTGGGCTGGGCTGAGCGCGGCGGCTCCTATGCAACCGGACACGGCAATTCCGTTCCCAGGTTCCACATCACATGGGGTGTCGGCCCCGGGACCATGGAACAGTTTGAACGGCGTGTGAGAGAACATGCCAAGAATGGCCTGATCACCCTCAAATTTCGCCATCAGTGCTCGCGCATCATTATGGAAAACGGCGCCGCCAAAGGCGTTTCCGGCGAAATTCTGGCAGAGGACAACAGCCTTCGCGGCCAGAAGACCAACCGCGACGTAATTGGCGATTTTGAACTTCATGCCGGCAGTGTCATTGTCACGTCCGGTGGGATCGGCGGCAATTTCGACCTGGTCAGGAAGGCCTGGCCGCGCGACCGGCTCGGCGAGCCGCCAAAAGAAATGGTCGCTGGCGTCCCTGCCCATGTGGATGGCCGGATGATCAATATTACTGAAAAGGCCGGCGGCCATGTGATCAATGCCGACCGCATGTGGCACTATGTGGAGGGAGTGAAGAACTGGGATCCGATCTGGCCGGCCCATGGCATACGAATTTTGCCGGGACCATCGGCCATGTGGTTCGATGCAGAGGGAAACCGGTTGCAGCCACCCTGCCTGCCTGGTTTCGACACGCTTACGACGCTCCGCGAGATTCTCAAGACCGGCTACGAATATTCGTGGTTTGTCATGACCCAAAAAATGCTCAAGAAAGAAGTGGCGCTGTCCGGTTCCGAGCAAAATCTCGATTTTGCCGAGAAGAGCTGGAAAAAAGTGATTCAGCAAAGGCTCCTCAACAAGCAAGCCACACCGGCGGTCGAAGCCTTCAAAGAGAAGGGCGAGAACTTTGTTGTAGCCGACGATCTTCAGAGCCTGGTGCGCGGCATGAACCAGCGGGCCGGTGGCGATCTGCTGGATCATGACAAACTGCATGCACAGATATCGGCGCGTGACCTGCAGATTGACAATCCATTTTCAAAGGACGCGCAGATTATGGCCATTCATGCAGCGCGTAATTTCCGCGGCGACAAACTGATGCGGACTGCAAAACCCCACAAAATTCTCGACCCTGCCAACGGTCCACTCATCGGTATCCAGCTCAATATTCTGACCCGCAAAACCCTTGGCGGGCTGCACACCGACTTGAACGGCCAGTTGATCAATGCGGACGGTGACACCATTCCCGGTTTGTTTGCGGCCGGCGAAGTTTCTGGATTTGGCGGTGGCGGATACCATGGTTACAACGCGCTGGAAGGAACCTTCCTGGGCGGTTGCATTTTCTCGGGTCGGAATGTCGGCCGCGCCGATACGATCTAGTGCCGGCTGCGGTCTATTTCTGCGCCGATGACCGGTCAACCCCCGCCCGCGCCAGCTCCTGATCCATTCTTCCGGTGACAAAACAAAACAACATGCGGAAGTCACTGAACAACGACCACAATGGATAGGTGAAGGTCGCCGGTTTGTTGTGCTCGATGAATCCGTGGCTCACCCAGGCGAAAAAATATCCGCAGATGACGGCTCCCAGCAGGAACCACCACGATCCCGTTACGAGCGCGAAAACCAGAACCGCAAGCGCTGCGACAGTACCGAAATAGTGCCAGGCCCGTGTTGCCGGCTTGCTGTGTTCCCGAAGATAATGAGGCCAGAATTCTGCGTAGGTCTGATATTCTTTCACGATCTCTTCTCCTCCCGGCGGGTGTTTACGGAGCGCCTTCGCCTTCAACCGTCAGAGCGCTACGCTTCTTTCACATTATGACGGAATGACCACATGTTCCGCAAACCGGATGCTGACATTGCCGACATCCTTCGATACTTGATCCCGTGACTTTGATCCCGCCCAGGAACACCATGACCGATCCTTCATACGAATTCTTTACTGCAATCACCCGCAAGCCCTCAAAAAGTGTCATTTCGGGCCTCCGCGCTGAAGACAGGGGCAAGCCTGATTTCTCAAAAATGTGCATCGACCACGCCTCTTATGTTGCAGCTTTACGGGAAACCGGCGCGAAGGTGCTCGAATTGCCTGCGCTTCAGGCCTTTCCGGATTCGGTCTTCGTCGAAGACGCTGCTCTTTGTTTGAAAGATTGTGCGGTTTTGATGCGCCCTGGTGCACCTTCGCGCCTGGGCGAAGTGGCAGAGATCGCCGCTTCCATACGGGAAAATTTTGACTCGGTGTTTGAAATCAAAGGACCGGGGTTCATTGAGGGCGGCGATATCCTGACGACTCCGCGCGAGGTGCTGGTTGGAAAGTCGGCCCGTACCAACGCATCAGGAGTTGCTGAACTGCGCGAGATCATTGCGCCGCTGGGATATGCCCTGCGCGAAGTACAGACACCGCCTGAAGTTCTGCACTTCAAGACGGATTGTTCTCTGCTGGATGCCGAGACAATCCTGTCGACTCGTCGCCTCGATGCTTCCGGCTGTTTTGAGGGCTATCGCGTGCTGCACACGGCGGAGGGTGAAGAAGCTGCGGCCAACACAATCCGGTTCAACCAATTGGTGCTGATGCCTGCCGGTTTCCCCAAGACCGCCGCGTTGCTTCGCTCCAACGGTTACGAAGTGCGCGAGATCGGAAATGCCGAGTGTGCCAAAATCGATGGAGGGATGTCGTGCCTGTCGCTCCGGTTTTGACAGCCGCCTGTCGGGAAGTGGCTTCACACCCGGCTTCGAAAAAAAACAGCGTCGATGCCAGAATGGGGCGGGCACTAAAACGTCATCCGTATGCCGCGCCGGATCCATCGAGGGGGATCCTATTTTCCCTTCCATACCGGGTCGCGTTTTTCGGCGAAGGCCCGAAAACCCTCCAGATTGTCTTCCGATCCGTAAAGAGTATCGACCGTCGGTAATTGCCGCTTAGTGATCCGGTTCATGCTGTCCTGAAAAGTCGAGTCTTCTGCATCGCGGACGATTTCCTTTATTGCGGCGTAAACCAGCGGCGGGCCGGATGCGAGGAGGCGCGCCATTTCCCACGCTTTGTCCTGCAGATCGGCGAGCGGATGGACCTGGTTTACAAAGCCCCAGCGATGCGCTTCCTGCACATCAAGCCAGCGACCGGTGAAAAGCATTTCCATGGCTATATGGTATGGAATGCGTTTCGGCAGCTTAACACTGGCCGCATCTGCCACCGTCCCGGACTGAATTTCGGGCAGAGCGAAGCTGGAGCTGTCAGATGCAAGAATGATGTCGGCTGAAAGGGCCAGTTCCAACCCGCCCCCGCAGCAGATGCCATTGACCGCGGCAATGACCGGCTTATTGAGGCCACGCAATTCCTGCAGGCCACCAAAACCTCCAACCCCGTAATCACCATCCACCTCATCGCCATCGGCGGCGGCTTTCAGGTCCCAGCCGGGGCAGAAGAATTTTTCCCCGGCGGCACGGATGATGGCGACCCGCAGTTCCGGATCGTCGCGAAACCCGGCAAAGACATCGCCCATGATCCGGCTGGTCGCCAGATCGATGGCATTGGCCTTTGGCCGGTCGAGCGTCACTTCAAGAATGCCGCCTTCGGTTCTGGTTTTGATCGGGTTGGTCATGAGGG
>CALIOE010000141.1 GCA_938044775.1 uncultured Rhizobiaceae group bacterium
GATGACATCATCATCACCAAAGAACCCGAGCATGTAGAAGAGGTCCAGCCCGGTCCCACCAATCAGCGTATCAGTGCCGGGCCCGCCATAGAGAGCGTCGGCGCCACTTCCCCCAATCAGCGTGTCATGGCCAATGCTGCCGTAGAGAAAATCTGTGTCGCTTCCCCCGGATAATGTGTCGTTGTTGGCGCCACCATAAAGTTCATCGAGCCCGGCATTGCCGTACAGCATGTCGTCGCCGGTATTGCCGTGGATGATATCGGTGCCCCCACCACCATAGATCGTGTCATTGCCGCCCTGGGCAAAGACAATGTCATTGCCTGGCCCGCCATAGGCAATGTCGTCACCCCCGCCGAGTTCGAAATAGTCGTCACCATCATCACCGTGGAAGCGCTCAGACCCTGATCCTCCATAGAGGCTGTCGTCGCCCGCGCCACCGTGGATGTCGTAGTCGATGGAACCGGCGAAATTGCGGAACGTGTCGTTGCCACCGCCCATATCCACATCGCCAATGATCTCGGCATTGGCACCGCTGTTCCAGAATATATCGTTGGCATTGAAGCTTCTGAAGGCGGTCACTCCTGAGATCAGACCGGAATTGTGAAACAGGGTATCAGCTTCAAATCCAAAAGGGTTGAACATGTCTACGGCGATCCCGTCACCAGCCTGAGAGATGATCGTTCCCGTGTTCAGATACGAGGCGCCGGTGGTTGCTATTGAAATACCAAAACCTTCCTCAGACAGGATGGTACCGTTGTTCGTGAAACTGCCATCGGACAGATACCGGACCCCGATTTCACGGCCCGAGATGAAACCATCATTTACAACAATTGTGTTGGTTGATTCTGTGGAAACAAAGACCCCGGTATCGGATGCGATGATCGTTCCGGCGCTGGAGTTGCTTATGGCGCTGTCAGCGCAATCCCCAAGCAAATTGACGCCGGCACCCGCATTGGCGATGATGGTGCCGCTATTGTTGACGCTGACATCTTCGGTGTCGTCGAAGTACAGGCCATTCGAGCCCGAAAGCCTGCCAGTCGTTCCAATGCTGATATCGTAGCCATCGCTGAAAATAAAATGGCATGCATTACCAAATGCTCTGACGATCCCATTGAGGTTGAACGTGATGTCATTGATGGCCGGGACTTCATATTGGGTAACGGCATGACTGTCCGTGCTTTCAATGATCACATTCGCAAACAGATTGTAGATATGTCCGCTATGGCCGCCGAGCTGATAACCTTCACCGATCAGATCTTCTGTGATGTCTACCATCAATTTTTCTCCTCATCGGCAGAGCCTGAAGCGGTTCTTGCCGTTAAGGAGGACTCAGCATATTTCGCGATGGAGTAAGCCACCCATGCGGGGTGACGAGCGCGGGAGCTCGCGTCGCCTGGCCCTTGCTGCGGAGTATTCCACAAAAGATCACTGTTGCCCGACGATTGGGGTTGGGGTTGGGGCTGGGAGCATTTGAAATTGGTGCGGTTTGGTGAATGTCCGGGCGCGGACGCCCCAACCTGGCTTTGCTCGCATGAGCCCGTGTGGTTGCTGTCGGCGATGAGCAGGGGTGGCCGCTGCGGCGATTTCCGGTTTGCGGAACCTTTTATTCCCCGCGCAGGAATCGGGTCGTTTGAACCGCACAACGCGAATAGACGTCTTTCAAAACCAACAATGGGAGACGAACATGCGTCTGGATGGAAAAGTCATAATTGTAACCGGGGCGAGCAGTGGTATTGGGGCTGCGGCCGCGAGACTTTTTGCGGCCCAGGGCGCCAGGCTGGTGCTGGGGGCGCGGCGGGCGCCGCTGCTCGAACAGATTGCCGGCGAGATAGCAGAAGCCGGTGGCGACGCCGTTTACGCGGCGGGCAATGTGGAAGACAGCAGCTATGCGGCCGCGCTTGTTGATCTCGCAAAGAAACGCTTTGGCGGGCTCGACGGCGCTTTCAACAATGCCGGCGTGACCGGTGACATGGGGCCGATCCCTGAAATGGATGACGCCAACTGGCACAAGGTCATCGCCGTCAATCTGAACAGCGGATATTACGCGGCAAAGCACCAGATCCCTGCTTTACAGGAAAGAGGCGGCGGATCGATCGTGTTCACGTCGTCCTTTGTCGGCCACACGATTGGCCTGCCCGGCATGGGCGCCTATGCCGCCGCCAAGGCGGGGCTTGTTGGATTGACGCAGGTACTCGCCGCCGAACACGGGTTGGAGAATATCCGCGCTAATGCGCTGTTGCCCGGCGGAACCATGACGCCAATGGCAGGCGAAGATGAGAATTTCCACGAATTTGTGCGGGGCCTGCACGCGCTGAAACGCATGGCCGAGCCCTCTGAAATCGCTGAGGCGGCGTTGTTTTTGATCTCCGATCAATCCTCTTTCGTGACCGGCAGCGCGATGATCGCGGATGGCGGAAACTCGATCAACAAGTTGTAGAATCAGGTGGAGAAAGGGAGGTTGCGGCTGAGCCAAAGGATGATGCCGGTAGCAAAGGTTGGCGCCTTCGGCCCATGCCGGTCATTCGACAAAAGGGACAACTCTCAAAGCGATTTCCCGATAGCTGCCATTTGGAAATAGTGGATGAGATAACACTGAATGTCGGCCATACTGACGAAGTTGCCGTTCGATTTTGCCGATAGACAGCGCGATGGAGGCGCTTCATTAATGGCAACATGAACCATGAATTTCGCCTGGCAACACCATCGGATGCGGAAGCGTGCTCACAGATCATTCAAGATTGGGGGGATGAAACACCGTGGATGGTCCCGCTGGATAACTTAGCCCCTATGGCCGCGTTTTGGAGCAGCATATTTGAGGAAGAAATCGGCTGGGTCGCACACAGCAAAGGATCAGTCTTAGGGTTTTGTGCCCGAACCGAAGACAATATCACCGGACTCTATGTTGCGAAAAAGGCTCGCGGTAACGGTTTAGGCAAAGCATTGCTAAACCTCGCCAAAGAAAACCGCGGCTGGATCACTGTTTGGGCATACGAAAAAAACGAAGATGCAAGACGCTTTTACCGCCGTGAAGGTCTCATCGAGATTGGCCGCGAGATGGAGGTGTTCGATGACGGATCAAGTCTGGTGGATGTTGAGCACCGTTGGACGAGGATCTCATAATTCTCGATCACTTTGGCATCGTTCCCGACCGCAACAAATTCAGTTTGATTGAACCGACATCATCGCTTTCGGCCCTTACCCGGCATTGCCTGTATTTCTGAGATTCCCACCTGAATTTCCAAAAGCGGACATGTATCGCAATATGCCGGATTCAAGGGAGCGTTCTCCGGTCACCAGTCAGACTGGTTCAGGATTTGTGCACTGACTCGTCTCATCCTAGGTTAGGAACATGGGAGAGTCTGAAAGTATTACGCGATGGCTGGTTGCTGAAGGCCGGGAATTGGGAGAGGGATCAGCGGTTGTTGATCACTATGCAAACCGTCTGGTTGAAGCAGGTGTTCCCTTAGCACGTGCAAACATAGCGCAGCGCTTTGCCAATCCTTTGCTGGTCGCCTGGGGTGTTATCTGGACGCCGGAGAGTTCGACTGAATATGACGTAACTCATGCAATGCTTGACACAGCGTCGTATGTTGGAAGTCCTTTTGAATACGTCCTCACAAAGGAGAGGCCGTTGCACAAAAGTCTTCTCAATCTTGACAGCAAAGTGGAACACAGCTCCTATATTGAACTTGCTGATGCAGGGGGCACAGACCTCTATGCAAACTTTCTTCGGTATGGCGATGGCTCAAAAAACGGCTGCACCTATGTTACCAACGATCCGACCGGCTTCTTACCGGAACACATCCAGCTTATCGAAGATACCGCGCATGGCCTTGCCGCTGCCATGGAACCGATCACCATGCGCCGTTCTACTGAAAGTCTGCTGAAAACTTACATCGGAGAAGGCCCGGCGAATGCCGTTAGCAGCGGTTCCATCCAGCGCGGTGAACACACCTCGATCGAGGCTGTTGTACTGATCTCAGATCTGCGGGGGTTCACATCCAAATCTGAACAATGGACAGACGCGAAACTGTTGGAAGCTATGAATGGCTATTTTGATGCTGTGGTTCACGCTGTTGAGAAGCACGGTGGAGATGTGTTGAAATTCATGGGCGATGGAATTCTCTGCGTGTTCACGATTGATGATCAGCAGAACGCCGCTGACCAATGTAAGAACGCAATTGATTCAGCTAATGCTGCGCTTGATGGGCTCAGCAGACTGAACGAGCAGCGCGTTGCGGAAAACCAGGAAACTCTGTTCATGGGCATCGGTATTAATTTGGGCACGGTGACCTATGGCAACATAGGAAGCCCAAACCGTCTCGATTTCACGGTGCTGGGCACCGCCGTCAATATTGCCAGTCGTGTGCAAGACCTTTGTAAAGCCCTGGAAGAAGAGGTCCTTGTGACACAAAAAGTAGCGTCTTATTGGCCAATTGAATTTGAGGACAAGGGCACGCATACGGTGCGTGGAATCGCGAACCCGATCCGGTTGTTCGGATCAAAGCGCTAGCGGCCCAAAGCAGACATTCGTGGTCCACACCGGTTCTTGAAGTTTAATGACGGCTAAGCGGACAAAGTGACGGTACCGATCATTCCAAATTGTGTTGACAGCGACATGCCAGGTCTTTCCCGCTAAGCGTCCAGTTTGGACGTCCAAGGCAACAAACGCTGGCCCCAATAGCGGACATGCCGATTTAGCAGTGCGTCAGTCAGCAGCGCGCCCCCAGAATTGACACGCAAAACCATCTAAATTCGACCATACTTCGCTATTTTGGCGCTAGGCCCTGTAGGCTGGCAGTGGTGAGCGGTCTTGGAGTTCGATCATTTTTCGCACCATCATATCCGTTATCTCAGCTTTAACGGCCTGAGCGGCCGGCTCGTCAAATAAGTTGTTCATTTCATTTGGATCAAGTTGCAAATCGTATAGCTCACCCCAGTTTTCGCCGTGTCGCAGCGACATGCGATAGCGATCGGTCACGATCGTGCGCACCCTTTGTGGTCGCTGAAAGCCTATCATGGGCCTTTGACTATCCTCTTCGACGATGAGCGCTTCTGGTGATTGCGATGACATCAAGTCTCGTCCTTGAATGCCATTGTACGGCTGGATTCCGGCGCGTTCTAAAATGGTGGTGGAGATGTCTATCGACGAGGCAAGGTCTGAGCGGACTTGGTCGTGCGATCTTGCCTGTGGATCGGACCAGACAAACGGCACGCGAATGATGCTTTGAAAATGCAGCAGCAGTTTCAACATCAAGCCATGGTCGCCCATATAGTCGCCGTGGTCTGACGTAAAAATTACAACTGTGTTGTCGGACAACCCAAGGGCCTTGAGCTTTGCCAAAACCCTTCCAATGGCATCGTCGATCATGGTGATACTGCCATAGGTGAGCGCGATTAGCTCACGGGCTTCATCTTCGCTCACCGCAAATGGATTTTGGTTGTCGCGCTTATCTTCACCCCGCGCCAGAGCTTCCTTCATAGCCAAAATAGGTGGCAGATTTCCTTTGCCGAACGATGCGGGCAGTTCGATGTCTTTGGAATCATACATGTCCCAATATTTTCCCGGCGGCGTGAACGGGTGATGCGGGTCAGGAAACGACATTTGCAGGAAGAAGGGCTGCGAACCATTCGCCTGTTTTTCCAGATAGGCTTCGGTGCGGTCTGCGATCCATGACGTGGAATACAGCTCCTCCGGCACAGCCGTTCGCCATGCCTGTGGTGCGTTTACACGGTTATCTGGCAGAGCGTTTTCCGGACCAACCAGAGAATCGAAATCCGCTCGTTTGGAACGCGCCCACAGCAGATAATCGCCAGATGCGTGGTCAGCATGGCCTGCGGCAATCTCGGTGTGTTCAAAACCGTAATAGTCGCCATCAACGCGTTCAGAAAGGGGCTGCGTCCACTTTGGTGCAACCTCCAAGTCGTATTCGGGCCCATGTCGATTGTTTTTGATGGCATCCCTCAGAGCTGGACGAGGCGTGTGTTTGGCATCGTGCTCTTTGAATTTGTTGGTCGCTTCAAGCCCCGTGAAACTCTGCAAATGCGACTTGCCGATCAGGCCGGTCTTGTAGCCTGCATCAAGCAACAACTCGACAAAGGTCGTGTGTTCACGGCTAAGCGGGATGCCATTATGTCGAGCGCCATGAAGTGAAGACATGCGCCCTGTCATAATGGATGCACGGTTGGGCATGCAGATTGGGTTGGCCACATAAAAGCGTTCAAATTTCTCACTAAGCGCTGCGATGCCGTCGATGTTCGGCGTTTTGACCACGGGATTGCCATAGCAACCCAGATGATCGGCGCGATGCTGGTCTGTGATGATGAAGAGAAAATTCGGGCGTTCAGTCATAGGCTTGTCCCGCTGTTAGCAAGGTTCGTTTTGTTTCGGCGCAAATCCCACGCAATTAGCATAAGGCCAACACCCAAGGCTGGAAGGTGAATGAGCGGGCTCATCGCCAGCAACGCGAAAGCTGCTGTGAACCGCAAGACGATTTCCACAATCGTAAGTCTACCGCGGTCAAAGGCGCTAAGTGCGGACGAGAACAACCAAATGCAGAACATCGTTCGCACAACAATCCAGACGAATGTGATCAGGTTGAATTCTTCAACAATCAGAATCGTAGGATAGAAAGCGAAGATAAACGGAATGATGAATTTCGCCATGCCCAATCGGAAAGACATAAGCGCAGTCATAAGCGGATTGGACCCGGCAATGGGTGCTGCAGCATAGGCCGCGATTGCCACAGGCGGCGTGAGCGAAGACGCAACACCGTAGTAAAAGACGAACATATGAGCCGTCAGCATGGACAAGCCCAATGCCTGAATGGCGGGCCCCATGACCAAAATGATGATCAGATAAGCTGGCAAGGTCGGCATGCCCATGCCCAGAACAAGAGCGCCGATCATAGCGACAGCGAGCGCAGAAAACAGGCTCTCGCCACGGATGGCTGCGATAACATTGGCGAGCTTCAAGCCAAGCCCGGTTGAATCGAGTGACCCCACCAGAATACCGATTGCTGCGATTGCAATCAGCAGCGTTGCACCCGACTGGCTGCCTTTGACGAACGAATACCAAAGCCGCATCGGGTCCGCCCGTACCTGCGGGTTAATGACCGACAGGAGCAACAAAACGATAACGGCACAAAAGCCAGCAGCAGAAGTCGAGAGGCCAGCCAGCAGGGAAAAGATCACGGTCAGAATAGGACCGATGAACAGCACGGAGTTGATCCAGTCCAGGGGTGTGATCCGATCCTCCACCTGCAGTGCTTTGACCTCAATGCCCTGACGGCGCGCTTCGACGGTGACAGCGCAAAACAGGCTGAAATAGTAAAACAGTGCGGGCACCAGAGCTGCCATGATGACCGTGAGATACCCAGCGCCCGTAAGGTCTGCCATGACCAGAGCAGCCGCGCCCATAATCGGTGGCATAATCTGACCACCCGAAGATGCAGTAGCTTCAATGCCTGCGGCGAAGGTTGGCGAAAACCCCCGCTTCTTGATCATGGGGATCGTAAAAGTTCCGGTGCCAACGATATTGGCCACCGTGCTGCCAGACATGGTGCCGAACAGGGAAGACGCCAAAATAGCGGCATGCGCAGGGCCACCCCGCGTGCGACCTGTCACGATAAAGGCAAACTTCAAAAGCGTGTCACCGGCTCCTGTTCCTTCCAGCAACACACCAAAGATAATGAAGATGAACACAGTGGACAAAACGATGTTCGTCACCGAACCGAACACCCCCTTATTGGTGTTATACCAAAGGGCTTCCGAAACTTCGGTTAGGCTGAACCCTGAATGGGCCATGATGCCGGGCAGATCGCTTCCAAAAAGAAGATAGATAACCGCCAACGAACCAACGCCGAAAAGTCCCCAACCCCATAGGCGGCGGCACAGTTCGAGAAACACCACAAGCCCCGCAAAGGCAGGCCATGCATCCGCTCGTGTCACATCATAGAGCGCTTCTTCCATCTCGGTTTGAACGAAATAAAACGACCAGATCGCCCAAAGCCCAGCGATCAACATGGCAACGTCGACGATCAAATGCAGCCTGTTGGACATGACCGATTGGGGACCGGAAGCCAACCGGTTGGCTTGGGCCGCCGCGATGCCGACAATCAGAGCAAGGGCAAAGCCGCCCGCACGGTGCATTTTCGGGTCCAGCAGGCCGATGCCAGAACTGTAAAGCGCTATGATACCGAGAGCGGCGCAGGCCAGCACCGACGCCCACCCAAACAGGCGCATGAAGCCATGGGCCTTTACGGGCGCAGGTGTCGTGTCCACCTCAATCACGGCAAGGCCCTCCCGTCATTTGCGAGAATGCGGAACGCGCTTAGGGAGCCACCGTTAAGGACGTCACCCTATGCGCGTATCGCGTGACCTAGCGAAGGTCTTCGGGAATATCGAAACCAGCCTCTTTGTAGTAGCGCATCGCACCAGCGTGAAGCGGCACGTTGATGGAGGTGAAGGCCGTCTCTTTCGTAATCCCTTTGAGGAAGAACGCGGTCGCCTGCACTTCGCTCAGGTTTTCCCAGAAGGCTTTTGTCGCCTCATAGACCACTTCCTCTTCCATATCCTTGTGCGTGCCGATGAACTGGAAGAAGCCGAGCGCGGTGATGTTGCCGCTTGTCAGCTGGCCCTTATACACGCCACCGTCGAATTCCATCATCCCACGGCCGGGAAGACCGAAGAGGTTCTGCATGGCTTCGCTGTCACGTGCCGCATCGGGAATGGACAGAACCCGAAACTCGCCCGAAAGGCCGAACTGTTCGATGTTGGCTGAACCGATTTCAGCCGGACGCACCATCATGTTGATTTTGCCATCGGCGAGCGCGGCATACCCTTCGCCCCAAGAAAGGCGGACGGCCTTGTAGTCCTTGCCAGCCTCGTAGCCAGTGATAATTTTGATCAGCGCCTCAGACGTGCGCGAGGCAGAACCTGCTGGCGGGCCGGTGAAAATCGTTTTGCCCTTGAGGTCTTCCCATTTCTCAATGCCTGATCCGGCCAGAGTGACGGGATGATAAGCGCCCGCTTTGAACCCCAAAATGGCGCGCAAATTCTTGGCGAGTTCAGGCGCTTCATCGATTTTACTGTACATGGCCTTTTTGCCAGCCATGAGATTGGCAAGCGTCGGCACGGAAGAGAAAAAGCTAATCTCGCCTTTCGCACCTTTCAGCATGGATTTCGTGAGCGTCTGCCCCGCATTCACCTGCACGTTGACCCCAGCCTTGCCCGCCTGATTGGCGAATGAAACGAACACGGTGTGTACGGGATCGCCAACGCCTGCCGTTTCGCCCTTGTAGATTTGTGCCGATGCGGTGGCTGCGCCAGCGATTGTCAATGATGCTGCCAAAGCCGTGCGCTGAAGTCTTTTCGTAAATGTCATCTGAGTTCCTCCCGAAATCAAACCAAACCCTAGCATAATCAACCTATCACAAATAATATCAATTATGATCAAACACATCAGGTATTGATATGAAAATGGACCCGCGCCATCTCGTGCAGCTTTCCACCATCGTCGAGGCTGGCTCGTTTCAGGGGGCCGCTGACAGGCTGGGCATCAGCCAACCGGCACTCAGCCGCAACATGGCTGTTCTTGAACGCAGATTAGGGGCCGCAATTTTTGGCCGTTCAGGGCGCAAAGCGGTTCCAACCGAATTGGGTCTTAGGCTCGCGCGCACTGGGCTAACAATCCGCATTGCACAGGACAGCGCAGGCGCCGTAGCCAGCCTTGCCGCCGCTGGTGCAACTGGCGAATTGCGGCTGGGAGCACCACCGATTGTTGCAGGACGATTCCTCACCGAAGTGCTGTCGACCTTCATTAAAGACAATCCCGAATGCTGGGTAGAATTGCGCGTGGGCATTGTCCATGAACTGCGCACCATGCTGGAGCGCGGGCAAATCGATGTGATTATCGGACCGCAAAGCCTAGCGGACGCTGCCAGCGAATTGCATTTCACAAAGATCATCGACGACAGCGTCGGGATCATTTGCCGGGCCGGCCATCCCCTGAAAGCGCTGGAGAATGTCTCTCCCAAGAAGTTGAGCCAACAAAATTGGGTTGCCCATTCTCGCGGCAGCACTTTACGCCAACAAACCGAAAACGCGCTCATGGCAATGGGGGTGGAGGAGATCAACATTGCCTTTGAAACGGATTCAATTGGGTCAGTCTTGGAAATTGTCGGATCGACCGATTTGGTGTCGACCATGCCCCGCCTTTCGACCCAACCCTATCTCGAAGACAAGCTGACTTTTCTAGACGTCGATCACATCCAGTTCCGAAGGCCAATCGGCTTCATCAAGCGAAAAGATATGAGTGAAAGCATCGTTCAAAGGCGATTTCTCGCCGCGCTCGAAAGCCGTTATTGTTGAGCAGGACTTCAAGCAACCAGCTTGCAACACCAAGCCCAACTCATCCACCTGAAGGTGCTGCACCGCCTGCCTTTTTGCAGCGTTCGATGTAACCAGCCATGCGGTCCAGAACTGCATCACTGTCTGCCGGTGATTTGAAATCAGTCAAGGTATGTTTCCAGATGCCGGTCGCCCGTTCGGCAGACGATTGCCCTCCGGCAGCGAGCCACGCTCCATGGTTGCTCAGATCAGCTACGAGCGGTTGGTAAAACGCATCTTTGTAGCGCTCCATCGTGTGTTGGGTGGCAAAAAAGTGGCCGCCTGGTTCCACTTCAGCAAGCGCAGACCAGCCAAGACTATTATTGTCTTCAGGCGTTTTGCGGCACAGCTCAGCCACGGTTTGCAGCGCCTCAATATCGTTGATGAACTTCTCATACCCAAAAGTGAGACCACCTTCGAGCCAACCGGCAGCATGAACTGTTAGCGTTGCATTGGCCTGCAATTGTGCCCACAGCGCCATGTTGGTTTCCGTCGCTGCTTGCATGTCGGGTGCATTAGATGCGGACCCTGTCGCCGACCGCCACGGAAGTCCGATGTGCCGCGCAAGCTGCCCGCTACCGATGGAGAGCTTGATGTGTTCCGGCGTTCCAAATGCCGGTGAGCCTGATTTCATATCCACATTAGAGCTGAACCCGCCATAGGCAACCGGCGCACCCGGCCTTGCTAATTGAGATAGAGTGATCGCTGCGAGGCACTCAGCGTGTTGTAGCACCAAAGCCCCAGCTACCGTGATCGGCGCCATCGCTCCGGCCAAGCAAAACGGCGTAATGATGCTCAGCTGATTAGCTCGGGCAAAATCGATGATCCCCTCCGCCATGGGAATGTCGATCTGTCTCGGCGAATTAGTGTTGATGACCGTGAAGCACCAGACGTTTTCATCGAATTGCTTGTCATCCAGTTCGCAGCCCAGGCGGATCAGGTCGAAACTCTGCTTCATCTGCCGACGGCCACGGGCATAAACGAACATCGGTTTGTCACCGAACTCCATCTGCGCGCGCATCATTTCACAATGGCGCAGATGCGCTGGCACGTCTTGCGGCTCAGCCGACGGACCAAAGACGTGAATCACATCAAAAGCCTGCTGGAGTTTGATTGTCTCTTCATAGCTCTCAAGAGAACCGGCCCTGCGCCCCCGATCCATATCTGTCACGTTCGGACAGCCCGCACCGGGTGCGAACAGCATCGCACCGTCCTCAAACATTTGCTCTCGGATTGCAGATCGCGACCGAAGTCTGAACGAGTTTGGCGCGGATTTGAGAGCCTGCTCGACGAGGTCGTCACCGATCCGCACCATATGTGTTTCTTCATCAACGAGAGCGCCAGCGTCTTTGAACAACTGCCGTGCTTCCGGCAGCAGAATCTTCACCCCCAGTTCCCGCAGAACCCGCAGCGCCATTTCGTGAATGCGCTGAACACCATCTTCCGAAAACACCTTTTGCGGCTCAAAAGGATGGCGCAATTGGCGGTAATCGTGAGAACGCTGGGTTACCGCCGCATCGCTTTCGATCTTGGTTCTAGCTCGACCGCCTCTGCGTTTCGTGATCATGAAGCGCCCAGCATTTTGGTGATGAATTCTTTGGCGATGGTCGGATCAAGATCACGGCCCGTATAGGCATGATAATAACTTTCCAGCAGCGAAAGCCGCTCGTTCATCGCTTCGTCCAGATTGATCGCCGTGTAGCCAACTTGGGAAAAGTACAGAACACGCGCACGCACGTTCGCCTCGTCATCGGAATATCCGCAACGCGAAAAAGCCAGCGCTATATCGGTAATGCGGCGCGTGTCCTCTTCGCGAACCAGCGTAAGGACATCGTCATCAAGCCTCGCCCAATCCCGAACGGATTGATCAAGCTGCGGGCTGAAGCGCTCCGTTCCAACCCAGATTTCGAAAAACTGCAGAACCGCTTCGTCAAGCGTCTGGCAATTACTCAGCGTCTGATTGAAGAATTCATTGTTGGCGGCATGCCATTCGGCAAGCATGGCCGAAAGCAGGTCGTCACGGCCTTTGAAGTGCCAGTAATAACTGCCGCGCGTAACATTCATTGCCGAAGCCAGACGGGTAATCTGAACCGCATCAACCCCATCAGAGATCAGCAATTGCAAAGCTGTTCGCAACCAATCAGCGCGCCCCAGCGCAGGCTTTGGTTCAGGCTCGGTTCTGATTTCGATAACGTTCATGAGCAAATCCATACAGGGTTGTATGGTTACAATCAAGTTTGTATAAGCCCACCATCGATTGAGGAGTAACCCTATGACAAAAGCCGCACCACGGATGATGAAATGGCTAAATGCTGAGTTCAAGCCGCGCTTCGAATATGGTGACCAAGCTCAAGCCGCGCATCTTTGTGGCGATGCCGACGGCAGCGAGTTGGGTGCTGGCCTGGTGCGCCTGACCGAGGCTCGAATTCCATGGACCATTAGATATGACGAGATCATTTTGGTTCTAGAAGGAACACTCAAAATCCACACTGAGGATGGCATTTTGATCGCCGATGCGATGGATTCGATTTGGCTTCCAGCCGACACGAAGCTGACCTACGAAGCCGATGAAGCACTTCTGTTTTATGCCATTCATCCCGCCAATTGGGCGTCGGAGAGCTAATCAATGAAGATCTCAACCCTGCCCAACAACGACAAAACCAACGCTTGGAACACGATCCTGCCGACCCGCCAGCCCCATGAGGCTTTGGCGGGTGACGTCAATGCGGATTGGCTAGTCATCGGCGCGGGCTATGCTGGCCTTGCCGCTGCGCGTCGTTTGGCAGCGAACCGCCCAGACGAGAAAATCGCGATTGTCGATGCCGGCGTATGCGGTGAGAATGCTTCGGGCCGCAACTCCGGCTTTGCAATTGATCTGCCGCACACGGTGTCATCCAACCTCGATCAACTGGACGGCGCTCATCGCTACATGCGCTTGGCCCGTGCTGCGATTGCAGAATTGGAAGAGCAGGTTTCCACCCACGGCATCGCGTGTGACTGGTCGCGAGATGGAAAATACCACGCCGCCGTCACCGAGCAGGGCTCGCAATCCATGCTCACCCCGTTTGCCAACGAATTGGATAAGCTGGGCGAGTCGTATGAATGGGTCGAAGCTGATCAATTAGCGGCCAGACTGGGTACCTCACATTTCCATAGAGCAGTTTACACGCCCGGCTGTATTTTGATGAACCCGGCAGCACTTGTTCGCGGACTGGCCGACAATTTGCCAGAAAACGTAACGCTCTATGAAAACTCACCTGTGACGAGCGTAGAATATGCGAATGGGGTGAGCGTTGAAACACCGGCAGGATCTGTCAGAGCGCCGAATATGATTTTGGCGGCCAATGGCTTCAGCGATCAGTTCGGCTTCGCGGAACGCAAATTTGTTCATCTTGCTTTGACCGCAAGTCTCACCCGCCCTCTCACAGAAGAAGAGCAGCGAGATTTTGCGGTGGAGAAGCCATGGGGCTTAACGCCTGCAAACGGTTTTGGCGGCATCACCATGCGCTACACCAACGACCGGCGCATTCTGATAAGGCAGGACATAAAAGTGGCCATGGGCCGAAAATTCTCCGCTGACAAAACCGCACGCCTAGGCCAGCAACACAAGCGCTTGTTCGATGCACGCTTTCCTATGCTGCCAAATGTGACCATGGAGAATTCGTGGGTGGGCCTTATCTGCATGTCGCAGAATTCCGCACCCATGTTCGGCAAGGTTGCCTCAAATATCTGGATGGCCGCCTGTCAAAACGGAATTGGCGTAACCAAAGGGACAATGAGCGGCTTGTTGGCAGCCGACATGGCGTGTGACGTGCACAACCGGCTCGTTGAAGACATGCAAAGCCTTGGAACACCTAACACAATCCCACCTCGCGCGCTGGTCGAAATTGGCGCCCGAGCAAAGTTAAGTTGGGAAGTTTGGAAAAACCGCCAGGAAGCTTAGCTAGTAGGGCTGGTCGCCTACGAGACGTTGTAACCCTGAATAGGACGTATCCGGAATTTGGATGAACGACCAAGTTCGAAAAACACCCATCCTCAACGTCCGCTATCGATGATTTGATCGAGAAATTCCAGTGACCGCTTCCGGCCAAACTTGACGGTCACCTCATCGCAATTCAATCGAATATGCGACACGCTTAGTGTTGGTAACTATGGGCTCGAAGCGGTCATTGCCCTTCAATGAGCGCATCCATCTATGTAGGTAACTTTCGGCCCTGAGCTGCCGTTCGATCGATCTCTGCTGTTGACGCTGTTAGATACCAAAGCAGACATTCGTGGTCCACACCGGTTCCTGAAGTTGAATGACGGCTAAGCGGAC
>CALIOE010000142.1 GCA_938044775.1 uncultured Rhizobiaceae group bacterium
TTCTCGTATCGGCAACATTGCTGTCCTTTCTCGACGGACCATTCGCTCCGCTCTTCGTTCTGGCGGTGTTCCTGATCCATCCGCAATTAGGGATGATCGTCGTAGGCACTGCGGTGCTTCTTTTGATTATTGCCATGATAAACCAGCGTTTGACAGCCAGTCAGTTTGCTGAGGCCAACGGGCATCAAAGTCGAGCCAATCTACACTTGGATTCGATGTCGCGTAATTCGCAGATCATCAATGCGCTCGCGATGATACCCGAGGCGGTCAGGATTTGGGGGAAAGACACGGCCGAGTCTCTGCGCGCGCAGGTGGTTGCCCAGGACCGCAATATTGTAACTGCGTCTCTTTCCAAGGGCCTTCGACTATTGACGCAGGTCGGCATGCTTGGCTGGGGGGCGTATCTGTCCATACAGGGTGAGATTACCGGCGGTATGGTCATCGCAGCATCGATCATCGCCGGACGAGCTCTGGCTCCTATCGAGGGCGCCATCGAAGGCTGGAACCAGTTGCTTCTATCCCGCGCCTCCTATGGCCGCATCGCGGCGCTTCTAAAGGCCTCGCCACTCAATTTCGAGCGTTTGAATCTGCCGCGGCCGCAGGGGCGTCTGGATGTCGAGCGTCTGCTGTTTGTCCCCCAAGGCACCAAACGTGTCGTTCTCAACAGCATCAGCTTTGGACTCAAGCCTGGTGAGTCACTGGCAATAATCGGCAACTCAGGAGCTGGCAAGACAACGCTCGGAAAAATGCTTGTAGGCTCGATTTTGCCCACCTCCGGCAATGTCAGGCTCGATCTCATGGATCTGCGCAACTGGGACCAACGCCAGTTTGGAGAGAACATCGGATATCTGCCGCAGGACGTGCAGCTGTTTCCCGGCTCGATCAAGGACAACATCGCGCGCATGCGCCCGGACGCCACAGATGAGCAGATTTTCGAAGCTGCGGTTTTAGCGGACGTCCATGAAATGATATCGACGCTGCCCCAGGGCTACGAAACGGTTGTGGCCGCCGACGGGTCACCTTTGTCAGGCGGTCAGAAACAGCGCATCGCACTGGCTCGGGCGCTCTTCGGTGGTCCGCGGTTTGTGGTTCTTGATGAACCAAACTCCAATCTCGACACCGCGGGTGATCAGGCGCTTGCCCGGGCGCTGCAGCACGCCAAGGAGAATGGCATCACTCTCATCTGCATAACGCAGAAGCCTTCACTGCTGCAAAACGTCGACAAAATATTGCTGCTCGCGAACGGCACCATTTCAATGTTCGGCACACGTGTCGACGTGTTGCAGGCACTTGCGCAGCAACAAAACACCGCCTTGAACAACCAAGTCGCGTAGGGAGAACACTATGGCCGGATCTTCGGACCCATCGGACGTCGTCAAACTACAGGACCTCTCCTGGTATTCGGAGGTTCCTCGGTCAATCCGCAAGCAGACGATTTTTGGTTTGTTGCTTTTGGTGTTGTCTTTTGGAGGTTTTGGCGCCTGGGCATTCAACGCTCCACTCGCTGCCGCTGTCGTTGCCCAGGGCAGCTTTGTTGCGACCGGGCAGAACAAAATCATCCAGCACCTTGAAGGCGGCATTATCAAACAGATTCTTGTTCAGGAGGGGCAAAATGTAGCGGCAGGGGACCCGATTGTCCTGTTGGACGAAACGACAGCGCTGGCCAATGAGCGGCAATTGATCCTGCGGCGCGCCCGACTTGAGGCCATCAACGCGCGGTTGCAGGCTGAACTGTCGGGCAAGGATGAAATAGAGTTTCCCCAGACTTTGACTGAGCAACGGTCAGACAACGAGATAGCGGCAATTCTCGACAGCCAGTTACTCAACTTCAAGGGATCAAAGCTGAAGGTCGAGCGCGACCTGCAATTGTTGAAAAGCAATATCGAGGCACTGGAGTTCAGGGCTGATGGCTACGTTGAGCTGCGGGACTCAATGAGCCGACAACTCGGATTCCTGCGCGAGGAATATGCAGGCAAGAAAACGCTTCTGAAGCAGGGTCTCATTCGCAAAACCGAAATCAATGCCATGCAGCGCGCCATGGCGGATGCTGAAGGACAGATCGGCCGGCTGGGTGCCGAAGTATCGGAAACGAAAGCGCAGATCAAAAAACATCAGGAACAGATTGCGCAAACAATTGCTGCTTACCAGCAGGCATCTCTGGACGAACTGCAAACCATAGAGGCAGAGCTCGACGGCGTGCGCGAACAAACGCGAAATGCCGAAAATGTTGTCAGGCGTTCGACCATCAATGCCCCGGTGTCAGGCACGGTCATACGGTTGCACTATCATACATCCGGAGGCGTTGTAGAAGGAGGCAAAGCGATCGCGGAAATTCTGCCAACCGACGTCCCCCTGATATTGGAAGTTCAGATTCCGCGGACAGACATCGACACCGTCAAAGTCGGTCAAAATGCCGTTGTTCGTCTGACAGCATTGAACCAGCGAACCACACCGGTCCTCAGTGGTGAGGTGTATTATGTCTCGGCAGACTCCCTGCCTGACAAGTCGCAGGTTGTCCCAAGTGAAGCCTATCTGGCCCGGGTGAGCATTTCAGCCTCGGAGCTGAAACGGGTTCCCGGATTCTCGCCGACACCGGGAATGCCGGCGGAAATCATGATCCAGACTGCCGAGAGAACTTTTGCCGATTACATATCGAAGCCGGTTGTTGACAGCATGTATCGTGCGTTCCGGGAGCAGTAGGGTTTCGAATCAAAAGGGGCGTTGTTACACCTCGCCGGAATAGCGGGCGAATTGTTGCACGAGCATGTCTGCAAACCGCCCTGCAGCAACCGACAAGGCCCGTCCGCGAAGCTGGATCAGATGCAGGTGGGGCGGCTTCAGGTCTCGCGGATCAAGACTGATTGCGACCAGACCGGAAGGAGCGGCGGCGCTGCGGGTGGCGATATTGGCGCTGAATGCGATTGCATCTGAATGGAGCAGGGTGTGATCCGCCAATGGCAATTCGCATTCAAGAACCGGGCGCAGATCGAAATCCTGGCGTCGTGCTGCGATATCAAGTGTATTGCGCAGGCTGCCCGTGGGAGGCAGGACCAGCGGATAGGGTAGCAGGTCGTTGAACGTCACGATGCGGAGTCCAGCCAGGGGGTGGGCCGAAGCCATGACCGCAAAGACCGAGAGCGGAGCGACCGCCAACGTGCTGATATTGGAGAGCGCTTCGGGCTGCACGACGCCGGCCAGGTCTATCCGGTAGTCGGCCAATTGTTGCTGAACTGAGTTTCGCTCCATTCGTTCAACGGCAAATGTCACATCCGGATGGCGGTTTCTGTAGAGACTGACGGCTTCGGAAAATCCTTCCATCTGCAGGCCGTCGTCAAACCCAAAGGCGACATGTCCCCGTCGCGCGCCCTTCATGTCTTCAATCTGAGATCGGACACGTTCCATGTCGGCCATCTGACGCCGCGCATGCGCCAGGAACAGTTCGCCTGCTGCGGACAAACGGACGCCGGTTGCAAGGCGCTCGAACAGCGGTGCTTCAAATTCCTCCTCCACAGCCAGAAGACGACGGTTCAGCGCAGAAGGCGTGATCGCCATTTTTTCGGCGGCTCGACGGATGGATCCGGCACGCGCAATGGCATCAATGAATCGCAGAGTTGTCTGGTGGCGCATAGCAATGGAAAGCAGGTGGTGCGTTTTCGGCAACACTCTGCTTCAAAAATAGCAGACGACGCAAGCACTCGGGTGCGAATAGATTTCCCAATGACCCCAAACGGTCGTGAATGAATTGACCCGCAAAACTGGCGGCGTCGCAGGGAAAAGTGAAAAAGGGAATTTTATGCTGAGAAGACATTTTTTAGCGGGAGTTGCATCCTGTTCGATGCTGATGACGGCCGGCTGGGCACACGCCGCCGGCACGATAAAAGTGGGTGTTCTGCATTCTCTTTCCGGAACGATGGCGATCTCGGAAACCACCCTTAAAGATGCAATGTTGATGTTGATCGACGAACAGAACAAGAAGGGCGGCTTGTTGGGCAAGCAGCTTGAGGCCGTTGTCGTGGACCCGGCTTCCGATTGGCCTCTCTTCGCGGAGAAGGCACGGGAACTGATTTCCGCCAAAAAAGTTGATGCAGTGTTCGGTTGCTGGACATCGGTGTCGCGCAAGTCGGTTCTGCCCGTGTTCAAGGAGCTTAACAGCGTTCTTTTTTACCCTGTGCAGTACGAAGGTGAAGAGTCAGAACGCAACGTATTCTACACCGGCGCAGCACCAAACCAGCAAGCGATCCCGGCTGTCGATTATCTTTTGGAAGAAGAGG
>CALIOE010000143.1 GCA_938044775.1 uncultured Rhizobiaceae group bacterium
CATTGCTCAGAAGTTGAAATAGATGAATTCTGTCATGTCATTTAGCCGATAAAGCTGAATGAGTGCAGCGGCGCCACCGACCGCAACAATGATTCCCCAGACCGATGCCGGACGCCAGGTCAGCAAAGACCTGGTACCAATGGTCTGCTGGAGTTCCTTCATTGTGTCGATAACCGGGCGATATCTGCATGTCATCTCAATGCTGTTCGGGAGGGCTGTGACCACAACAATCATCGCGGCACAAAATGCCAGAGCATAGTTGTGCTCACTGATGAGCGATTCAGCAGCAACAATCGTAGACGGCGTCGCGTATCCCAGCATCGACTGCAGCATGAGGGACGCCCCGCCAAATGTCTCTGCCCGAAAGAATACCCAGGCAATCAAGACGCACAACATGGTCACAGCCCATGAGGCAATCACCTTCAATGCATTTGGTGCATAGCGTCCCAATTGAGTGGATTCGCAAAACTCGCGCCACAGGTGATTGAATACGAGATAGCCACCATGAAGGCCGCCCCAGATGACAAAATTCCATCCTGCACCGTGCCACAATCCTCCCAGCAACATAGTCGCCAGCAGATTTCCGTGCCGACCGAGAACACCGCTACGGTTGCCACCCAGTGAAATGTACAGGTAGTCCCTGAGAAACCGAGAAAGCGTGATGTGCCACCTTCTCCAAAAGTCACTGATCGAGAGCGCCTTATAGGGAGAATTGAAGTTCATCGGCAACCGGATACCAAACATGCGGGCAATGCCGAGCGCCATATCGCAATATCCAGAGAAATCGAAATAGATCTGGAACATGTACGACAGTGCCCCGAGCCAGGCTGTCTCCATGGCGACAACCTGACCGGAATCCGTTGCGGCAAACACAGCATTGGCCATCGGGGCAATGCCATCGGCAAGCACGATCTTCTTAAACAGTCCGATCGAGAATAAAGTGCCGCCGATCAGAATATTGAGGCCGGTCCGGTTGATAAAATTACTGAGCCGGAACTGAGGTATCGTATCCTTCTGCAGAACAATTGGACCTGCAATGAGTTGAGGAAAGAAGGTGACGAAAAGGACGTAGCGCTTGAAGTCGCATTCGCTGACTTTGTTACCCCAGGTGTCAAGCAGAAAAGATATCTGCTGAAAAGTGAAGAACGAAATGGCCAACGGCAATACAATTCCAAGGCTGCCGGACTCGGCGCCGAAAACTGCGCTGATATTCTCAAGCAGAAAATCGGCATATTTGAACCAGGCGAGCACTGCCAGATTACCGGCAATCCCGACCGTTAGAAGTAATTTTGATCGGTTGATGAGCAACAGACGATGCAGGCCGTAGTTTGCCCCAACTGACGCCATCAAGAGAAGCAGGTGTACCGGGCTCCACCAAAGATAGAAGGCCAGGGACGCAGAGATCAGCCACCAGATGATAGCATTCTCCAGGCGAAGAACACGCAAAGCCAGGAACCCGAGCAGGACGGGCGGCATGAACAGGTAAATGAATTCCAGCGATGAAAAAACCATAATACTAACCTTTGCCTCCAAAGCGCGTGATCGTCGTTGCACCCGTCAGAGCCTTTATTTTCTGTGTTGAGTTCATTTTGGATTGGTCTGCTATTGGTCGAAGGTTTTCGGCCTGGACTTTCTTGATCGGAACCGATGGCACGGTCGCCGTTGACCGAGCCGGATCCAGTTGGCGGGCTTGCTTCAGCTGTTCCAAAAATCGCTTTGAACCTGAATGACCGAGTGCCGCAGCACGTTCGGCCAATTCTAAAGCTGTTGTGACGTTTTGCTCGATTAGATCGCCACGCTGTCGCAGCCGCGCCATTTCAAGCATCGCCCCGGGATGAGCTGCTTCAATCCCACGCTCAAACAGAGCGACAGCCCCTTGCCTCTTCAGACCAAACTTTTCGGCCAGATGCAGACGGCCCAGTTCAGTCGTCGCACCAGCGTTGTTGAGTTCCGACGCTTGCCTGAGCATTTTCAAGGATCTTTCAATGTCGACCAGCTTTGGCTGATCGTTCAGCACCAGCAGGGCCCAGTCACACATCGCACCAGTATCGCCCAATTCTGCCCCACGTTTTGCCCACAAGCGGGCCTTCACTTTGGAGGCATCGACGACGACGCCGTCACGGTAGAGGCGACCCAGGACCTTCGCTGAGGAACCGCGTCCGGCAAGCGCTTCCTGCTCAAGAAGCGGGATCACTCTAGAGACCAGGTCCACGATTGCAGGGAGTGTGGTGTCCGGGCGATCGCGCCTCGATACAAGTTTAATGAAAGACAGAAGTGAGTTTGCAGCGCCGTTGCGAGCAGCAATTTCATAATGATGCAACGCAGCCTTGAGGTCGACATCCACGCCAATACCGCGGGCGTGGTGACGCCCCAGTTCGGCATGTGCTTTGTGAAAGCCCCATTGTACGGCCTTCGTAAACCATTCGAAAGCGATTCGGGCGCAATCGTCACCAGCAGACCCGCGATAGACCTTTGCCAGTTCGAATGCCGCTTCGCCGCGTTTGGGAAAATCATGCTGGACCGCAAGCAAAAGTTTCTCGCGCGCCTTATCGAGGTCCCTGGGAATTCCCCACCCGCGAGAAAGGAGCTTTGAGAATTCCAGCAGTGCTTCTGGGTTATCAGGCGTTGCATAGGGTGCAAGAAGTTTTGCAGCACTGCTCCACCGGCCTTGCTTCCAGTGCGACTTGGATTGAGCAACAACCTTCTGAACGACAGGATTGCCGATCCACCGGGTGGTGCCTGATGATGAGTGCCCGGAAAGACCGAATACGCTTCCGGCAGCCACGATCAGACCCGCTGCAACAATTGGAAGATTGTTTCTTCTAAACATCTTTTTGGCGCCTCCAAACGCGACACGACCGCCCCTCGAACACCCGTTCCCCTTTTGCCGGCGCCTCAAACAGGTCTGTAATCGGAGGGCATGCCACATGAAGGCGACGCTTCATGATTTTGCGCGCCTGAATCCTGGTCGCGCCACGAACGACAAGAACTTCACCCACCAGTCTTCGGGCGACCTCAGAGTTGAAGTGATAAGCATCGGAAAAATTCGAAATTGAACTTGTGAGCTCGTTTGGAAAATCGAAATCAATAACGTGGGCCAGCTCTGAGAGCCGCTGGCGAAGCGAAACGTTAGTCTCATCCAAACCGTAGAGAGAGATAGTGTTTTGCATTTCCACCAACGTGGGTGGAATGACAAATATCAAATTTCGATCCGGGCGCGCGTCCGCCCAGTTCGCCATTTCCTTCATCATGTCGAAATAGCGCTCGGAAAAACGAAACGACTTCCAATCTGAGCGGGCGTTCTTGGTGACCTGATTGAAGAACTTCTTTGGCAAATGACCGAATGCAGCCGCTTGCCCGCCGCGCCCCCGTCCAAGCCCAAGATCAGGTCCTTTGACAGGAGGGGGTGACAGCATCACACCACCCTCTGGCAAGTCGCAGCCAAAGCACACGTCCGGGCGCAACAGCGTCGGCAATCGGGTCGACCCCGGTTTTCCAAGGTCGGCAGCAGCGGCGCTTGCAATAACATTTGGAGCCAACCGTTTGACCGATTGGACAAGGTCAGGGTTTTTCCGCTTGAAAATTTCCCATGACTTACGGGCGACAAACCAGTTCTTGAGGTAGCTCACGGAGCTTGATGTTGCTCGAATGGCTTCTGGAACCCGGTTCAAACCACCTTTGTGGTTCTCGTCGAAGCTGCGCAATTGAACTCCCACCACGAGAGTTTTCAGTCGTTTGTCATTTTTGATTTCCCGAAACGTCGAATAGATCTCGGGAATAGTGCCCCCGCCATAAGCAAAGTTGTACGAGGCCGGACCGGCATACTCGCGCCAGTATTTGTCCCGCAGCGCACGCGCCCGGCTGTCACCAAGGACAACGAGTTCAGCTTTGCGATCGTAGTGGGCGAACTTCCAGAGCGGATAGTGTGCTTTCTCCGCTGTCTCTCTGATCGTTTTGGAGTGTACAGTTCCCTCGAACGCCTCATATGGATCTACCAGAAATGTCAGCAGAGCCGGGGCAAGTCCGGCAGCAAAGGCAATCGTCAGAAAGCCGCCATATCCGAAACGGAAGGAGGCCCGGTGGGTCACTTTCGACATATTGAATTTCCATGCTTCGACTGTTTTGAAGAGAAGAAGCAACAGGCGTGCCAACCGGGCTGACCATAAAACCGTTGTTTTACAAATACTTATGAATAGAAAGAGGATATGAGTTCGCGTTTTGCAAATTGCGATTACCGATCTGCAAATCTAAACCGGCAGAGCCGACCCAAAAATATCCAACATGCTCTCGCTGGAGGGAAAATCGACCAACGCTGTGTAGTGAATGGTTGCCAGGAACAGCAAAGCCACAGCTACGGTTGTGCACCAGCGCGCCATCCAGGTACGGAACACCTCAACCAGATAATCACCGTTAGAACCAGCCGTCTGATTGCCGCGATTGGACCAACGCTGTTTTGACAGCCGGAAAATGCAATAGACCTTAACCGACGCATTGATCAGCTGATTCAGATATAGAATCCAGGGATAGGACATCTCAATCTTGCGCGAATATCCAAACAAGAACAGTGAAAGAAGCAGACGACTCAGCGCGATAAGGACGACATAACTGATCAGATAATGAAACCCGACCAGGAATGCCGCAGAAATCGCAAGAACGGGACTCACCAACATGGTCCACATGGACAGGCGCTGGTCCACCAGGCACCACCAGATAAAGAATGGCATGGACCGCGGGCCAAGCTTAATTGCACGCGAGCCGTTTCGCAGCATGTTGCCGGACCATCGTCTAAAATTCTGAACCATCCGCTCCATACCCGATCCCTCAATGACCTCAATCGTGTAACCAAGAGCGTCGGGAACGTAGCGCATGTGGCTTCCGTGTTTGAGCAGATAGTACCAGGTGCTTTTGTCGTCTCCCGACAGGAAGCGAAACTTTCCGGAGAGCCAGTGCTCAAGGTGATCGGCCTCCAGCAAGCGGATGAATTCAAGTTGCTTCAGGTTCCTGGCGCGGAAAACTGACATGCGACCAGTCAATGTCAGCACCCGACCTGAAAGAGCATGACTTTGCATAGCGAGACGTCTTTGCGAAAATCTCATCTTCAGCCAGGTTTCAATCCAGCGGGGACCGATACAGATCACCTCCTCATCCGTCGTACATGCCTGAAGATCAGGGTAAAGCTTAAACAATGGCATACACCTGCTCACGGCTCCTTCCGACAAAACAAAGTCGCCGTCCATAAAGATCACCAGGTCATCGTCCATTACCGGGAGGCGGCACATGGCTCTGAGTACAAGTCCAATGGCCGCACGCTTACCGGATACATTTTGGCGAATTATCCGCAAAGTAATGTCAACATCGGAGGCTTCCCGCCGGAGAAAGTCCTCGATGATATCCTCGTCGAACCGATCAGAGGAACCCAACCAGATTGTTCCCGCCACGCCGGACGATACGATCTCCTTCACAATAGACCGGACCACCATTTCCGTGATCTCACGATGTTCTCGATATGTGGTCATCATGAAGTGCATATGGCGGGGACGCCAACCACTCTCCCAGATCTTACGTCCCTGACGGCGCATGCGGGGATAAACGAACCGACCGTAAATTGTAGCCCTCACTGCGTGAGTAAACCACCAGCCGTAGCGCCAGACACCTAACGCGCCGATCGTGAAAGTGACGGTCATTGTTTCAGCATCGAACAGCGAGTTGGGCACAGAGAAAATAATGATCAGGCAGACCGCCAGATAGAGTCCGATTTGCATCAGGACCCGTGCGTTCCACTTCTGTCGCCCTTTCGGCCAGCTGGTCGGGTCGTCAAGTTTCTTCACCTTGTCGAAGCGTATAGACTCAGATGGATGTGTCATGACGCTCAGCAAAATTTTGGAATGTGAAGACAGAACCTATTCGGTGGTAGATGTCGCTCACCTGCCTTTGAGAAAATACGACAACAGCCGGGAGGCCGGCGCTGATCCTTTCAACGTCCGCTCCATCAATGTCCAACTTCAGTGAGACAGCGGCACTCTTCTCCTTGCCATCTTTCCAGGCGTAGTGAGATCGATCGGAGTTTATGAAAGTCGAGTTCCGGTCAACCATAACGACAGTCGCTGCGATATGCCGGCCAAGCGATGGCAAATAAACTTTTGCGCTGTCGTTCAGACCAACCTTCAATACCTGATCCTGGTCCAGAAATGCCGTCACAGTTGGATCAGTGCGTTGCTGAATCGTCAGCAGGGGTTCATTGCGAAGAACAGCGGTGTGGGCGGCCTGTTGAACCGACACAATGCGCCCGTCGTAGGGAGCAACGATGGACATGGTGGTGCGCAGTTTTTCCAGCTTTTCAAGTTGCATATGCGCGGTCTTAACCGCTGAACCTGCCCGTTCGATTTCGAGCGCGAACATGTCCAGGTCAGCAACAAATTCCTTGTGATTGAAATGCTTGCGGTCTGACACGGAGTCCATGACCGTTGTTCGCTCAAGTTCATACTCGGCGTCCTTCAATCGCGCCTCGGCTTGAGCTCTTTCCTTAACTGCCGTCTCAAATTTCGCCGACGTGATGAGCTTCTTCTTCAGCAACTTGGCCAGCCGATCGTACGCAGCGTCGGCGGCATCAAGGGCTTCGCGGGCAGAAGTCGCCCGGGCACGGGCGATTTGACGATCAGTTCGGCTGATCACCTGATACAGCTTCATCCGAGAAGCTTCAATTTTGTACTTTTCCTGAGCCCTCCGCTGATCACGCAAAGCCGTGGCGAGTTCGATCTTCTTGTCTTCAAGATCGCTCATGTAGTCCGCGTTTTCGATCCTTGCTATCTCTTCACCCTGTTTGACGACGGCTCCCATTTCAAAGCGTACGGGACGAAGAATTCCATCAATCGGCATCTTCAAGGTTGCCAGGGGCGCCGAAATGACAGCTGACCGCACCTCCATTCGCATGGTGGTGGAATAGATGAGTATGCTCAGATATCCGAATGCAAACAGCCCGACGGCGCCATACAGGACAGACATGGCAATTGTTTTGAAGGGAACTCGATTTGCGGGTTTGCTTTCATCTGGGTTTGGATCCGGCTGCGTGGAAATAGGTGTAACCGGAACATCGATTCGACAGATCGTGTCTTGAACGGTGGCCATGTTGCCCCGGACCAGGTCATTGATGAAGTGGTTCATCAGATCATAAGCGCGCTCGCTGAGCTCCTCGAATTCGCAACCCAGCGTTCCGGAGCTTTCATCTGAACGCACAACTTTTGCGTTCACATCGAACGAGATGTCGAAACCCTGAAACGGAAGATTAAGAACCAGCGAGATGGACTGACCGTTTCCAGGTAGTGGAGATGGAATGCCATCAAGGCGAACACCGCCAAGACTCCAATTTGTTGCCATCATGCCTCTTCCGTCGGGCAAAATAACCTTCATGGGTGCGGTGACGCGATGAAAACGTCGTTGGCATGGTCTCTCTCTGATGACCTTCATCGTTTTGCTCCTTGTGTTACGCACACACAAAGTCGCAAATGTTGTGCCAAGTCTCAGCCTTTGAATTTAAACGGTTTTTGAAGTCGATTGGGGCAGAGCCTTCCCATTTTGCAAATTGTGCAATTGCAAATTGAGTATTCGGGGCTGATCAGCAATCCACGATAGACGGGTGAATCGTCTTAAAAGGGGAGTTAGACTGCTGTTTTTATTGTATTAATAGAGATTTCTTGCTGATGACCTCCGGTTTGGCAGCACTCTTGCAAGTTCTCCGTCAAGTTTACAAAAGAAGCTGGAGTTCAAGATGACAAAAGAGAAAATCACCCCCGTAATTCTTGCAGGAGGAAAGGGCACACGCCTGTGGCCGATATCTCGTGAAGATGTTCCCAAGCAGTTCTGCGCAATGGACGATGGTCAGTCACTCTTTCAGAAATCTATTTGCCGTGTTCAAAGTGACAACAGGTTCACACGGCCCATTGTTGTTACCGGCGAGCGATATTGTGAGACCGTCAGACGTCAGCTTGACGCTTTGAACTGTGCTCCGGCCGCTATTATCAGTGAGCCCGAGGGGCGAGATACCGCTGCTGCAGTACTGTTGGCCTCGGAGCTGCCACTCTCATTGAAGAGTTCATTGCTTCTCGTGATGCCTTCGGATCACCTCATCGCAAACGAAAGTGTGTTCTTTGAAGCTGTCGACGAAGCCGCCGCAAGTGCGGCAAACGATGGCGTCGTTGTAACATTCGGGATCAAACCAACTCACCCTGAAACAGGCTTTGGCTATTTGCGAGCGGGCGACGAAAGTTTCGGCCGGTCAGTTCGCGCCGTGGCTGACTTTATAGAAAAGCCAGACGAGGTTCTTGCCGAACGATTGTTGCAGGAAACAGATGTGTTCTGGAATGCCGGCATATTCCTGTTTGACCGCCAGACCATGCGCGAAGAATTCCACGCTCACGCACCCTTTGTACTGGCTCCGGTAGCCGACGCACTTGCATCCGGCAAATGGGCCGCTCCGGTCTTCAGCCCCGGTCGCGATAGTTTCGCAAAAATCCCTGCTATTTCTCTCGACTATGCCATCATGGAACGAACTGACCGCGCTGCGATGATCCCGGTCGACCCCGATTGGTCCGATCTGGGTTCCTGGAAGGCGATGTGGGACGTATCAGACAAAGACGAAGATCATAACGTTCTCGGTGAAAACTGTTTCGTGACAAACTCAAAGGACTGTCTTGTCCGTTCCGATGGCCCGGTTGTCGGAGTCGCAGGACTGGATGACGTGGTGGTGGTGGCTTGCCGCGATGCCGTGATGGTTACGTCACGCAGCAATCCCCAAGATGTAAAAGAGCTCGTCGAGCAATTGCATCTACATGATATCGATGCTGCAAAAAATCACCCAGGCGAAGACCGCCCCTGGGGAAGGTTCGATTCCCTGAACAAAGGCGCATGTCATCAGGTGAAAAGCATCCGGGTGGATCCTGCACAGCGCTTATCGCTCCAGTACCATCACCATCGGGCCGAGCACTGGGTTGTTGTGCGTGGGACAGCAACTGTGACGGTCGGCGACAAGGTCGTCGAACTCAATGTAGGGGAGCAAATTTACATCCCCAAAGGCGAAGTCCATCGCCTGGAAAACTTCACGGAATCCGCGGTCGAAATCATTGAAGTTCAGATCGGCGACTATCTCGGAGAGGACGATATAGTCCGAGTTGACGACGTGTACGGACGGTCGCCGACATCACTTCCATCCAAACAAATCGCAGCCTGAGGAGAGCCGCCATGGAAAAGATTTACGCATTTGATGTGGACGGCACACTGACCAGTCCACGCGAGCCCATCAAACCGGAATTCAATCAGGTTTTCCTGGAATTCGCCCGAACCAACCTCGTCTACCTTGTGACAGGCAGCGATCGTAAGAAGATTGCTCAACAACTGCCTGAGGAAACCATTGACGCATGCTTTGGTATGTTCACGTGTTCCGGATCTGAACTCTGGGCCGGAGAAAGACTGATCTATCGCAAAGAGCATGATTTCCCAGAAGGCCTGCTAACTGTTGTAGAATACCTGATCGACTCAAGTTCATACGAGTACCGGTTTGGCAACCATATCGAGCATCGACCCGGTATGCTGAACATCAGTACGGCAGGGCGTAATGCAACTCTGTCCCAACGCAAGGCATACCACGCCTGGGATAGTATTCACCACGAGCGCCTGGAAATTGTTGATGCCCTGCAAGAATGTTTTCCGATGTATGAATTCTCAGCCGGTGGCGAAATCAGCATCGACATCGTGCCAAAAGGGTGGACCAAGGCGGTCGCAAAGACGGAAATCGAGCAACGTCATCCACACGGCTCAATCACCTTTTTCGGTGATCGGACTGGTCACGGTGGAAATGACAAGCCGTTGGCTGACGCGCTGGCAACCGACCCCAGACATCGCACAGTTTCCGTTGGATCCTACCTCAACACATGGGCGCTTCTTCAGCTGATGACACAACGGCTGGCAGCCTGAACAAACGATACTTCAGTACAGCAAAAAACTCGGCCCGGTTTCGACCGGGCTTTTTTTTAACTTGCCTGAGACCACCCTTCCCGTTTTCGGTAAATTGTCGAGGGGCTGACTTTCAGCATTTCTGCCGCACGCGGAATGCTCCCGCGGCAATGTGTGATTGTTGCCTCCACAATCTCACGCTCAATCTCGTCATAGGACCGGCCCAGCGTTACACGCAGTTCCGGACCTTTCATGCCCGCTACAGGTTGTGCGGAAGGAGTGTTGTTTGTGCGCGGTATGATTGCGGTGCCGATAGAGAGCATTTCTGCCTCAATGACGCTGCCGTCATTCAAAATGACGGCGTTGCGAACGACATTTTGGAGTTCTCTTACATTTCCAGGCCACGTGTGTTGCAGCAACATCTGCTTGGCGTCATCAGAAAACAACTCAAACGTCTTTCCCTCTTCGTCTGATATTTGCTGCAGCAGGGCATTTGCAATTTCGACAACGTCGTCATCCCTTTCACGTAACGGTGGAAGATGGATCGGCACGACATGAAGTCGATAGAACAGATCCTCCCTGAATCTGCCTTCCTCGACCTCTTTCAGAGGTTCACGATTTGTGGCGCACAAAATGCGCACATCGACTTTGTCCACTTTGTCGCTGCCAACTTTCTGGACTGAACCAGTCTGCAAAAAGCGCAACAATTTGGATTGAAGTGAAAGGTCCATCTCACAAATCTCATCGAGGAAAAGTGTGCCTCCATTCGCCGCGAACGCGGCGCCATCACGGTTTGTCGTGGCGCCAGTGAAGGCCCCCTTCAAATGTCCAAAAATCTCGGACTCGATCAGGTCTTTGGGAATCGCCGCGCAGTTCAAGGCCACAAACGGGTTTTGCTTTCGTTCCGACGATTGATGGATTGCTTGAGCGCATACTTCCTTTCCGGTGCCGCTTTCTCCGGTTATGAACACGCTCGCCGTCGAACGTCCGACGGCTTCAATCATCCGATAAACACCAACCATGGGAAGAGAAGAACCGATAAATCCTCCGAGATTCGGCTTGGCATAAGGTTTCGTAATTTCCTTGACCACTGTCTGAAGGGTTTCACGCTCCAGGGCATTTTTCACAGTGGTAATCATACGCTCCTGTGCCGCGGGCTTCACAACATAGTCATAAGCCCCGGCTCGCATGACATCCACGGCTGTCTTGATTGATCCTGTCGAGGTCACCACAACAACAGAAACCGGAATCTGTTCATCCCGAATGACCTTCATTATCTCCATTCCGCCGATATCTGGAAGCTGCAAATCCAGGAGAACCACCTTGAACTCGGAACCTCTGAGCAGATCCAAAGCTTCCATCCCAGATGTGACGTGGATTGATTCCAATCGCTCCTTTTTGAGCCAGGCCTGATAAGTCAGGCCGACAGAAAGGGCATCTTCGACGATCAGAATTTCACCATTTAAAGAACTCATGATCCCGCTCCCTCCCTTGTTAAATCTGTAGAACCGATATCCGCAAACCGACCATCAACGGCTGACAGAACGGACGCTGCATATTCCTCGATTTCAGCGGCCATCATAAATGCCTCTTCTTTGCGATCTTCACGGGCCAGATTGTTTGCCGTCGCCGCAATGCGAAGCAGCTCCGTTGCACCAAATGTTCCGCTGACACCCTTCAGTCCATGCGTGGCCTTCTCGAATGATTCAATATCCTTATCGGTCGCCGCTTGAGCGAGGGTGACCAGATGTCGCCCAACATCGTTCTTGAACTCCGACACAATTCGCATGCTCAGCTGTTCATCCATGTCGGCAAAAACGCTCGACAATATGCTCTCATCAAATGCGCTCTGCGAGAGTGTGTGATCCTTTCGCTTGAAGCCATTGTGGCGTTCGTTTCCACTCAGCTGACGTGACAAAGCCCTCGCCAGCTCGATCCGCGAAACCGGCTTGGCGACAAAGTCATCCATTCCGGAAGCCAGAACCCTTTGTCTGTCTTCGTCCAATGCATAGGCGGTAAGTGCAATAATCGGCACCTTTCCGGCGGATCCGCTCAGTCTTCGAATTGCTTTGGTCGCAGCGATGCCGTCCATCTCGGGCATCGATACATCCATCAGCACCGCGTCATAGATGTGCGCCTGCACACCCGTCACCGCTTCCTGTCCGTTGCTCACGATGTCCACGGCGCATCCCAGTCGTTCGAGCATGTTGCCGACAACCAACTGGTTGGTCACGTTGTCTTCGGCGAGCAGGATTCGAACGTTTTCGAGGTCTTCGAGCAGTTTTTTGGAGGCTTCGATTGTTTCTTCTTCAACGACGGCCGTGGCGTCTCCCTGCGGCAATGGCAGCACAAGCCAGAAGACAGAGCCTTTGACGTCGTTGGGCCGATAACCGATTTCACCCCCCATGGCGTTGGTCAAAGCCTTGCATATGGATAGACCCAGTCCTGTGCCTCCAAATTTGCGGGCATAGCTCGGATCAATGGTCGCAAATTCAGCAAAGAGCTCGTGTTCCCGGTCCTTTGGTACTCCAATGCCATCGTCCGTGACGGTGAAGAGGACGTTGTTTCCCTCCTGAGACTCAACGCTAACGCCCACGCGTCCCGATTCCGTGAATTTGATGGCATTCCAGACAAGGTTGAGAAGAATTTGTCGAATTCTATCCTGATCACCCAACAGCACATCCGGGACAGCTTCGTCGACGGTGAAGTCCAGCAGCAAAGACTTCTGACTGGCCTGCTGCCGGACAAGACTCCTGACACTGTCGACCAGAACATCCAGATGGAATGAACCGATTTCGAGATCCAGTTTGCCCGCTTCAAGCTTCGAAAAATCCAGAATATCATTGATTATCGCAAGCAGTGCCTTGCCTGATCTCCGGGCCGTTGTGACCAGCTTGACGTTTTCTTCCCGCTCGACGTTGTCAGCAAGCAAGGTGAGAATTCCCAGAACACCATTCAGGGGTGTTCGAATTTCATGGCTCATCATGGCTAGGAAACTTGCTTTGGCTCTGTTGGCTACTTCAGCCCGTTCTTTTGCTTCCAGCAAGGCAGCTTCCGCTGCTTTCTTTTCGGTAATGTCGCGCATATAGCCAAAGAAGAGCCTCCCGGCAGGACCCTCGCTTTCCTTGATCGCCAATTCAATCATGATGGATGTTCCGTCGACGGTCACTGCGTCAATCTCAATGCGCTGGTTGAGGACCGGGCCTTCCCCGGTATCAAGATAATGCAGCATGCCTTTTGTGTGGGCGTCGCGATGATGAGCCGGAACGATGGTCTTCGACATGTCCTGCCCGATGACATCCGATCGTTGGAAGCCAAAAATGCTTTCGGCGGCCGGGTTGAACTCAGCGATGACCCCACGCTCGTCAATCACAACAATAGCGTCGAGGGCTGATGTCACGACATCTTCAAACTTTGCTGTCGCAACGCGCTCATTCTCAATCGATCGAAGTCGGTCCGAGATATCACGTACGATCCCGGTAAACCGCAGTTTGTCGTCTACCTCGAAGCCACTGATTGAAAGTTCAATCGGAAATGCCTTGCCATCACTGCCGATCCCCTCCGACTCAAAGGTCTTTCCGACCAGGGCCGCTCCTTTTGAGGTTCGAAAATTATTGATGTCTCCAGCCAGTTTCACTGCATTTTCATCAGACATCAGCTTGGCTACGCTTTGACCCGTCAGCTCCACAGACGAATAGCCGAACATCGCTTCCAGAGCGGGGTTCACGTGCTCGATCGTGCCGAATTCATCAACAACCACGATGCCGTCCGCCGAGCTTTCAAACAGTGCCGATAGTCTGGCGGACATGTTTTCGGCTTCTGCCTTCGCCTCGGAAAGCTCCTTGATATTAGCCGTATTAGCGAGAATCCGCCGCGCATAGGAGGTCGCAAGGGACAGAACGACAATCACAGAAAAGTAGCCAACAGCGATCTCAATATTCGCACCCACAAGAATTTTGCTGCTGGAAACGTATTCGGCGTAAGATTGGGTGGTGGCTGCACCCCGCAATATGCTTGCACTGAGCAAACCAAACCAGCCCAACAAAACCGTGGCTCCCGCAACAATGATCGGAATCGGATCCAGCTTGAGTACGCGCACGCTGGTATAGACCATCAAGAAGACAAGCGACGGCGCTTTGAAGAGCGATTCGACCGGTAGATCATAGGCGTGACCGTATGAGGCGATGAGGAGAAATATCAGAATGCCATCAATGACGGTCAGGAAATTCAGCGCGAAGACCGGCAGCACTTTCCATCTCGACAGCCACAGTCTTATCGCACAAACACAGACGATCAGGACCACTGAACCAACTGTCAGCCAGCTGAGCGTCTGCCACTGGTTTTTGCTGCCCGATACGAGATGGAAGAACAGGACCGTGAGCGCAATGACGCTCTGAAACCACGCAATCGCCCGCTCACCGCGTCGATCGTTGGCAAGCAGCACGTTTTGAAGATGATCACTTCGATCATTCTGGATTCGAAACAGTCGTTCCAAGTTCAAGAGGCCTACCCGATTGGTTGTTTTCAACTTCCACTGTCGCAGAAATCGGATTCAAATGTCTTAAAAACGGAGCACTCGCATTGCGAGAAATCGCACTAACGCGTGTGCGCGAAGGACACCAACGGCCATTGCTTCGCTTACTGTGGAAACAACCTCGATCTGCGGAGCGAAACAGTCAAGCGGGAGGTCTTCGCCCTCGCATCAGAGGTCCTCAACGTCTTCCGGTCAAAACGCGACCCCACCAAATTTTGAATGCGAACAGGGGTCACAACCAATGCAATCCATAAGAATGTCAAACTTTATAGTCATTCAGACCGACTGATCGTCCTCTCGATCAATTCGTTTACAAGGTCCGGTGTTTCGATTGACGAGGAATGCCCCGCGCCTTTGAGAACAACGAGCTCTGACCCCTCGATCGCTGCATGCAAGCGTTCGGACCTCTCGGGTACCGTCGCGACGTCCTCATCTCCAACACCAATACCGACAGGCATGTCTATCGCGCTCAAAAGTTCAGTACATCCCTCACGATCAACCACGCCAGATACAGCACGGGTTATGCCAACCCGGTGATTGTTGGAAATAGCCGTCCGCCACCGTTGTTTCTCGCCCGCGCGGGCATCGTTACTGAGGAAGGTCTGTCCAAACACGATTGGCATGACCCGACCCACAACCGCCCAAAGACCAATCCAGCGTGCGACGAAGTTGAGCATCCGATATTTTGGACCATTCTCCACTGGTTCGGAATCAGCTGAAGTGTCCAGAAGCGTGAGGGTCTTCAGCAATTCCGGTTTGCGGGCGGCCAATCGCATACCGACAAATCCGCCCATGCTCAGACCCACAAAATGGCAAGGTGCGACGCCCAGGTGCTCGATGAATTCGGTTGCGTCCGCAGTGAGCGTCTCCATGTCGTAGCCACTTTCGGCCACACCGCTCTTCCCCTGACCACGGTGATCGAAGGTGATGCAGCGATAGCGCTCACCAAAATGGGAGACCTGCTTCTCAAACATGGCTCCACTGAACAACAGTCCGTGCGAAAACACGATTGCATCGCCACTGCCACCGCTATCGGTGAAGTGTATGCGTGATCCATTCAGTTCAGCGTATGGCATTGTTCTTCCCCGGTCAGGACATCGCAAAGACTGATTGACGACGCATAGCATTATCAATGACCATCCGACAAAGCTCCGTCAGCATGGCGGTTGATGCCGGACACATCCGATTCTGCTTAGATGCCACCCGTATCGCCCAACCGAGGCGCTGTCGATTGTATCTCGGCTATCAATGCAATAAAATCTCCGACCTGAAGAAGGCCGGGAGCATGGCGTCCCGCCAGAATACCGCTCCGGGGAGCAACGTAATTTGTAGGCTCTTCTCCGGTTCGCTCAGTCGACCAGATCCGGGCGAGCTCATCGCCCATCGCAACATCATCACCAATATCGCAGCAAAACTCGATCAGGCCCGAATGCTGTGCAAACACGAAACAGGATTCGTCCGGCATATCCAGACTAACACTGGGTTCGATCTCCACTGCACCTGACAAAATTCCGACATGGCGAAGAAAATTTCGCACGCCTTTGTTTGCAATGGCTATTGTCTCGGCGGTTGCACTGCCGCCGCCGCCCAGTTCCGTGGTCACGAAGATCTTTCCCTGCCGCTCAACCTCCGTGTCGAACATACCCTGGTTGTCGATTTCCAGCATGCGGCAGGAATAGGGAGCATTGAAAGCCTCCATTGCCGCCATGCAAGCCGCTTCCTGGGTTTTGTCACTCAACACGTGGGCCGCTGCAAATGGAAGAAAGTTCAGGGTCTTACCTCCGGAGTGAAAATCCAAAACAGCGTCTGCAAGTGGAACCAGCTCCGTTGCCACATAGTGCGCGATCTTTTGCGTGACCGTGCCATCGTGCCGACCCGGAAACGAGCGGTTCATGTTGCCATCGTCAATGGGTGAACAGCGCGATCCGATTTGGATCGCCGGCAGGTTCATCATCGGAACGATAATCACCTGACCCTTGATTTCCGATGGCCTCAAACCGACGGCCAGCTCCTGCAGCGCGATTGGACCCTCATACTCATCGCCATGATTGCCTCCCGTAAGCAGGGCGGTCGGACCGTCTCCGCTTTTGATGCTGGCAATTGGTACCATCACCGAACCCCACGCGCTATCGTTACGGCTGTAGGGAACACGCAGGAATCCATGATGAACCCCATCTCGAGTCAGCGGGATGGTGGATTCGATCGTGCTTTTGGTCATGACTTTGAGAACAGCTTTCGAGGTGTTTTGCAGAGGCATTCATAGCCGGTTTGCGTAATCAGGATCGGCTCGGTGATTTCCAGGCCGCCGTCATCCAGCCACAGAGCCGGCATAAAATGAAATGTCATTCCTTCTTGCAGAACGGTTTCATCGCCGCGGCGAAAGGAGACCGTTCTTTCGCCCCAGTCCGGCGGATAGCTGACGCCGATGGCGTAGCCGCAGCGGCTGTCTTTTTCGAAGCCGGCTTTATTCAAGGTGTCGTTGAATGCATTAGCGATATCCTGAGCCTGGTTGCCGGGCTTTGCCTTTTCCAGGCCAGCCTCGATCGCATCAAGAACCGCAACTTCGGCGTCTTTGTATTTTTGAGGAATTGCACCAAAGAACAGGGTACGCGATTGCGGGCACTGATAGCGCTTGTGAGCGCCGGCAATCTCGAAGAAAGTTGCCTCCCCCTTTTCCATCGGCTGGTCATCCCACGTCAGATGAGGGGCGGTAGCATCAAGGCCGGAGGGGGCCATCGGTACAATCGCAGGATAGTCTCCCCAATGACCGTTGGCGCCGCGAATTCCCGTGGCATAGATTTCTGCTATGAGATCATTTTTGCGCATGCCCGGCTCTGCCACATCCAGAATACGTGCGTGCATGGCCTCGACGATGCCGGCGGCGCGGCGCATATACTCGATTTCCTGCTGTGATTTTATACCTCGTTGCCAGTTCACCAGCCCGGTCGCATCGATCAGTTTGGCAGAGGTGAGGTTGTGCTCCAACGTCTTATGCGCGGCGGCTGAATAGTAGTAGTTGTCGAGTTCGACTCCGATGCGCCCTTTCTCAAGCCTGAGTTCCGACAGAACCGCACAAAGGTCTCCCATGGGATGCCGGTCAGGGTTTTGAACGTAGATGTCGTCATAGCCGCGGACATGATTGTCATCCATAAAAACGGTTCGGCTGGCACCCGATGCATCCATGCCCCTGCCCCACCAGTGTGGATTGCCGTCCAATCCCAAAACGACCGCCTGGTGAACATAAAATGACCAACCATCATAACCCGTGAGCCAGGCCATGTTCGATGGATCAGTGACAACGAGCGCATCCAGGCCTCTGGCCGTCATCGACTTTCGCGTCCTGGCAATACGACTTTGATACTCGGCTTCTGTGAAATTCGCCAACAACCCCTCCCGTCAGTCTGTTGCAGGGAGCTTAGTCGGACCCGCTCGTTCCTGCCAGTCAAGCCTTACCAGCGCCAACGATGCCGCCTGAATTGCCGATTCATTCATCCATTGCACTGCATGCGATAGGTCTTTCCTGGTCGCCGGATATTGCATCTGCCGATCGGTATCAAAGGCGGATTTGACGACCGCACTGGTCTCTGTCTTGTTGAAAATGCGCCGGCAGTCCAGCAAGGGCCCGCCGTCAGTGCATGCCGGCATCGATTGTGGACCCGTTATCAGCACCGCCGAAGATGTTTATGGGGATTGCGTCAATATGGCGGCTCGTTTGGCTGACCTGGCGAATTCCGGCGAAGTCCCGTGCAGCGAAGTTTTTCAGGCCGAACTGGACCAGGCCGCTCGGTCCCTGTTGCGATTCTTTGTCAGTCGACATGCTAAGGGAAAGGCAGAATACGCCAATGTCTATTCCTTCCCGGCTGTTGATCCAGGCCGGCAAACCCAGCCTGTACTGGTCGTATCTGCCGCCTGGAAGAGTGATGCGGAGATCTCGACCAGCTGTCAGTGGATGACATCGTTGTTTCCGATGAAAATGGTCAAGCCGCTCACAAGTTCACCCAGGCCATCGGCGGCTCTGATATGGTTTACACGCTGCAGGTTCACATCCACGAGTTACAACCCCTGCACGCGGGAGCAACATTGTTGCTTTGCACAGATCGACCTTTAACAACTCTGATCGATCCAAAAAAAAAGCCCCGGCCGAAGCCGGGGCTAACTGGACGCTTTACTGACTCCAATTGGCATCAATAGCACACCCGGACACGCTTCCAGTAATATCCATAGCCATCCCAGAAGCGACGCTTCTTCCAGAAGCAGTCAGGGCCGTAATAAAAGTAGCGGCCGTGCCATCCATGACGGTGATGGCGGTGATGCCTGCGGTGGTGGCGGATGCGCTTGCGAATGCGGCGTTTCTTGGCACCGACTTTGATCACTTCACCGACCGACTTTGCAGCCGTGGTTTCAATGGGGCTGGCCTTGATGAGCCCGGCGGCCATTGATGGACCCGTGCTGACAAGCGACGCGCCGAGTGTAACTGTTCCGACTGCCAGGACAGTCAAACCAGTTTTCCTAAGAGTATCAAAGGTCATTTTCTTTCTCCTTCAGTTGGCTCGAAAAAACGGGATGTCATTCCGATGAACTGAACATAGTTCGCCCAACGGCGATCCGTAGTGCGCAAGAACACAAGGTAAACGTGAGTTTCCGCACAGTTTTGGACATGGTCGCAAACGCCACGCTCAATCTGCTATGCAGCTTTCCTCGGGCTGACAAAGTCACGGATAGGACCAGGTCGTGAAAAGGCCTCCGCTGGCGAACCGGCAACAAATACTTCACCGTTTTCCAAAAACCAGACCTGATCAGCCATGCGGGCCAAGGTCACATCATGCGTGACATACAGCACCGTTGCAGGTGTCTGTTCGATCAGCTGCTGAACAAGCAGCCGACCGGCAGGGTCAAGGGCTTCTTCGGGTTCGTCGAGCAACAGAACTGGTGCACGACTCAAAGTCGCACGAACAAGATGAATTCGGCGAACTTCGCCTGACGAGAGGTTCTTTCCGGCTTCCGCAATCTTACCGTCCAGACCGTCCAGACGCTCCAACAGCGGACCAAGGCCATACGAAGTCGCAACCACTTCGATCTGCTTGCGCGAAGGCCGTTGCGCCAGTCCCATTGTAAACGCCCGTCGCAGACTCCCCCGCAACAAAGGCGATCGGTCTCCGACATAGCACACGTCGCGTGGAGCGATGGCCGCACCCGCTAACGTCACAAATCCTTGCTCCGGCTGTTCCAAACCTGCAACGAGCGTCAGCAACGATGACTTTCCATTCCCGTTGGGGCCCAGAACGGCAACTTTCTGCCCACGTTCGACGGAACAGTCCAGATTACGAAGGTAAAGGTGAGATACCGAATCAAGCCGAAGGCCGGCAAACACGTCATTGACTTCAGGAAGTTCCGGTTGAACCACCGCCGGCAGATTAAGCAGTGCAACACACTTCCTGCGTGCTATCTGCCAGGCCCTGTGTCGATCCCAAATGACGGCAAGGTGCCTCATGGGAATGGCCAGAATTCCAAGCATTGCGAGCCCGGCAGCTATCTCCGCACCTCTCAACTGCAGCCTGAACGCCAGCATCATAAAAACCGCACCGGTGATGGCGAGCCCGATATCGGGAACCGCTTTCAGGCATGCCGCGGCGGCCGAGCGCTTCAATGCTGCCTGACGCAATCGCACAGAAGTTCTGTTCAGCCGGTCACTCTCAAGACCACCACGGCCCTGAAGCCGCAGCTCAGCCGCCACCGGTGCTCTTTCGCTCATGTCTACTGCGATTCGGGCGCGAGCGCTGCGCAAACGTCTTTGGAGAGGAGCAAGACATCTTTGAGCAAAGGACATGACAATCAAAGTTGCCAGTAAGATGCCCGCGCTCGCGCCAGCCAACGCCGGATTTATCAGCCACAGAGCAAATATGGCGCCTGGGAGCACGAAAGCAGCAGAAACCAATCGGGCAATACCGAGGCTTACCCAGTTGCGAATGGCTGCGAGATCACCAACAAAACGCAGGGCCAGCGAACCGGAGCGACGCCGCGCCAAATCTCGCGGTGATAGACACATCAAGTGGCCGAAAAGCACTTGCCTCACCTCTGCGGCAAAATGCTGACCGACCCATTCCGCCATAACGGTTTCAATAAGCCGAAGCACGGCAATAAGGAGACCTGCAATTAACAGAACTGCAATCGGAATGAGAGGCAAAGTGGTGGTTGCATACAGAGCGGCAAATACATCCCGTGTTGCCATTGCAGCAGCACCGGCGGCTACTGCCTGCGCAATACCAGACAATGCAACGAGAGCCATCGCCGGAGCTCGGCTCCGGTTCAGTATGTTAGGAAAGTTGCTCACGCCGCAGCTTCTGTTTTAACCACGCAGTCGCGCAACAGATGGGCGACGGTCGGCATGAGCTTTGCGGGGTCAATGAGGTCGTTGCGAGACAACATTGGTGTACCCGTCGCTCTTTCGGCTTCTCTGGTCGCAAGCGGTGAACATGTGACCATTCCTGAAACGGCGAATGGATTAAGGCCATGTCGTTTCATAATGGTGACACCACCCATTGCACCCAATGCGTCTCGCGCGGCAAACAGAACCGCGTCAAGACGATCTTTGATCATGCTGTGAGCGAGAATTTCCGCTGTTTCACGCTGGAATACGCCATCAGCAATCTCAACCACGATCACCTCAGCACCCCGCTCGGCGGCGCCTCCGACCAGGGCGTCAAAGCCTCGTTCAATCCGATCCAGCGGCATCTGGTAAGTTGTGCCCATTCCGGCATCGGTAAAATCGGTTACCGGTATCCCGGCATCGCGAAATGCGTTGAAGTCACCGAACGCTCCTGTTCCGGTCGCTTTGACGCCTTCAACGACAAACCCAGCCTGCTTGAGACCATGCGCCAAACTGACGGCGGCCGTTGTCTTGCCGGCATTCATGGATGCTCCAAAAACGCCAATGACAGTGACGTGTTCGGGAACGGCGGATAAAGGGACGGAATAGGTCGCGACATTTATTGTGTCGGCGTTCGCATTGGTCAAGAGGCCGAGAGGGCGCAGTTTTGTCGGTGCAGACATCCTGTCGTGGGCGACTTCCATACAGCCGACGATTCCGCCACCCGCAAGCATGTCACATTCCTCGCGGCCTATTTCGGCATAACCTTCAAACTGATCAGGCGCATAGCGGTCCCCACAAACCATGACGACGGTGTCGCCTGTGTAGCTTTCCGAGTAACGTCCCTCAGCCAGTTGAAGCTTCCTGTGCTGACCAACGCTGGTTATTTCCGCGAGCAGAATATCTCCGGCGACTGCGCGCTGAAAATTGCGATGTATTCCCGCAACATCCTGTCGTCTCACGCGCCGGGTAGAGAAGGCCCACTTGGTATTCGCGGGAACGATGGATTGGTTAAGTGCGATCTGTTTCATATTGATTCCTCTTAATGCTGGAAACACCAGTTGGTGGGCAAAACGAGAGACGAACTTCGTCAGTCGTGAGAGGAAAATGCGGATGGCACAGGTGTTCGGCAACGCCCTTAATTGCTTGTTACTTGGAGGCTAATGGGTCGTTAAGCGAACAGAAACGAACGTTTCACAATTCGTTCATCCCGACTTAATCTTGCAAGCCGTCGTCGCGTTGAACCTGGACAAGCGCAAAAGATTTCGGTCTATCGAGTGCCCAATCGGTATCCACGTCCACGAACTGTATTGATCAGCTTGGTGTTGAAGCCGTCGTCGACTTTCGCCCGAAGCCTGCGGATATAGACATCAACGACATTTGTCAGCGGATCTTCGGATACGCCCCAGACGTTTTGCAGAATACGTGCGCGGCTGACGACTTTTCCGGATTCGACCATCAGAAATTCGAGCAAGGCATATTCCAGAGATGTGAGATCGATCACTCGCCCGTCTCGCTCTACGATGAGAGCATCCCGGTCAAACGAAAGATCATCCACTTCGAGCAGACTCTTTCGGCTCTTCCATTGGTTGGGAGTATTGCGGCTTGTCATGCTCTCAAGCCGGGCGAGCAATTCGTCAAAAGCAAAGGGCTTGGTCATATAATCGTCTGCCCCGAGGCGAAGGCCCCGAACGATATCTTCTGTACTGTCCATCGCCGTCAGCATGAGAACCGGCGTGGGATTCTTTTCTATACGCAGAGAGCGACATACTTCACGCCCGTCCAGGTGCGGCAGCATCAGGTCCAGAACAATTGCATCCCATGTGCCCGAACGAGCTCTTTCGAGGCCGGACAAACCATCGTTCTCGACTTCGACCTTGTGCCCTTCAGCTCGCAGTCCCCGCCCGAGAAATTCGACAATCCGGACATCGTCTTCAATGAGCAGGAGATTCATGAATATGCCTCCATCTCATTGTCGGGAAGCGCATTGGAATCATCAGATCCGCAGTCAATGAGTGGCAGTGAAATTCTGACGGCTGTGCCTCCAGAGTACGAAGTATCGATCCAAATTCTGCCGCCATGGGAGTTGGCAATAGACCTGGCAATTGGCAATCCAAGGCCTGTGTTCCTCGCTTGATCGTGATCGAACGTTCCGCCACCTCTGTAGAAGCGCTCGAACACGCGGGTTGCCTCCTCTTTCGAGATTCCCTGACCATCATCTTCAATGCTCAATTGCCATTCGGCGTCGTGGCAAACCAGTGAGGCCCGGACATTCACGCCGGCCGGTGAATGCTGGATCGCGTTCGATATCAAAATCTGAATCAATTGACACAGGCGTTGACTGTCGCCTTCGATCATCGCCGGTACCTCGCCGATGTCCAGCGACAATTTACATTGGTGCTCTTCAATCATCGAGCGCAATTGCTCTGTTGCAGCGGTTATTGCCTCTCTCAGGTCAACCTCATCTCGACGCATGTCGGACACACCGGCCTGTTCACGGGCAATGAGAAAAATGTCGTTGACGAAGCGGGTCAACTGACCGGTAATATCGACAATGCGTTCAAGCGCGGATCGATAGGTTTCGCGATGATCCACGCGCGACCGCAAGGCCACTTCCGCTTCACCCCGAACGGCAGTGATGGGTGTGCGCAACTCGTGCCCGATGTCGGCAAAGAATTGCCGCCTCATCTCATCTCTGCGCTGCAGCTCTACATTGACGGTCCGAAGTTCCTCTGTTCGTTCCATCACCCGGTTTTCCAGCGAGGCTCGGGCGTCCTCAAGCGCTTGGTGCTGATTGCGGAGTTGACCTGCCATCGAGTTGAACCTGTGAGACAGCTTTGCAAACTCGTCGCTGCCTGAAACCGGAATTCTGTGATCCAGCTGACCGGCGGCAAAAAGCTCAGCCCCGCTCTCCAGATTGCGTAAGCTGATTCTCAGACGAAGTGCCAGAATGTAAATTACCCATCCGGTTAAAAGGAGTCCGGAGAGCGTCGCCCCAATCGCCGCCCATGAAGCAATGAGGTTGGTCTGTTCAATTTCTTCCAGCGCCTCGGCAACCTCGACGCGTTCGTCGTTCACTGCAGCTTCTATTACTTGCGCGACCTTACCATCAATTCGCGTTTCGAGACTGTTTCCAAGCAGCGCCTTTGCTTCCACTATCGTGCCATTTTTCAATAGGACGATGCTTCTACGCACGTCCGCAAATGCTTCGACGAGTTCTTCAGAAAGGGCATGCGCCCTGGCAACATCCTCAAGCGCTTCTCCTGTTCGCAGGCCAATTGCACTCTCTTCAGCCGCGAGGTCGCTGATCTCCGAAATGATTTCAGAGATGCTGCCCTGCGCCTGATCCAGATCGAAGTTAAGCTTTCCGCCTTCGTTTAGTACGTCACGGCGAATCTGCTTAAAGGTTCTGAACACTTCGCCCGAAAGCTGCAGATATTTAGTCAGCTCACTGTAAGCGAGGTTGGTACGTTTATGATTGTAGGTGGATCGATAAGTGTTCCACAAAAGCAGCACGGAACACGCGATAATCACCATCGCGAGCGTGCTGACACATAAGACGAGCTTGGTTCTGATTTGCATTTGATTGATGTTGGGCACTCCTCAACAGCTAGACAGACGCACCGGATGCGCCCAGAACTTAGACCCCGGCATGGCTCCGGGTCCACAGGTGTGGACAGACCATGCCGGGATCATGGCCGCAGTGATGAGGGAGACACCGCGGCCATGCCTGGTGCTGTCGGTTCCATTGAGAACTGCGCACCAAACTGCATTGACGTCGATCAGAATGCGACCAGGTCGAACCATCATCATTTCGGATCAGGTAAGGAACTAAAAGTGGTTTAACAGCCTGATAACAGCGACTTCAGCGCTGGTTAATCTGCCGTTCATCTGAAGTTCATGAAGCCCCGGATCGCTGAATTTCGATCCGGACCTATTCTCCACAAAGCTTTCACTTGTGAAACCGACAGGGATCTGATGTCCGAATCCGCGCACTGCAAGCTGATGTCGCCGCGATGTTGTCTCTTATGACTGGCAGGCGCGACACTGGGTTTGACATTGAGCAGGTCTGCAGACGGGGGCCTGGTTCCGCGGCATTTTTTTGTCAGCCAACCAACCGGAGACCCCAGTGTTCACGCAAACAATCATATCTGCGAATTCGGCTGGTCCAGATCAGTTCGAAGTCAGTGACCTTAATCCCTGATGCCGCGAGGACTTTGGTCTTGAATTCAATTGGCTTGCAAAGACCAAGACGGATCAGACAGCTGAGCAACCCGGCCTCTCTTGGGCCATCATATTCAGCCAGCGCAATTGCGGCCAAAACCAACGTGTCGAAACCATGGGCTGTCGATCTGTTTGCTCTTGCGCGCTCCTTGAATTCGGAAGGTTCACAGACAAAATAGTTGCGCTTTGCAGATTCATCCAACGGCCTCAGAATATCCAGTCTTATGAGTACCCGTGCCGACACGCGCAATGCCGGCGAGCACAGTGTGTTAAATGTCTTCAATACAGGCTGATCGGCCCAGGTCTCTTCGTGATACCAGACATTGTAGACATAGCGTGCCACAACATGAGCGACCTCCTCATAACTGGGTTTGGCTCCAATGCATGACGCAACATTTCCCATCTCATCTGCGCGTCCGGCGTGGGGAATGGTCGCCGGACGCTTCTCAATCTTCCCAAACAAGGCCGCGCCTACTTGGTGTTGAGAATGGTGTAGAACTCTGTGAAAACCATATCCCTGGTCGCATTGCTGATGTGACACGCTGCGCAAGAATCAACGGGAGCGGCGGCTGCAGAAGCAGCATAAGGTGGTGCGTGATGTCCGAAGTTGAAGTAACCCCAGTTTTGGCTTTCGGCAAAGCGCTGTGAATCTTTCACAGCAATGTCGATACCGTTGAAAGCGGCCGGGAAATACCCGCGACCGGACACTTCCGTCCTTGATCCGTCCTCTTCTTCCGCTTGCTTTGTCAGCTGAAGCTCCTTCAAGAGGATTGTTCCCTCCGGAAACTCGTTGGTCTCCTTGTAAATTTTGTACGCAGCGGGATGCATGTAGACATTGTGATACTCTGGGAAGCCGGCTTCACCGCCATTCAGTGCGTTCGGCGTTAGCGGTGAGCCGAGATAAACCCATTCGCGGTACCCGGTTGGGAGTTCGAGCTTTCCGTCCTCGGTCCATTTCGGTTTCCAGTTCTCGTCCTGTTGAGCCGTCGCGACGGTGTAGAATTGACTGGATAGTAATGCAGAAACCGCTGCAAATGCCGAAAGTGCAAGTATTGATTTCTTTCTCATAATTGATCGCTCCTTTTATGAAAATCAAACGGCCATCCTTTGCGGCCGGTCATTTGAATTTGCCCTCAATTTAAGGGGAGCTGAGACAGGCGACAGGGCAGGCCGTATGTGTTTTCTTGCAGATCGTACAAATTGCTGACGCAGAGATTGGCATCGCCTGAAATCGGAGCTACCCGAAACGCATGACGGATTTGGTCTCAAACCTGCTCGATTTGGTGCGCGTGCGCGGAACGGCATATTTTAGCAAGAATGTCGAATCACCGTGGGGGATGGATGTGGATCAACACACCGATCTATGCCGATTCCATCTGGTGTTGGCAGGTTCAACCTGGATAGGATTGCAAGACAATGCGGCCTGCGAACACCTTCTCGAGGGTGATTTCGTAATTGTTCCGCGCGGAAAAGCGCATTTTCTGGACGATCAGGTTGGCAGGCCCGCTCGTACGCAGCACAGCATTCCCAGACCAAGCGAGACCGTCACCCCACAATTCCAGAAGCTGGATCGCTGCAGCGACAAAACACACCTGCTGTGCGGCTATTTTCAGTTTGCCCAAGAGCCCCCGTTAGCAATCATCTCCCGGATGCCCGATCTTCTGGTGGTGCGCAAAAGCAAGAACTATCACTACGAGCAAATCGCTCGGGTTATTGCGATGCTGCAGGTTGAGCTTTCCCATCAATCTCCGTCCCCCCAGGTGGTCATGAACAGGCTGACAGAGGTCATGTTTTACCATGCGGTCCGGGGATGGCTCGACGATGCAATATTGCCAGGTGAAGCACTCAACGCGCTTGCAAGTCCGAAGCTCCAGCGGGTTCTCGACGAAATACACAAGAACCCGTCGGAACCCTGGACTGTTGAGAGTCTTGCCGAAGTGGCGGGGCAGTCACGAACCGCATTTGCCGCTTTCTTTAAAGAAGCGATCGGCCTCACGCCAATCACCTATATTGCCCGATGGCGCACCGAACTGGCGCGAAAATATCTGAACGAAAGTGACCTGGCCCTGGACGAAATAGCAATTCAGACCGGGTACAATGATACCAGTGCATTTAGCCGGGCTTTCAAGCGCGCCACGGGATCTTCACCGAGTGTCTTTCGACGCAGTTCCCGAAGTTGATCGCGCCGCCCAGGATGGTGGCCTGCTGTTACTACAGTTGGCCAAATGTCGTTTTCATCGTTCCGAAACTGGTGTCGGCGTTCATCATCAGACCCCGCCTCGCATCTCGATTTCGACCCTGATTGTATAGATGGCAGCCAGCAGGCAGAAGAACGAGGCCCCCAAAATGCAATAGATCAGGGGATAGACACCCGATGTTTCAGTGAGAAGAAAGCCAGACAAAGCAGACAGCGAAGCGCCTCCGAATGTCATGAGCGAACCTCCAAGACCTGATGCAGAGCCGGCGAGTTCGGGTTTAACATCCAACATGCCTGCATTCGCCGATGGCAGGATCAGACCGTTGCCCAGCCCGATGGCAAGTGTGAATCCAAAAAAGCCCATTGGGTGGACAACACCGATAGCAGCTGTGACCAGCGTTAAGGACATACCCAGCAATGTTAACAGGGCCCCGGCAATTATCATCCGGTATAGTCCGACACGGGCGGCAAATCGCCCGGAGAAACCGGAACCGAGCATATAGCCGAGTGGAGTGAGCGCCAGATAAAGCCCGACCTCGGAAGCCGACAGTCCAAAGAACTTGTCTCCGACAAACGGCGCTCCCCCCAGATAGGCGAAGAAAGTGCCGACGGCGAAAACCTGCATCAAAGCGTATCCCCAAAACCGCCGGGATTTGAACAGATCCGGATAGGTTCTGAGTTGCGCGGTAAAGCTCTCAGAGCGGTGCAAATTGGTTTCGCCTTGATCGAGAAATGCAATGACCAGGGTGAAGCAGCCAATCAGTGACATAGCGTAGAAATTGGATTGCCAACCCAGATTGTCCGCCAACACTCCGCCAAGAGGAGGCGCCATCATAGGCGCAAGGGCCATGCCCATAGCGACGTAACCCAGCATGCTGGCTGCTCGCTCCCTGGACACCATATCGCGAACGGCAGCCCGCGAAATGACAAACCCTGATACGACGGCAGCTTGTAACAATCGGAATGCCATAAACAGTTCGAAATTGGTGGAGAGCGCTGCTCCAAGTGACGCCACGATAAAGATCACCAGGGTTGCAAGCATCACCGGCCGTCGGCCGACGCGGTCTGAAACCGGACCGATGATCAGTTGGGCCAATCCAGTCAGAGCCAGATACCCGGTCAGCGTGAATTGCATGATTGAATAAGGCTGATCGTAATATTCCGCCATCTCCGGCAATGATGCCAGGAAGATGTTCATAGACAGTGCCCCTGTCCCGGCCATGAGAACCAAAGTTGTAATATGGGGCGGCGAATTGCGATCCAAATAGATCGGGGCCGTCAATGCGCTCATTCTATGCTGCAGAATGGATTGGAGGGCGTTTCAATTGTGATCTTTCCAATGGAGTTGGGCAATGAGGAGGGTTGCCTTCAAATGTCGATCCGCAGGTTGATAAGCCGAACAATGAGGCACAGTTCTGAAAGGCGAGTGGACGCTCAACGCCGCCTTATTGTTGGCGGCCGCCGAGAAAGTCGACCTTCCCGATCTCAACACCGTTGTGGCGAAGGATGTTGTAGGCGGTTGTCATATGAAAATAGAAATTGGGAATTGCAAAGCCGGTCAGGTAGGCAGCGCCGACAAACTTTAAGTCGCGCGTGCCGGCTTTCATGGTGACCGTTCTGTCTTCTGCCCCGTCGAATGCTGCAGACGGGACACTGTTCATGAATTCCACAGTCTTTTGAATGCGCGCTTCGAGTTCCGCAAAAGTGGATTCGTTGTCTTCGAAGCTTGGATTGTCTGTTTGAGAAAGGCGAGCCGCTGCTCCCTTCGCGGTGTCGCAGACCGCCCATACGTTACTAATGCAGTTGAACATATCCGGATAGAGACGCGCCGTGAGCAGTACGGACGGATCGATCTTTCGATCCTTGCAATGTGCTTCGGCTTTCTTCAGCACGCCGGACAGAGCGTTGAGGGAATGGATCAGGCTTGGGACGGGGGTATCCATGGAGTTCTTCCTGTTGGCACACGTGGTGCGATTTGGGCTCGACTCAGAGGGTTGAACCGCAAGCTGTACCGATAGCAGAACAGATCACGGGAGCAATTCAATTCTTGATCATTTTGACGGGCAACACTCCAACAGCGGATACATCGATGGGACTTTTCGCCGTGTTCCATCGCGGGGCGGCTGACCAAATGATCTCATAACGCCGACCGCTGTTCGGTCAAACCCTGCTTGTATAGCTCCCGGCTATCCAGGTTCCGGCAATCCCGAAGCCGGAAATCCGATGTATCAGATCTGCCTTGCCGCCAGGTTTCAGGCAACCCACCTGGTCGGCAATCCCAAGACACTGAGCAGGATAGAGGCTGGCCATGCGGTGCGCTTCGTATTCATCAAGATCAACAGCACCCTGAATAAAACGAACGGCCTGGTTCAAGGTCAGGTCTGCACCTGCCAAAGTTCCATTGTCGAATTCAAGGCGGCCGCCTCTTCGGTGCACAGTTCTGCCGTTTAAGGTGAACTGTGTCGCATCCGTTCCAATTGTTGACATTGCATCGCTGACGAGAAAAATTTTGCCCGGACCATTTTTTGCCGCGAGCGCAATCGACATGGCTGCTGGGTCGACGTGAATTCCGTCCGCAATCAATCCGGCAAACAGTGAGGCATTGTGCAGGGCCGCGCCGACAAGGCCGGGCTCACGATGGGTGAGTGGACTCATGGCATTGTACAAGTGGGTCGCGCAACGTGCCCCGGCATTAATCGCCGCCTGTGCTTGTTCGAAAGTAGCGGCGGTGTGCCCCAGGCTGACAATGACGCCAGCACTCGCAAGGGCAGATATCTGGCTGTTGGTCACACTTTCGACCGCAACCGTGACCATCAGGTTGGGCACTCTGCGCTTAGCGTCCAATATCACTTCAAGATCCTGTTGCGACATGGGCCGAATGAGGGCCGGATCATGGGCACCGTTCTTGGCCGTCGAGAGATGGGGTCCCTCCAGGTGGAGGCCAAGAAAACCCGGAACGGCTCTTCTGGTTGCATCGGCTCCGGCTTCAATCGCCCTTTGGGTGACCTGCGGCGTATCGGTGATGAGCGTCACCAGGACAGCCGTCGTCCCGAAGGTTCTGTGCGCAGCACAGATTGTCTCGATACCCTCAAGGGTTGGTTGCTCGTTAAAAAGGGTACCACCGCCACCGTTGACCTGAAGGTCTATATATCCGGGTGCCAATAGACCTCCGTCCAGCAATTGAACCGGATGATCCGATGGAACGTCTTCGGCAGAACAAATGCCGGCCACCAGCTCCCCATCCAACAACAGAGCGCTCCCGTGATGAACAGATTCGCCGTCGAAGATATCCGCTCCTGCGATGGCCATCTGCCGGCTCATACCGTCTCCGTAACCTTGTTGAGATTTCGCGGCTCATCCGGATTGAGGCCACGCATGCGCGCCAGTTCTTCAATGAACGCGTAGAAGGAAACGACCAGCATCAGGGGATCAGTCAGCGGATTTCCCGATGACACAACCGGCAGGTTTCGCACCGCCTCCAAATTTTGCGAGGTCGCGAAGACATCGGCTCCCTGAAGGGCCAAATCGTGTGCAACACCAGCAACCGAACTCTCTGATTTGTCGCGGGATATCAGAGCAAGGACGGGAAAGTTCTTACCTACAATAGATACCGGTCCGTGGAGCACTTCGGCAGAGCTGAAGGCTTCAGCCTGAATCTGACAGGTCTCCTTGAACTTCAGGGCCACCTCATTTGCGATGGCAAAAGAAGGACCGCGACCCAAAACGTAAAGCGAGCCATCGTCCTTCATGCGGTCGGCCAGGCATTGCCAATTGCAGGAAATTGCCTTTGCGCTCAATTCCGGGAGCTCGTGCAACGATGTCAGCAAGTCCTCATTCCGGGTCCAGTGAGCCAACAACAGGAGCCCCGAAACAATCGACGTGACGAAGGTTTTGGTAGCGGCAACGCTTTTTTCCAACTGTGCCTGAATATTCAGAACATGAGCGCTGGCGTCGGCAAGCGGAGAGAGGCTGTCGTTCGTAATTGCAATCGTGAGAGCGCCGCCGGCGCCCGCCGATTTGATCATGCTTGTTATGTCGGGACTTTGACCAGACTGAGAAATACCGACACAGACACCGCGCTCCATATTGAGCTGCGCTCCATAAATCGAGCTGACAGATGGTCCAACAGATGCAACCGGAATTCCGACATTCAGCTCAATGGCATATTTCAGATAGGTCGCCGCGTGATCGGAAGATCCGCGTGCAACTGTGCAGACAATTCGAGGATCGAGCGCCCGCACGGCATCCGCAGCGATTTTGATCTCCGGCAGAGATTTGTCGAGAAGGCGCTGAACGGCGTGCGGAATATCTTCGACTTCCGATCGCATTTTCGTTTCAATACCGGGTACGCTCACGTCGCTACAATCCTTC
>CALIOE010000144.1 GCA_938044775.1 uncultured Rhizobiaceae group bacterium
TACGACGGATGTGACGGGCGTTTGCTCTTTGCCGGAAGGCACGGAGATGGTGATGCCAGGCGACAATGTTGAGATGACGGTTGAACTGATTGTTCCGATCGCCATGGAAGACCGGTTGCGCTTCGCCATCCGCGAAGGCGGGCGCACCGTCGGCGCCGGTATCGTCGCCGAAATCTTCGAATAGAAATTGCTGCGAGCTAATTTCAATGCGGCGGGGCATGACCCCGCCGTTTTTGTATGGTGAGGAGAGGTGATGGCCGGGGCGCAATGCAACATCTGCGGTGGAACCGAATTCGAACCGTTCAGGGGGCGCCCGGCCGAAAAGTGCTCGACCTGTGGATCTCTGGCGCGGCATCGCATTGGTTGGGCCGTGTACTCCCGCCACCTGCTTGATACGGATGCTGCAAAGGGGAGGGTGCTTCACCTGGCGCCGGAGGCGGCACTGTATCCGCTGCTGCGGGATGCTCTGCATGCCGGTTACATTACCGCGGACCCATCTCCTGATACTTACCCGCACGCACCCTGCATAAGACTGTTCTTCCCAAGGGATTTTGACATATTTCCCGATGGCTACTTCTCCGCCATCCTGCACAATCACGTCCTTGAACACATTCCCGGTCACTATGGCGATCACCTGCGTGCATTTGCCCGTCTGCTGGCGCCCGGCGGAACAATGATCTTCTCCGTACCCGGGCCCTACAAAGGCATGCAGACAAGGGAAGGCGGTGAGCATCTGGCGACCGATGCTGAGCGACTGGAACAATTTCTGCAGGAAGACCATTTCAGACTGTTTGGTGATGACTTCATCGAAACACTCCGTGCACTGCCAGGAGGAGCTGTCGTGCCCGATGGCATTGACGACGCCATTCGCGCCGGGGTTTCTGTGCGCCCGGGCAAGGCGCCGTTTTTCATCTGGCAACGTGACGGCTAGCATGACTTCACACCGGCTGCTGGATCTGAAACTGAAAACAGACGGGGCTGAGCTGTTTTCTGCAGTGATGACGGTCGGGGAAATGGGCCTTTTCGATAAGCTGGCGGCGAACCATTCCGGACGCGGTCCGGGCGTTCGCATCACCCGTGATCCACTGTTGAGCCGGCTGCTCAGCAAAAACAGCACCGCAAACAACGTTGCCAGTCAGATTCTTGGCGGCGGTGTCATTCCTGTCCGGGCATTGGTGTTCGACAAATCAGCGCGTGCCAACTGGTCACTTGGCTGGCATCAGGACCGGACAATTGCAGTCGCAGAACGCATCGATGTTTGTGGGTTTGAGGTTTGGAGCAGGAAATCGGGTCTGCAACATGTTGAGCCACCCTTCCAGCTCCTGCAAAACATGATCACCATGCGCATTCATGTTGATGACGCCGGCAGAGACAATGCCCCCCTGAAGATCGCGGTCGGCTCCCATACACTGGGTCGGCTGGAAAAGGAGAGGGTTCCGTTGGTCGTCAAGAAGTCTGAGATTGTGGAATGTCTGGCAGTGAGAGGGGATTTGTGGGCCTATTCCACACCGATCCTTCACGCTTCGGATGCATCGACCAGCGCTGGGAGACGCCGGGTTTTACAGATAGACTGGGCAAACCAGAAATTGCCGGGAGGTCTGCAATGGTGCGGAATTTAGCAGTGTGTCAGCGATCGTGAACCGGGTGCTCAGGGCGTTCTGGCAGGCAATTGTCAAGCTCAACAATGATGGCGGTCTGGCAATAGCATCAAATGTTGCCCTGTCGCTTCTCTTGTCGCTGTTTCCCTTCCTGATGCTGGTCGCATCGCTGGTGCGGCTCTACGGCGATCCGGCGCTGGCCGATGAGGTTGTGGAACTTGTAATTGGTCACTGGCCGGGAGACAGCGCTCAGCCAATCGCGCGAACGGTAGAGACTCTGTTGTCTCAGAGTCCGGGAGAATTTTTCTCATTCGGTACGCTCGTGGCGCTGATCCTGGCAAGCAACGGTGTCGAGAATGCCCGCGACGGGTTGAACCGCGCCTACAAGGTCCACGAGACCCGTTCGTTTTTCTGGCGCCGGCTGCAGGGCGCGCTGTTTGTGCTCGTTGGAGCCCTTGGGCTCATATTGGCGGCGTTCATCCTGGTGGGCACGCCGCTGGTCTGGAAGTTCTTTGACCAGAGACTTCCCTGGCTTGAAGAATTTTTCGGCGTGGCCACGATGGCGCAATACGGGCTGGCGGTGCTGCTGCTCGGCATCATCCTGTTCTGTTTTCACCGCTTCTTGCCGGATGTCAGGCACCGCAAGCGCAAGCGTCATATTCTGTGGGGCATAGCGCTGACGATTGCCGGAATTCTGATCGGATCACGCCTGTTTGGCCTCTACCTTGAAAACATCGCCAACTATACAGCACTCTATGCCGGTCTCGCCGGCATGATGATCGCCATTGTCTATCTCTACTGTATGTCTGTGCTGATCCTGTTTGGTGCGGAGTTCAACACAGCTCTGGCCGAGGAACGTGGCCTGTTGACGCCACGCACTGACAATCCTTCATAACGATTGTCGACTTCACAAACCGCTTTTGTCGTGTCGATATGGCTTGAAACGCCAGTACATTCCAAGTACACCCACCACGCTGGCGTCAAATGCCGCCGGCCCGGCCTTAGGGGTATAGCTCAGTTGGTAGAGCGACGGTCTCCAAAACCGTAGGTCGCGGGTTCAAATCCTGCTGCCCCTGCCAAATACATCCAATAATAACAGGAATTTAGTGCGCCGACGGTTTCGAGTTTAGCGAAACGGTCTACCGTTTTGGCTGAACGTTTACATTTTCAGTCTGTATTCGTTCACGTTTCCAAACTGGCCGCTTAGTACGTAGAATTTGCTACCAGTCCTGAACAGCCGGGGGATCATCGGTGCTCCAGAATCAGCTCGGGAGCTGCCCGGGGCCGCAATCAGACGCTTTCCACCCGTTGCTCACTGCGTGCTTACCTACGGAAAATGCTTTGGAAAAAGAGATTGGCAGTCTGTTCAGTTGATATTCATGTCCCATTTGCCTATATTGGATAACAGAAACAGAAAAGGACAGACCGATGAAGAACATTGTCGCGATAGCCACTGTCTCACTATTGATTGCCCTCACATCGATGACCGCGTCGGCCGGCCCGATGCTATTGCTTCCTTAAACGGATCGATCTGAGTCTCTGATACCGAAAGCTCGCATATCAATGCGGGCTTTTTTGTTGGCCATTCGCAGCTGCGCCGGACCGAAAGATGTGGTCTTTTGTACATCCTGTGCGGATTGGCACAGCAGGTAAGTCAAAAATCAGGTGCTCTGTTCTGGCAAGGCCCTTTGCTATCAAAGGGCCAGTGTACAGAAAGGATGGACCAATGACTCGCATTTTTGCCTACGCAACGGTGACAATTCTGATTTCTGTTGCTTCTGTGTCAGCCTGGGCGGGACCTGTGGTGATATTGCCCTAAAGTCTGTTCACGTTTCAGACTGAAACGTTGAAAGCCCGCGCCTCTGGTGCGGGCTTTTGTGTCCAGTTCAATTGAAAATCCAGCATACCGACCAGGCCTGCTTCTGCATGCTGCTCTGTTGTGTCGGCCGTCCCGGCGCAAGACTTTCAGGACGTGCCTGCTTCATCGCCGCGAGCATCTGCAATCGTTTGAGAAACACCTGTTCAGGTGATGTTCATACTTGTTCTGCTTAAGTGAAGTTCCCCGGATGGAGATTGAAAAGGACGGAAGATGAATAGAATGCTCATCACAACCGCCTCTGCTTTGCTGATTTCGCTCACATCGACATGGGGCTGGGCCGGGCCTTTACTTCTTCTTCCCTGAAGCGGGATTGAGCAGTTTCAACGTTAGTCACTGCCGCGACGCGGTGCGGGCCAAGTCGATGCTTCACGGCGAACATTTTGGCAGAGTTTAGGCTCCATCTGGAAACGAGGGTTACTCATCGGTATCGATTGAGAATGCGTTCCAGCCGCCTGATCTCGGTTTGTATCTCTTCCCACAGTCGCTGGTTGGGCGTGCTGTCCAGCTGGTCAAGCAACTGGACTCCGCGGGTTTGGATGTCGACAGGCTTGCCAAAGGGCTCGGTGATTGAAGATGCCAGCCTCAATGCGTTCATCGACGTTTCCAGATTGGCCAGCGATTGGTCTTTTGCGCTGCTGCTGATCAGCTTGCGGGAATTGGCAAGTGACTGCATGAAGAGCGCATATGTCAAAAGGTTCTCGCCTCGAATACGAGCAATGGCCTGGTGACGGCCGTTCGGCTGTATTTCGATCAGGTACTTTGAATAACAGCTCTGGTCGGCGTCGACAATTTCCTCGGCGTAAGTGGTGACTTTGGGAATGTCGTTCTCCCGAATTTCCCCACGGTATATGGCCCTTCGGGCATAGGCCGATTTCAGTGAAATGAGAGCACCGCTCAGCTTCAGTTTGATTTGATCATCTTGCTGAGACATGTCTATGCCTTCCGGGCAACGGCTTCGAACGCCAAAGTCCTTTTGGAAGTTTCTGTCCCGCAGGTCCGTGTTGGGAAGCATAAATATTTTCTTATAGTCCCTTTCGATTTCCTGCAGTTCTTCGATGGCGCTGATTGCGTCCTCAAGGGCAGCAAGAAAGGCCTTTTGTACAGGGCCGGATTGTTGTCCAAGCCGGTCGTAAAGTGTGTTAAACAGCCAGACTTGCGTCGTTATGATGCGGATCTTGTACCAATTGGCGGCTGGATCGCGCTTTTCCGGGACAGTACTGGTCTGTGCACTCGCCGAGTAGAGTTCCAACCATTGTTGCAGAACCTGAATGCCGGCCAGTTCCTGCCCCTCCAATTGGAGCAGCCCCGCCAATAGAATGGCCAGGTAGGGGCGGCGTTCCGCACCCGGTTCAAACAGCTCGCTTTCCAGAACCGAGTTCGAGACAACCGAGGTATCTTTTTTGGGACGATATGCTGTGTTGATCGCGTTTCTCAGGCTTGCGCAACCAGACAGAGCATTCGGCCCATCCGATACAGCTCCGACCAGGGTCAGGTGATGCGCGCTGTCAACCAGTCTTCGGGCACCAGATGCAAGCCTGGAGTAGAGATTTTCCAGCACCTTCCTGGACCGGTCTCTCAGTTCGTTCAAATCTTGACCGGTGAGTTGCGGCCTGCGCAAAATAGCATTCTGGAGATCGAAAAGTTCGCGGACGATCGGTTTCAGCCGCGTCAGTTCTTTCCTGAAATGTTGATTGTCCTTGGTCGCGGAGGTGAGTTGGAGTGCGCAATAGGCAAAGGGCTGAATGTTCTTCGAATATTTTTCGGCCGCTCGCTGTAACTCCGCTACTTTTTCATCAACAATGTCGCGGTTATTGCTATCATCTGGAACCTGACTGCGATTTTGCATATAGCCCGAATCCGAAGACATCAGGCTGGGCAGTGAAGCTGCAATTACTAAGCCGGGCTCGCTGCCACTGTTGCCAGACTTACCATTGCCTTCGTCTTTAGATTGAATTCGACCTGCATCCTCACCCCGCGAATTACTGGCGACTGACCCAACCTGGCTAGCGCTGCTAAGCTGAAAATTGAACGCTCCGTCTTTGATGCTGATACCACGAACGTAGTCTTCGATCGGGATCGAAGTGACACCGATAAACAGCAGCAACAGCAGCGCAACACCTTCAATTTTCTGAACAACCGGTAGTTTTTGGTCTTCGGTCGGTTTCATTCGATACATGCGTATGGCCCAAACACCGAACAGTGCGCCGAAAATCAGGCCCAGAACCATTCTCGATGCATTTCTGCTGGTTAGCAGGGAGTACGTGTCATAGAGATAGTGGGAGGAATCCAATATTTGCCAGAATATCAGAAAGAATATCATCGCCACTAATGCGATGAGGAACAACCACTGAAGGACCCGCAGAATGGCGGGAACCAGCTGTATCGATATTGCAAAGAGTTGCCCGACACGGAATTCGTAGGAGCTCTTGGACCCATCCGTCTTTTTGATTTCCGCGTAAGACAGCAACAGTACAAGAAGAAAAGAGGCGCAAGCAGTAAGCAAAAAGAGGCTCATATCATCTCCAATCGGAAGATCATATTTTGCCCCTAGCAAAAAGATGGATCTGTTTTAACAGAGCAGAAATCGTGTGAGCCGAAGGCAAAATAACTAAACTCAAGAACAAAATATAAATGGGAAAATTGTCCGAAAATGTGTGATTCCGCACTGTTTTTATTTTAAAGAATAATGAATGCTGACCTTACGATAGATGTTTAACATAAATAACGTTTCATGAGAGGTGTCATTACTATGGCGGTGATTTGCAAGTCGCAACTGTCAATCTCGGAAACATCATCGATTGCAGATTCAGCACTGAAAACTGAAACGGTGCAGTCAACAGCAATCCTGAATTTGGCAAATGCTGCAATGGCACCGGCTAGAACGCCGTGCACATCACATAAATGCTGAGGATCTTTGACAACCACGCGGAGACGACCGCCTACAAGCCATCAGATGTGGTCGTTGACCGTGATGCGCCGATCTTCCCGACAGAGTTTAGCGAGACATATCATGCCCCAGTCTGGGGCAATTGTGATGCTCCAGGGGCTCATAGGGCTTCAGGTCCGGGGAGTGGTTCGTCTTGAATTACGGGGACCATATATCGGGACCGGGCACGACACGCGACTTTCCTGACTGCCGTGATCAGCGATACCAACCCTCGCTGAATACGCTGAAGTCAAGATTCTCTCCGCATCCCTCTGTTTTCAATGTGCAACACGACGGACTGATCTACCCGGAGTTCGGAACCCGAAATCAAGCCGACACAAACAGGTGTACGGGGCATGCTCTGGCAACAACCATCGACATCCAGCGACGATTGCAGGCGCTTGGAGGTGGGGACGAGGCCAGGCTCGGGACCAGCGCTGTCAGCGCTGATATGCTTTATCACCTGGCGAGATTTCAGGAGCGACAATTTTCGGTCACCCTCCCTAAGGAAGCCAGGAAAGACCCGTTGTCTGAACAGAGCGTATTCCGTGAGGAAACCGGCGTCCGATCTCTGCGTTCCGTTATCAAAGCTTTTTATCACTATGGTGTCTGCCTCGATATCAACGATCGAGAACGTAACGCAAGAGACGAAATCTCAGATCATAGCGAACGCTGGGAATCGGCGGGAAAGGACGCGGCGGGCAACCCCATTGCCGGCCACCGTCACGACTATCCAAATGTGCCCCAAGCCATCGCTGCGCGACAGAGAAGGCTTGGCACCTATTACCGACTTGAGCCGATCCTGAATGACTATCACAGCGCAATCAACGAAACCGGCGCAATCTTTACCAGCGCGCTGTTACACTCCGGCTGGGACGTCACGGATGGCAAAATCAGGGTTACCAGGGACGAACTCGCAATCTCCGCCCATGCTTTTGTCATCGTAGGATACAATCAGGATGGGTTCTATGTACTGAACTCCTGGGGCGCGCAGTGGGGCCGGTTCGAAAACTATGCCGGTGTCGCGCTATGGCCTTATGAAGACTGGGCTAGCCATGTTCTCGATGGTTGGGTTCTTCGTCTTGGCGTACCTGCCCCCAATGCGTTCGATGTGTCCATCGGGCCGCAGGGTCGCCACCGCCTGAACAGCTACATGATCGCTGGTTCGACGCCGTGTTCTGAACTCCTGGGTCATTACCTCCATCTCGAAGACGGGCGGTATGTCCGAACCGGTTCGTATCCGTCGTCTGAAATAATGAGCGAGACAACCTTGAATTACCTCAGTCAAAAACTGACCGGAAAGGCCGCAGAAAACAAACGTGACTACGACGGGATCCTGCTTTGGATTCCTGGAAATCTCGAAGGTTTGAAGCAGACGGTTGAGCATGCTGTGCGCCGGAAAACAGCGAGCAAGGAGTTGGGTCTTTACCCGATAAATCTCATCTGGAGTTCTGACTTCGTGGAAGATGCGATGGAGTCGATCACAGCCATATTTGAGAAATGCGTCGAACAGGTGGGAAAAAATGCCCGGCACCTGGACTATGTCATTGAGAATAACGTTCGTGGCATCGGGCGGGCGTATTGGAAAAGCCTTGAGAGGAGCGCCCGAAGATCTGCAAAGGGCAGGAAGCCGGCAAAATCCAGATCCGGCAAGGACAGTTCTGACGGAAGAGAATTAGGCATAATTGCCGAGTTCATAAACGACTGCGCTTCTCTGTGCGCGAAGAGGAATGTGAAACTACACATTGTCTGCGAGGGAGCGGGTGCTCTCGTACTCGATCAATACCTGGATGTGTTGAACAAGCGCAGAAAAAGAGGGCTTCAAAAGAAGGCTCGGCAAAGGAACTGGCTGCAGTTCAACGAAGCTCTTGCATCCCTTCAACTCATTCTACCGGCGATTGAAATTGAAAAATCCTCCAGGAACATATTGCGTCTGGTCGAGACAATGAGCAATGAGCCGGTTGGCACGACAGTCGCCGGTGGCCCCTGCTACCAGGCTGCAATCTACCATCCGTCGGATAGTTGCGAAGAGAGATTGCGGCTCGGTCCATACTCGCGGTCGATACTTCATCTCGTTGCTAACGCAATGGCCGGCGGAAAAACGCGCTCAGGCACAATAATGTTGGGCACTGCCGATGCGGCCAAATCCGATCTGGTCAAGAAGTTTGCACGGAACGCGCTGCATCCGATCAATGCCGGGAAAGGTGAGTTGGAGCAGCTGACGCAGATACAACTAACGCATTCCAAAAACACCATGGCTGATGTCCATCAACACATCAAAGAATGCATGGGGCAAGAAACTTGACCGTCAGTTTTTAGACAGCCGCCATCCAGAAACCGGGTCTGGCGAACCCATTTGTCACCATCGGGAAGGAATTACTATGGCCAGGAAAATCACGATTACCGAACTCATGGTCAAACTCGGTGACTCGCGCACCTCACAAGAGGAGATCTCCAACTACTTCATCGTTGACGCGGAAAAATCGGGTCCCTTCTCGCCAAGGTTCGTTCTCAACCCGGAAACTGTTGTCATCCCCAAAGGTCCCGAAGGTCTTGAGCGTTCCGCGCTTGCCCTGAACCTGGCCAATTCCTGGGCGCGGCGCATTCGCAGAAGACGATTCAATGAAAAGTTAGACAACTCATATGACGGCCCGATCATTGTTTCCGAAGGGGACAGCTGGTTTCAGTACCCGATCAGGCTGCATGACGTGATCGACAACCTGATGGAGACCTATGCGGTAAACTCGCTGGGAGCAGCCGGCGACACGCTCCTCAATATGTACAAAAAACAGGAATATCTGAAGGCAATCGGCGACTCAAATGCCTCCATACTGCTGCTGTCCGGCGGCGGCAATGATCTGGTTGCTGACGGGGGGCTGGCCGACCATCTCGAATCCTACGACCCGGACCTGAAGCCGGCAGACTATCTCAAGAATTCCTTTAATGGCCTGATTGATGGCGCCATCTCACAGTTTGAAGCGATCTTTCGGCAGGTTCATGGCGTCTTTCCGGATGTGACCATACTTTGCCACGGATACGACTACACCGTGCCGAATAACGGTCGCTGGTTGGGTAAGCCCATGAAAAAACGTGGCATCAAAGGAGGCAAACTTCAAAAGGCGATCGTTGTGGAAATGATGGACAGGTTCAACCGCGAAATGCGCAGGTTGTCCTCCCGGATGCCTCATACAAGATACATAAATTGCAGGGACCAGGTTGGCGATGCGGGCTGGTACGATGAGCTTCATCCAAAAGACCAGGGCTATGCCAACGTTGCTGATCTGTTCAGGCGAGAAATCGACGATATCGCAAGCATTCGATCGCGTGCCGTTCGCGTGTATCCAGGTTCTTTCGGTACCGCCTCGGAAATCTCCCGTGGTCTTGATTTGAGCCTGGCTCAACCGGCCATCATTGCTGAAAAGAGCCGCGGTGTTTCTCTCCATATTGGCATAAATGAGGTCGACGAGGAGCACTACGATGGCTGGAGTGGCCCCTTGGTTGCTTGCGAAAACGATGCCGTTGCAATGCATGGGCTGGCTGAAGAGCAGAGCTTTGAAGCAGAGATTCTGTTGACCGACGAAGCGACCAGAGATGCAGTCATCGAGAAGATGGATCGCGCGGCGTCGGAATTGAGAGATGGAGACATGTTTTTTATGTCGGTCTCCGCTCACGGTGCCCGCCTGCCGGACTACAACAGGGATGAACGCGACGGCATTGACGAGGCGTTGTGTCTCTATGATGGCCTGTTGCTGGATGATGAAATCTATCATCTTTGGGGGCGCTTTGCGCCAGGCGTACGCATCCTGATGCTCCCTGACACCTGTCATTCCGGATCAATGATCAGGCAGGCGTCTGTCAACTTCACTTTGGGCCCGGATGGAAGGCCCGTGGCGAATACAAAACCAGCGCGATATCGCATGGCGCCCGAAGACGCCATTATGAGAACTCTCCGCAAAAACATACAGAAATATCGACCTATACTGTCTTCGGTTGATCCCATACCCGAAGATGTGTTGCACGATCCAAACCAGAAGCGGATAAAGGCCCGGGTATTGAGTATATCAGCCTGCCAGGACGACCAGTTTGCCAAGGATGGAGATGATTACGGAGCGTTTACGGGCGCGGTGTTGCGAGTGTGGAACAACGGCAGCTTCGCTGGCAATTATTCGAAATTTCACCGGCAGGTCTTTGAAGCGATAAACGATCCCACCCAGCGACCGAAACTGTTTGAGGTCGGCTTCGACGACCCAGGATTCAAGCAACAAACCCCCTTCACTCTATGGGCCAATCCAAGAAGCACAGTTCTTCATTCTCCGGCAGTCGATTCAATCCAACCAGCAGACCAGTCTGGTTCCGCCACGGCTGATGGGTTCCGCATGCGAGACCTTCAGATCGGGGAGGGAGATGAACCTGATGACTCATCCGATGACTCAATCGGAACCCGGTCCTCTCCGGCGTCATGGCCCAAATACTCTCAATTTCAGGCGTTTGTGGCGGGCCTCGGATTACGACACTTTGCCGCCCCCGAGCTTCTGGCACTGGGTGGAAGCAACTCAGCCGGCAAATGCGAACACAAGAACTCTTACCCGCCGTCCGGATTGTGGCAGAACATCGGAAACACAGCCCGGGTTCTGGACGAGTTAAGAGATCGTCTTGGCAAGCCTGTTCGCATATCCAGCGCCTATCGATCCCCGGCCTACAATGCGTGCATCAAGGGTGCCAAGAAGAGCCAGCATAAGCAGTTTAGAGCAATTGATTTTTCAAGTGGTGAGGCGTCGCCAAAGGAGCTGGCAAATGCGCTGAAACACATGCGGGACGAAGAGAAATTCTTTGTAGGTGGCATTGGCGTATACAACACGTTCGTCCACATCGATACGCGGCCCTACAACGTAGATTGGCCCAAAGGTCACAAATTCGGCAAAGCACCTGCATGGATCAAAAGACGCCCTCCTGCTTCTCCAGCCGTTTCGACAATCCCGGGTCATGACCTTGATCCGCTGGCTCTCGAAGCGCGCATCATGGCGATCAATGACACAAAATTAAGCCCTGTGAGGGGAGCGCCTAAACTGTCAGCGAAGAACCGCTCGCGTACCGTTAGGACGCGCTCTCCTGAAGATCTGCTGAACTCGCTCAACGAGCAAAACACTCAGCACCTTCAAGCTGCGGTGAATTCTTCCGGCGTCGTATCGTTTGCAAACAACACGACCCCGCAGCAGCGAGAAGATGTATTGATGTCAATGCTTTTTGCGGAGCGAGCCGCCACGGCCGCATTCGACCGCGTCCAGCAGGCGCGAGATTGGTACAATCGCTACCAGGCGATGCTGGTAAGGCTTGGCTGGACCTCCGACGGCTTTGCTTTTCAAGAGTATCGAAACTGGCAAGGAAAGATGAACTTTGACAAGGCGGCACTTGGAATCCTGCAGAGCATCGCCACCGGAAATCAATTAGCAATACTGAAGTCAGCAATCGATGCACTTCGAGCTCTGTCGACAAAGAACGATGAGCGGATCGCTCTGTTCGATTTTGCGACCTCGACCGAGCGGGGAGGTAATTTTCAGGTCGGGGCCGGCGAAGCGTCCGGCGACGTGGTTTCGCTGTCCTTGAGCGGTTTCTTTTATCGCGCGGAGGACAACAAGCGAAACGTCCTTTTTGTGTCGTGGGGCGACAACGAACTCGACTTTTGGGTTGGTGCGCAGCGCTTGATGTTGGTCAAAAGTGTTTATGACCCCGTTCGAGAGCTCATTCTTGAAAAGCTGACCGCATCCCGCAAGACGCTGCTGGCGGACATTCCGCTGGCATGACTGAGTCGTTTCGGACCATGATGAGGTAAAGACCATGTACTGCGGATCTTCACCGGTCCAAGCGGGCTCCAAGCGGTTTTTTGGCGATGCGTCCGGAACAATGAGACCGGCTCGGAAGAGTGAGAATAAGCCATTACCATAAACTTTGTGAACTCTCATTTTGCGGGTTCAAATCCTGCTGCCCCTGCCAAAATCTGCAAAGACGATGTAGTGTTTTCGCAGAATTATTGCTTTGCGGATTTCCTTCATGACTGACGCCTTCATCTGTGACTACATCCGAACGCCCATTGGACGTTTCGGCGGCTCGCTCTCCTCTGTTCGACCCGATGACCTGGCCGCTGTTCCGCTCAGGGCGCTGCAGGAGCGCAATCCCGGCGTGGATTGGGAAGCCGTAGACGATTTGATCATGGGCTGCGCCAATCAGGCAGGGGAGGACAACCGCAATGTGGGTCGCATGGCGGTGTTGCTTTCGGGACTGCCGCAGACATTACCGGCCGCTACAATCAACCGGCTCTGCGGCTCGGGCATGAATGCCGTGATCGACGCTGCCCGTGCCATCAAGGCAGGTGAAGCAGAGATCGTTATTTCTGCCGGCGTCGAGAGCATGTCACGGGCACCCTTTGTGATGCCGAAAGCGACCACAGCATTTTCACGCCATGCAGAGATCTTTGATACGACCATTGGGTGGCGATTCATCAATCCGTTGTTAAAGCGTCAATACGGCGTCGATTCCATGCCTGAAACCGGTGAGAATGTGGCCGAGGACTTTCAGGTATCGCGCGAGGATCAGGACGCCTTTGCTCTGCGCAGCCAGCAAAAAGCGGCTGTATCTCAGGACAGCGGACGTTTGGCGCGCGAAATCACCCACGTAACCATTCCTCAACGGCGTGGCGATGATGTTGTTGTTTCGTCTGATGAGCATCCCCGCGCTACAAGCATTGAGAAACTGGCGGCCCTGAAGACGCCGTTTCGTGAAGGTGGAACGGTGACCGCCGGCAACGCTTCCGGTGTCAATGACGGTGCTGCGGCGCTGATTGTTGCTTCAGAAGGGGCGGCGAAGAAACATGGTCTGACACCGCTGGCACGCATTGCGGGTGGGGCAGTTGCCGGGGTTGAACCGCGTATCATGGGCATCGGGCCGGCGCCGGCAACCCAAAAGCTCTGCAAGCGGCTCGGCATTAAGCCAACAGACTTTGACGTTATCGAGCTGAACGAAGCCTTTGCATCGCAGGGGATAGCCGTCTTGCGACAACTGGGGTTGGATGAAGCAGCGCCACACATCAATACAAATGGGGGGGCGATAGCGCTGGGGCATCCGCTTGGCATGTCGGGCGCGCGGATCACCGGAACGGCGGCGCTTGAACTTCACGAGAACGGTGGAAAGCTTGCTCTGGCAACGATGTGTATTGGTGTAGGGCAGGGCATTGCCATCGCGCTTGAGCGCGTGTGACGGCATTTGCGATCGCTCTAGATTGAGCCGCGCAGATCATTCGACAAAAGGCGCGATCGCTCTTGCCAGCTATCGGCACAGGCCGGGCAAGTCTCAATCAGATTGTGCGGTCACACCAATTCATCGGTCGCATGAGACTCCTGTCGAGTTAACTTTACCCGCTGAAACCGGTTGACTTTAACCATGCTGACTCGGCCTTGTTGGTTCTCAAATTCCTCTGAACAGGTTGGCATGCTGTGTGTGCGGGAACTACAATCTTGTTTCATCGCTGGCCCGGACGGCCCTGAATCATCCGGACGACCTGGCGATTTCGACAGGCAATCAACAAATCAGCTATGGAGAATTCGCTGATTGTGCCGCCCGCCTGGCGGCTTGCCTCCAGCCTCACATCAAAAACGGGCGAATTGGCGTTCTCGGATCCCGGACCATCGCTGCCTATATAGGAATTGCCGGAACCTGCTGGGCGGGGGCGGCCTATGTTCCGCTCAACCTGAAATGGCCCAAAGAGCGCCTGGTCCGACTGCTCGTCGAGCTCGAACTGGATGCGCTGGTTGTCGATCATCACGGCGCTGCTCTCATGACAGATGAGGTCCGCGCGGCGGCTCCGGAGCTTCTGATACGAAGCGACGATGCCGGCCCTGTCGATGGCAGCATCTCATTTGGCGAGATTTCGATCCAGCCGTTGCGCAAGCCTGTGCGCCGGGAAGAAGAGGAACTCGGCTATATTGTCTTCACTTCCGGAACCACAGGCGAACCTAAGGGCGTGATGGTGTCTTGCGGCGCACTGGCACACTACCTGGAACAAACCCGATTGTGGACAAACCTGACTGCAGAAGACCGCATTGCTGAAGCCCACGACGTGACCTTCGACCTCAGCGTACACAATATGTTCCTCGCGTGGCGCGCTGGCGCTTCGCTGCATCTCATGAGCCAGCTGGATATGATGATGCCCCAGGCCTTTGTGCGAAAGCACGAAATTTCCGTGTGGATGTCGGTTCCAACAATTGTCAACAATATGCGCCGCTCCGGCGCCCTGAACCCTGGTCTGTTTCCAAGCTTGCGACTCTCCATTTTCTGCGGCGAGCCGCTCGCCGTTTCAACTGTTCAGGACTGGGCGGCGGCGGCGCCCAATTCCGTGGTCGAAAACATATATGGGCCAACGGAAGGCACGGTGGTGTGCATGCGTCAGCGGCTGACTGATCCGCCGGTTGTTACTCAAAAGCGCCAGATTCTGGCAATCGGCCGGGCCTACGAGAACTTTTGCATCGCCATCTGCGATCCGGATGGCAACTGCCTCGCCGACGGTGAGGTTGGTGAAATTGCCCTCTCCAGCGCACAGCTCGCCGACGGTTATTTCAATCGCCCCGAACAGACTCAGGAGCGGTTTCGCTTGGTTGATGGCAAACGCTGGTACTTCACCGGTGACCTTGGCTATCGCGATGATAACGGCATCTATCATCACATGGGCCGCACCGACAATCAGGTGAAGCTCAAAGGCAATCGGATAGAACTTGAAGAAGTCGAAATGCATCTGCGAAAGGCTTGTGGAACCGATTTGGCCTGTGTTGTTGCGTGGCCGGTGATTGATGGCAGTGCACAGGGACTTATCGGATTCACGACATCCGACGAAATCAGCGAAGATGAAATAAAGGCGCGCATGCGCGACACCCTGCCGGAATACATGATTCCTGCTCGTATCGAGACGCGTTCTGAGCTTCCACGCAACATTAACGACAAGGTAGACCGCAACGCGCTTGTGGCAGAACTGGATGTTCAGGAGTCTGCCAAGCGCAAATCGATGTCGGTGCCATCTCTGCGGACGGGTAAATTGGTTGCATCCGCATGAGCACGTCTGAGCTTTCTTCACCACGACAGGGATGGATAGTCTCTCCTCTGGCCGCGCGTCGGGCCTGGCTTGCCGTCGACAGCAATGAGCCCGCAATTGCCTTTGCCTCGACACGGTTGGGAAGCTTCGCGCTTTCAGGAATGTTCATCGCACTGCTGGCCATGAGCCTTCAGCTGTCGATGGCGGCTCTGGCCCTGACGGGCGTTGCCTTGCTCGCGATGGTTGCCCTTCCTCGTCACAGGTTCGCGATCCTGATGGGCGCCTCAGTGTTTTACTTTGCCATGCGTCCCTTTCGGATATCCCAATGGTCGGACCTGGCAGCAACAGAAACTGCCATTCTCGGTCTGCCGGCACTCTCGTTGCAACTGGCTTCGGTTGTGCTGTTCCTGGTATTCGCCTTGGGTATTCTATCGCTGCAGCGCAGACTTCCCCGGTCATTTCTGGCCAAGCGGCCCGTCCTGACCGTGATTGTTGGCTGGTTCGGATTGCTTGCCCTGGCACTGCTGACCTCTGCAGGAAGCTATGCGCACGCGGCGCTTTGGACCCTTACCGGTGTGTCTGTTTCGTCGATCTGGTTCCTTGCCTATGCGGCGATCGACCAGCGCGGAAAGGATCCAACCAGTCTTGCCGCACGGGCGGGTTTTATGCGTCCATTTTGGGGTGGCAGTGCCGCGCCCATTGGCAAATCCTTCGGCTATCTCAACAAGTTTTCAGCAAAGGATGACCGCGATCTGGCCGTTACCCGTCTCAAGGCCCTGAAACTGGCTGTTTGGGCCTTAATCCTGACAGGTGTCTGGCAAGTCTTCGACTGGATATTGTTTTATCAACTGGGCCTCCCAGAGCTGCAAAGCGCTGTGTTGTCCCATGCTGCGGGGCAATCTGCTCCGGTGGCCGTGAACTGGGCGGTTGTGCTGTCTAACTACTTGCTGGACTTGCTGATCATATCGGTCTGGGGCCACTTTATCGTCGCATCTGTTCGCATGGTTGGGTACCGAATTCCCAGAAACACGGTGAATCCCCTCGCAGCCCGAACCCTGGCCGAATTCTGGAACCGCTATTTCTTCTACTTCAAGGAATTGCTGGTGGACATGTTCTTCTACCCCGCATTTGTGCGGTATTTCAAAGGCAACGTAAAACTCCGAATCGCCTTTGCGACCCTGTGCGCAGCGGGCCTGGGCAATTTTCTCTACCATTTTATGCGAGAGACCTATGTTTTCGCTGATGGCATATCCTGGGAAAAACTGGCGATATTCCAGTCCGCAGTTTTCTATTCGCTGGCCTTAGCAGCAGGGCTCATCGTCTCGCAGTGGCGGGGCCGCAAACCAGTCCCTGAAAACGGTTTTCTGCGTTATCACGTCCTGCCGCGCGTCAACGTAATCGCGTTTTTCTGTTTCCTGAAGATCTTTGACGATCTCACCGGCGATGGCTCTCTGCTGGAGCGTGCCGCGTTCTTCCTCAGTTTGTTTGGAGCATGATAATGACCACACCAATCCGCCAGTTTGTTGCCGAGATGTTGGCCGAGCGCGGCAAAGGCGATTTGCCGGAAACCAACACGCCGCTGTTTACAAGTGGACTGCTGGATTCGCTTGCTGCAACGGAATTGATGCTTCAGCTGGAGGCCAGTCACGGCATTGATCTAGCGGATGCAGATTTTGACATATCCCGGCTGGATACGCTTGGCGAACTTGAGGCCCTGATTGAGGCGGCATGAATGATCGAAAAATCCCGTACGGGCCTTGCAGTTGGCGGCTTCTGACTATAGATACACGACAACTTCAGGGGGCGTGTTGAGCACCATATTGCTTGGCGCGCCCGATTGCCGTTTTAAAACAGGGTGTTGGCACTGTGCTGACACCGCTTTTGGGGTCGGATCAAATTGGCTGGTAGAACCAATCCATTTACATTTCTGCAGCAAGTGCGCGCGGAAGTGTCAAAAGTCGTTTGGCCAACGCGTCGCGAGACGATGGTTACCACGATCATGACCCTCGTACTCGTGTTTTTGACAGCAACGTTTTTCTTCTTTGTGGATCAGCTGCTCGGTTACGGCACTGGTCTGTTGTTCGGTTAACAAGTCCAGACGGAGCGCGGCAACTTCATGGCCATGCGGTGGTACATCATTCACGCCTATTCGAATTTTGAGAACAAGGTGGCGGACTCAATCCGGGATCAGGCTGCCCAGAAGGGGCTCGATCACCTTTTTGAAAATGTGCTCGTGCCAACCGAGAAGGTTGTTGAAGTGCGCCGTGGCAAGAAAGTTGATGCGGAGCGCAAGTTTTTTCCAGGCTACGTTCTCGCTCGAATGGACATGACGGATGAGGCCTATCATCTGATTAAGAACACGCCGAAGGTTACCGGCTTTCTGGGTGCTGACAACAAGCCGTTGCCAATCACCGACAAGGAGGCCGATCGCATCCTGAATCAGGTGCAGGAGGGCGTTGATCGTCCAAAACCATCGGTGATGTTTGAGGTTGGCGAGAATGTACGGGTGTCGGACGGACCGTTTGCCTCGTTCTCGGGCGTTGTGGAAGAGGTGGACGAGGAGCGCGCTCGCCTCAAAGTGGAAGTTTCGATCTTTGGGCGCGCAACGCCTGTGGATCTTGAATATGGTCAGGTCGAAAAGGTCTGATCCTTAGGGCCCTTTCGGGGCTCGCAAATCTGTGTGGGAGGTGAGGGGCCTGGCCGGCTTTCAAATCCGCACCACGCAGGTCTTTGAACACCGGGCTTGCCCGGTAAAACGAAATCGGTCCAAAAGGGCCAATGCAAAGGCAGTATTATGGCCAAGAAAATTGATGGCTACCTGAAGCTTCAGGTGCCCGCCGGCAGCGCATCGCCGTCACCACCAATCGGCCCGGCACTGGGTCAACGTGGTCTTAACATCATGGAATTCTGCAAAGCGTTCAACGCTGCGTCGCAGGAGATGGAAAAAGGTGCTCCGGTGCCTGTAACCATCACCATTTTCCAGGACAAGTCGTTTACTTTCAAAATGAAGACGCCACCGGCGTCCTATCTCCTGAAAAAGGCGGCTGGTCTCAAATCGGCATCTTCAGAGCCTGGTCGGTCTGTTGCAGGTTCTGTCACGCGCGCTCAGGTGCAGGAAATTGCAGAAGCAAAAATGAAAGACCTGAATGCAAATGATATCGATCAGGCAATGCTGATGATCGAAGGCTCCGCCCGTTCCATGGGCCTGGAAGTGAAGGGCTAAGGATATGGCAAAGCTCGGAAAACGCTTGAAGACAGCAAGCGAAAACATTGATCGTAAAACGTTTTATGGCATCACTGATGCGGTAAAGCTGATTAAGAATGGCGCTACCGCAAAATTCGACGAAACGATCGAAGTTGCCATGAATCTCGGTGTTGATCCCCGTCATGCAGACCAGATGGTCCGCGGAGTGGTCACGCTTCCCAACGGGACTGGTCGGGATATGCGCGTGGCGGTTTTTGCCCGTGATGCCAAGGCTGAAGAAGCTGCGGCGGCTGGCGCGGATGTGGTTGGTGCAGAAGATCTGATGGAGCGCATCCAAGGTGGCGACATTCCATTTGACCGCATTATCGCCACACCAGATATGATGGCTTTGGTTGGACGTCTCGGTAAGGTTCTGGGCCCTCGTGGTCTTATGCCAAATCCGCGCGTTGGTACCGTGACGCCTGACGTCAAAAAGGCGGTTGAAGACGCAAAGGGTGGTGCAGTTGAGTTTCGTGTTGAAAAAGCCGGTGTTGTCCATGCCGGCGTTGGCAAGGCGAGTTTCGACGAAAAAGCCATCGAAGAGAACATCAGGGCATTTACAGACGCCGTGACCAAGGCAAAACCTGCAGGCGCAAAAGGCACCTATCTGAAACGGGTGGCCATTTCGTCGACTATGGGGCCTGGCGTCAAAGTCGACCTGGCGTCACTGGCTTCGGCCGACTAACAAAGAATTCTGGTCCGAAGCAGTTCGGGCCAGATAAATGAAAGGCCAGGCTTCGCCAAACCTTTCATTTCCTGTCCGAGACTGCAGGCGATGACTTACTATTGCGAAGTCATCTTAATCGCGAAAGCCTGCACAGACGGTGGAGCCGAATTATTTCGGTTCGAACGATTGCCTTGCCGTCCCGCAGCGGGATCGCAAGGGGACAGGAACCCCGAGCGTCGGCTTTGCATTTGCGAAGGCGGCAAAAGGCAACCGGTCCGAGGGTTTTTGCACCCGAAGGGCCAATCCGGAGAGACAAATTGGATAGAGCGGAAAAAAGCGAATTTGTTACCGAGATGAAGGGCGTGCTTTCGGGCGCGGGCTCCGTCGTGGTGGCACATTATGCTGGTCTATCAGTTGCGGAAATGACGACTTTGCGGTCGGAAATGCGCGCAGCTGGCGGAACGGTAAAAGTCGCGAAGAACCGCCTCGTCAAGCTTGCTCTTGAGGGTACGGAAGTTGACCACATGAAGGACCTGTTTTCAGGTCCGACTCTTATCGCATATGCGGAAGATCCTGTGGCAGCTCCCAAAGCGGCCAGTGAGTTCGCCAAGAAGAACGAGAAGCTCGTTATTCTTGGGGGCGCTATGGGCGCAACCAGCCTCGATCAGAACGGTGTGAAGTCTCTTGCTTCGCTTCCGTCGCTGGATGAGCTGCGTGGCAAACTGATCGGTATGATCACGACGCCGGCACAGCGCATCGCCATGATCACCAAAGCCCCCGCGGGCCAGGTGGCACGGGTCATCGGAGCGTATTCCTCAAAAGAAGCTGCGTGAGCGGCCTTCCAACCAATTTATGAACAACCGAACACATGTTCGAACTGACAAGGAACTAATACAATGGCTGATCTTCAAAAGATCGTAGACGACCTTTCAACCCTCACAGTACTTGAAGCTGCTGAACTGTCGAAGATGCTCGAAGAGCATTGGGGCGTTTCTGCTGCTGCTCCTGTGGCTGTAGCTGCTGCTGGTGGTGGTGCTCCTGCTGAAGCCGCTGAAGAAAAAGACGAGTTTGACGTCATTCTGACTGCAGCCGGCGACAAGAAAATTAACGTCATCAAAGAAGTTCGCGGCATCACAGGTCTTGGCCTGAAAGAAGCCAAAGATCTCGTTGAAGGTGCTCCAAAGCCCGTCAAAGAAGGCATCTCAAAAGGCGAAGCCGAAGAGATCAAGAAGCAGCTGGAAGAAGCTGGCGCGACAGTCGAACTCAAATAAGCAGTTAAAGCTGCAGACGACTGAACCCGTTTGGTCGTTACAAGGAAAAAGGCCCCGGATCCGTCCGGGGTCATAAGTATTTTACAAGACCGGCAGCATTGGTCTTTTGGGCAGTAACAAAACCGTTCGCCCGCGGTTTGAAGCGCAATGACAGTCCGAAACCGGACCTGTGTCTCGAAGGCCGACTGGATGGGCCTTTCCAGAGACTGGTTTGGTGAAAGCTGCGGATAATTACACGAGGAGCAATAATGGCTCAG
>CALIOE010000145.1 GCA_938044775.1 uncultured Rhizobiaceae group bacterium
CTTGATGCTTGGTGTTGCTCCACCACCGTCAAGCCAAGATATCACATAACCACCATCCGCAAGTGTTGCGACTTCTGGAGTTCCCTGGTCCCCCATGGTCGATGAGTTGACTAGTGATTCCGGCGTTACCCATTTGCGAACGATCAATCGAATTGCCCCTATCTCATAGCCGAGATGCAATGCCTCCGGCTTGATTTAATGTGCCCGGCACTTTCTAGCATGATCGTCAGCCCTGGCCACTGCTTCAAATCAACAGTTAAACACGTGCTTAACAGGTCGCACCAGATTTACTTCAAGAGGCTCCTCACGGAGTGGATGGATTATCGGTTGCTGCTCTTGTAATCCACATTGTCAAGGCTCAGTCTCTGTCCCGCCCCCAAAACCAGGCCATTGTTTGGTTAGTTTTGGAGTTCCAGGTTGTGGCGAGGAAGTGTTATTCGGATGAGGACGTTCTGCATCTTTTGCGTGAGATTGAGTTGAAGTTGGCGTCTGGGCACGATGTAGTGTCTGCATTTCGTTCTGCCGGTGTGAGCGATGCGACAAATTACAATTGCCCCCGGAAGGTCCAACTTCTGTAGCTCGACCCACACACCTTGCGTTGGAAGTCCTCCCATGTCGTCAATCGAATCTCAGAGAATTGTGACGTGCGCTAGTTAGCGGCTAAGCCAGAGGCGACTTGTTCCGACTGCAACATTGACCATGGGTCGCAAAAGGGCTTGAAGCAGCATTCATTCGCCCTTCAAAGGGCGGGAGCTTGTATTGGTAAACTATGCCATTGGCTGGACCAAGATACCCCGCGGGGCGAAGCCGAGTGGTCTGGACTTCCGTTAAAGCTCAGATACACATTCGTGCTCAGATAACTACACATCACCAATCAATACCTAAGATTCTGAGTTGCTAGTGTCCTGAACCATCTTATTTCTTTGAGGCTCCCCAAGGAACCATGGTTGAATTGCCACTTCGTGTGGGAGCACCGTTCCCCAGGGAAGAAAACGGGCATTATCGCGTTGTTCCAATGGCAACGGCTGATGCGGTTTCACGCCGACTGTTGGTAAAGGCCGTGTGATTGCGCAATGGCCAGCAATCGCTGGTACGCTTCTTTGACCTCCGGGACGTCACCTGGACCAGAGGCTTCCGGCGAAATCATGTTGGTTTCATGTGGATCGTAGAGCAAATCGAACAGCACCGGATCCTGACATGATTCAGCGTGCTGCTTCCAGCGGCATTGCCAGGGCGTCCGGAGTTTCCAACGATGGTCCGCGACCATCCAGTTCCTGTTGAAGGTGATCATCGCGATGTGATCGTGGATTTGCGTATTTCCGCGGTTGAAAAGCTCGAACAGGGGTCTGGAATGCTGTCTGACCTGTGGATTGCCGGCGAGATGGGTGATGGTCGGAAAAATATCGGTGAGCTGGGCGAGCCGCTGTTCCCGACCGCCCTCGACCATGCCTGGCAGGCGCACCAGAAACGGGACCCCTATACCCCGTTCGGACAGGTCACCCTTTGAGCCGCCGGCGAACCCGTTGCCGCCGTTGTCACTGGTCAGGATTATGAGCGTGTTGTCGTATTGTCCGGTATCCTTCAACGCTTTGACAATCCGTCCGAACAGGAAGTCGGCATAGGAAATCATCGCACCGAACTTTGAAACGTCTTCAAAGTTGTCATCACCGCGTGGCTGACCCGGCATATCGACTGTGGGCTCGTGGGTCAGATTGTACCAGAACTGGCAATACCATGGGGATCGATCATCCGCCCCGCGTGCCGTCTGTTGCGTGACAAACTCAACGGTGCGGTCCACCCCTTCATCATCGACAAAACGGTCTTCGGGCAATCTCTCCTTACGGCTGCCGTCTCCCGGGCGATTCGAAACCCACCACGACCCCCAGTACAGCTGCCGCGCATTTGTCTGCGGGTGCTCAACGGAAAGTCCCCATTCATCCAGGCCGGCCAACGAGGCCGAGCGGGCAGGATTAATGACCGGAACCTGAAGATGCCATTTGCCAAATGCGGCCTTGCGATAGCCTGTCAGGTAGCGATAGGCGAGATCGGTTGGCTGGTCCTTCAACAGCAATTTGCCCGTGTGAGAGTCCATAAGAGCACCAAGCTCCCAGGTCTTTTTTCCTGACATCGCCTCCATGCGGGTGGTCCAACAAATCGGCGTTGATCGCATCCGGTCGAAAATTCGGGTGTCGGCGTCGCGGGCAAAGGCGTCCATGTTGGGGCAGTCGAGCGAGCCAGCCGGCACCTGTTCATTGCCCCATCTGGGATAAAACGGCAGCCCATCGCGCCCCACATCGTCCAGGCAGACAAACAAAATATTGGGACGACCTGCTGCAACGCCCTTACGGCGCCCGGCCAGGGCAGCATATTTGTCCAGACACAACATTGATGCAGCTGCCGCCGACGAACCCAGCACCGTTCGTCTGTTAACCAAGCGGCCAGCCTTTGACCCGCCATCGATCATTTCCAAAATCCCCGTTCCCCGTTGCGAATCTGCCAGCATCAGCTGCACAGCCACCTTCAATCCTAATGACATTAAATCCTGAGAGTCGACACCCCTCCGGGGCCTCGTCACCTGAATATGTTTGAGCCCCCTCCTCATCGGGTTGTAGCCTTTCAACATCCGTCGCTGGCTTTTTCAGAAGCGAAACTCTAAGACTCTGCTCTTGTGAGTGGCCTGACATTGCACGGAAATTAAACAATGCCGAAAATCGGAACACCCAAAGAAACAGCAAGCGGCGAAAACCGGGTCGCAATGACTCCGCAATCAGCGCGAGAGCTGCAAGAGCTGGGATTTGACTGCCTCGTTCAAAGCGGCGCTGGTAAGGCCGCCCGTTTTTCTGACAAGAATTATCGTGATGCCGGGGTTACGGTCGTCAAATCAGCTGCGGAGCTTTGGAAGCAGGCCGACATCGTGGCGAAAGTTCGCCCGCCGACAGCGGCTGAGTCGAAAAAGCTGAGAGCAGGGCAAACGCTGATCAGCTTTATCTATCCAAACGAGAACAAGAAACTGCTGGAATCCGCTAAGACAGCAAACAGCACGATTGTCGCCATGGACATGGTTCCGCGCATCTCGCGGGCCCAGAAGATGGACGCACTGTCTTCGATGGCCAATATCGGCGGATATCGTGCTGTCATTGAAGCGGGCAATGCGTTTGGCCGTTTCTTTACCGGTCAGATCACCGCTGCAGGCAAAGTTCCGCCGGCAAAAGTTCTGGTCATCGGGGCCGGCGTGGCGGGACTGGCAGCGATCGGAGCAGCGCAGTCAATGGGCGCGATCGTGCGGGCCTTCGATGTGCGACCCGAAGTGGCAGAACAGATTGAATCGATGGGCGCCGAATTTCTGTTTCTCGACTTTGAGGAATCAGGCTCTGGTGACGGAGGCTACGCCGCGCCTTCCTCGCCGGAGTTTCGTGAAAAGCAGCTTGAGCTCTTTCGTCAACAGGCGCCTGACGTGGATATCGTCATTACCACCGCACTGATCCCCGGACGTGATGCTCCAAAGCTCTGGCTGGAAGACATGGTCAAGGCCATGAAACCGGGATCAGTCATTGTCGACCTTGCCGCCGAACGCGGAGGCAATTGCGATCTCACGGTCAAGGACGAGAAAATCGAGACCCCCAACGGCGTTACCATTATTGGATACACCGATCTGGCAAGCCGCATGGCGGCGCAGTCTTCAACACTTTATGCCACCAACATTCGTCACATGATGACGGATTTGACACCGGAGAAGGACGGAAAGGTGGTGCATGACATGGATGACGACGTCATCCGCGGCGCCACGGTGACTCACAAGAAGAAGATCACCTTCCCTCCTCCACCGCCCAAGATTCAGGCGATCGCCGCCCCCCCGCCGAAGGCGCCGGAACCAACACCACAGGAACTGGCGGCTAAAGAAGCCGAAACAATGCGCAAGGCCGGTATCCGCGAAATCGGATTGCTCGCTGCCGGCGGATTGTTGATGATGTTCATCGGCTCTTACGCCCCCGCCAGTTTCATGCAGCATATGATCGTCTTCGCGCTGTCCTGCTTTGTCGGATTCCAGGTGATCTGGAACGTGTCGCATGCTCTTCATACACCGCTGATGGCGGTCACAAACGCGATTTCAGGCATCATCATTGTCGGTGCACTGTTGCAGGTCGGGTCTTCAAGCGGGATCGTCGTCGTGCTTGCTGCAATCTCTGTTCTCATCGCCACGATCAACATCGTTGGCGGCTTCATGGTGACACGGCGGATGCTCGCCATGTTCCAGAAATCGTAAGAGGACAGATCAATGGAAAACGGATTTATCACGGCCATCTACGTCACTGCGGCCGTTCTTTTCATTCTGTCGCTCGGCGGCATGAGCAATCAGGAGAGCGCCAAACGCTCTGTCTGGTACGGCATTGTCGGCATGGGTCTCGCCGTCTTTGCAACCTTGTTTTCAGCAAGCGTCGGCAATTACTGGATCATCATCTTGATGATTCTCATTGGTGCCGGAGCCGGCACTTATGTGGCCCGTCGGGTCGGCATGACCGAAATGCCGCAGCTGGTTGCAGCCCTGCATTCCTTTGTCGGGCTGGCCGCAGTGTTCATCGGCCTGAATTCCGCCATCAACCCGCCCGAAGGGCTGGTCGGGGCTGAGCTCACCATCCATGAATGGGAAATCATACTGGGCGTCTTCATCGGGGCGATCACTTTTACCGGATCAATCGTGGCCTACGGCAAGCTGGCCGGTTCCATAGACGGCAAGCCGTTGCTTTTGCCGGCCCGCCACATGCTTAACCTGGCGGGGATTATCCTGTGCCTCATTCTGGGCTTCATGTACGCGTCTCACATGGGCATCTGGACGCTCATCATTCTGACGCTTATCGCATTCGCAATCGGCGCCCATCTCGTGATGGCAATTGGCGGCGCCGACATGCCGGTCGTGGTATCGATGCTGAATTCCTATTCAGGCTGGGCGGCCGCCGCGACCGGCTTTTTGCTCGGCAATGACCTGTTGATCGTGACCGGTGCGCTGGTCGGATCATCCGGTGCCATCCTCTCCTACATTATGTGCCGGGCAATGAACCGCAATTTTGTTTCAGTCATTTTGGGTGGCTGGGGCGGAACAAGCGGCCCGGCAATGGAAATCGATGGCGAGATGATCGCCACTGAAGCCGATGGCGTCGCCGCTGCGTTGGATGCAGCGGAATCTGTCGTTATCGTACCCGGTTATGGTATGGCCGTTGCCCAGGCACAGAGTTCGATCTCCGAACTGACGCGCAGACTGCGCGCCGCTGGCAAAAATGTTCGCTTTGCGATTCACCCGGTTGCCGGCCGGCTGCCGGGCCACATGAATGTTCTGCTCGCCGAAGCCAAGGTGCCTTACGACATCGTGCTCGAAATGGACGAAATCAACGGCGATCTGCCTGAAACTGACGTGGTGATGGTGGTGGGGTCCAACGACATCGTAAATCCGGCAGCGCAAGACGATCCGAATTCGCCAATAGCCGGCATGCCGGTCCTGGAAGTCTGGAAGGCCAAACAGGTGTTTGTTTCCAAGCGCGGCCAGGGCACCGGTTATTCGGGCGTCGAGAACCCGCTGTTCTTCAAAGAGAACACGCGCATGTTTTACGGCGACGCAAAGGCGTCGGTCGACACGCTTTTGCAGAAGCTCAGCTGACGAATCGGCATCCGTAACGTGATCTTGCACTCGGGTCACTCAGCCCTATAGTTTCTGATGAGCGATCGAAAGACCGTTTATTTTCAGATACTTACGATGGGGCACATCATGACACTTCGAAGAACAACACAGGTATTATCGGCAACGCTGGGTCTGCTGTTCTGGACAACACTACCCGCAAGCGCACAGTCCCCGTGCAAAGGGCTTTCAAAAGCTGGTTGTACGGGCAATGCCGCCTGCTCTTACGTCAAGGCGTTCAAACGTACTGACGGTGTGCAAGTCAGCGCATTTTGCAGAACCAAGCGAAGCAGGAAAGCCGGCAGTAAAGTCTCTGTCTCGGGCGTATCCAAGGCCACCCCCCCAAGCAAATCGAGCCGCGCCTCAGGCAGGAAGAAATCTGCCACTGACTAGCATTTCACCATAACCACAGAGCTGCGGTACTGTTGAAAAACTTGCTGCTGACGCTGTGATCGGGCATGGATTGGGACCAACCACTCCATGCCCGCTTACACTTCATGGCCGATCCCAAAATTGCATTCCTGTCGAGCCGCACGGAAACCGCACAAAAGGCGGAAATGGAACTCTCTCAACGCTACGACAGCGTTACTGCCGACGAAGCGGATATCATCATAGCGTTGGGTGGCGATGGCTTCATGCTTCAGACCCAGCTCGAATTCATGGATTCAGGAAAACCAGTCTATGGAATGAACCAGGGGACAGTCGGATTCCTGATGAATGAATTCCGGATCGAAGATCTTCACGAGCGCCTGAACAAAGCAATCCGGGCCAGAATCCGGCCACTGGAAATGACCGCACGCGATTCAGAAGGGCAAATCCACAAGGCCACAGCTTTCAACGAAGTATCGCTGTTTCGACAATCTGCACAGGCAGCCCGGCTTAGAATTGAGATTGATGGCAAAGCACGCCTTGAAGACCTCGTTTGCGATGGTGTGATGGTCGCGACACCACAAGGATCCACTGCCTATAATCTTTCAGCGCACGGACCTATCCTGCCCCTCACCGCTCCACTGCTTGCTCTGACACCGATAAGCGCATTTCGACCACGCAACTGGAAGGGTGCTCTGCTGCCAAACAAATCGAAAGTCCGGATTATTGTACAGGAGCCGGACAAAAGACCGGTAAACGCGGTCGCGGACAACATGGAAATCAAGTCAGCCGTTGAAGTTCATATTCACGAGAACCGCTCTTCGCAGGGCATTCTTTTGTTTGACCGGGAGCACTCTTGGGAAGAACGGATTCTTGACGAACAATTCCGCTACTAAAAGGCCGGCTAGGCAGCCGCCAACAAAAGCTGTTCCTCTGGTTGCCGAACGGCATCGCGGTTCGCCTCGGTAGCAAGCCTGCTCACCAAAGCGAGTGAAGCAGCGTCGACATCGAGACAGTTTTCTACCCGTTCAATGATCGCCATGATCACGTTGTGGTTGAGATTTGCCGCCTCGCCCTTTGCAAACCAGCTCTCTTCGGCAGCTTTTTGCCAGACCGTCACTGCGGCGGCAAAGACACTGTAGCTTGATTCCGGCAAGCCGGTGCGGCCGTAGAGAGAACGAAAGGCCGAAATGCGTCCGTCGTCGACGATCGACTGGACCCGCTTCAGCGAGCTGCCTGAAAGGGCAGCAAGAGCCGCTTCGAAGAAGTTGGCATTTCCGCAACAAATCGCCCGGATGAGCAGTGCGGGCGTAAGCTGTCCGGAGACCAAAAGGTGCTCCACATAGGCCGGCATAGCATCCATGGTCGTCTGCATGGCGATCTCTACCGACACCCGGTTGCAGGCATCGCTGGCCGTCTGGGCGGTTCGCGAACTTTCTGTCAGAGCGCTGGACTCAATCCAACCCGTCAGTGCAATCGTGAGTTTTCGGGCAAGCAATTGCCGTGTTTCTGATCGCAGGTCATCCTGTTCCAGCAACAGATCTCGAACGCACGCCTCGTCGCCAAGACGCAGTGAGATATCGTGCTTAAGTCCGGGTCCAAGAATAACCGAAGAATTATCCAGCAAGACCATAACCGCACAAACTGCACCATGCGAAACGAGTTGCCGAACGGTTTTGCTGTCCAGATCGGGCCGGCCTGCAATGGCCTTTTGAACAATGGGCTCGGCGGTGGAGGCGGCATGGGCAAGATTGGCTGCGCCGAGCAAGGGAGAAGACTCATAAATCGGAACAGAAATTTCCGGAAGGTCTTCGCAAAGAGACCAGACAATGGTTTTAGGGGCGTCACATGATGCAGACATGTGAAACGCCATGCACGAACGGACTTCCATGCTGGGGTCATCCAGCAAAAGCGTGAACACCTGCTCGGCCTTGGGGCGATCTTCCTCGCCAACGTCGCCGTTGAGATAATTGCGCACCAGGTTTTCGGTTGCTTTTACGCGTTGCTCCACAGGAGCGTGCTGAGCCCAAGACATAAAGCGCTTTACAAACATGACAGCCCAATTCCCCTCAAACGCGGCACCTCAGTCGTTAAACCGGCTTCACATAGACTAGCGTCGAAATCTTAATTGATGGTTCACCATGTACGTTTTGGATTTATTGACCATATTTGGGTGCCCGCAATGCCTGTTTTACTTGTGACCGGCACATTCAGACCTTAGCCTGCGGCATCGAAACGACGGAGATAAGCTATTGGCCGGCCTGTATTTTGACGCCTTTGAGGTAGGACAGCGGTTTGAACACGAGCTGCGCAAGACCGTGACCGAGAGCGATAACATGTTGTTCTCCACAATGACGCTTAACCCTCAGCCGCTTCACATAGACCGCCACTTTTCGGAAGGAACCGAGTGGGGTCAGCCTCTTGTCAATTCAATATTCACTCTTGGTCTGGTCATCGGCATCTCCGTCGGTGAAACCACGCTGGGCACAACGATCGGCAATCTTGGAATGAGTGAAACAACTTTCCCGCACCCGGTCTTTCAGGGCGACACGATCCATGTGGTCACTGAAGTAGCCGCTGTCAGAGCTTCAAAATCCAAGCCGGACCGCGGCATCGTCGATTTCGTCCACCACGGATACAATCAACACGATGTGCTGATTTGCAAATGCCGACGCCAGGCGATGATGCGGCGGGGACCGGCATAGTGCGGTCCGCACTCTTTGTCCCGGGCGACAGCGAAAAGAAGCTGGCAAAGGCCATGGCTAGCGGGGCCGATGCCTTGTTGCTCGATCTGGAAGACAGCGTCGCATTATCAAACAAACAAAGAGCCCGCGAGATCACCACCGCATTCCTGAAAGATGCCGTGACCAAATCGAAACGCCCTCGTCTCTTTGTGCGGGTCAATGCATTCGATACCGACCTCACAGCCGACGACCTCGATGCTGTGATGGCCGCTAACCCGGACGGTATTGTTTTGCCAAAGTCAGAAAGCGGACAGGACGTCACGCGGCTCGACGCACAATTGCGCGTGCACGAGGCAAAGCAGAACATCGAAGACGGATCGACGGGCATCATCGCGATCATTACAGAAACCGCGATCGGCACCTTACAGGCCGGAACCTATGCCCGGGCCAGCAAACGCCTTGAAAGCGTGGCCTGGGGAGCCGAGGACCTTTCGGCCGATGTCGGCGCGCTTCGGCGTCGTCACGACAATGGGACATACCGAGATCTGTTTCGCTTTGCGCGAATTCAGACGCTGCTGGGCGCCGTTGCGGCGAAGGTGGAACCGCTCGACACCGTCTATCCGGATTTCCGCGACGACAATGGCCTGCGCCGCGAATGCGAGGACGCCATGCTCGACGGGTTTACCGGGAAAATGGCCATCCACCCGGCCCAGGTACCAATCATCAACGCCGTGTTCACGCCAAGCGACGAGGAGATCAAACGGGCACAGAAAATTGTTGATGCCTTTGCGTCGGCGGGAAACCCTGGCGTGTTGGGTATCGACGGCGAAATGCTCGATCGGCCCCACTTGCGCAAGGCTGAGAAATTGCTCGCGCGGGTTGGCATCAGCTCGCACCAAAGCGGCTAAGGGGCGCCAGCTCCCGGCGGACGGCTGAGCTCGAAAAGCGCATCCAGGCCGGCATAGTCCTTGTAGCCGCACCGACTGATCGGGTCGGCGCCAGCTGTATCAAAGCGGCCGTCCTTGATGAACGCATCATCGATGAAGACACCCGTTACCTGTCCGACCACCATCGTGTAGCCCGCCTGACCGCCTTCCAGCCGCTTGGGCGTTATGATCTCTACGACCTTGCATTCCAGCGCAGCGGGCACACCGGCCACGCGCGGACAGGAAACTGTTTGTCCGGCGATCGTCTTCAGCCCAGCGATCTCGAATTCGTTTTCGCCATGAGGATAGCCGCCGGAAGACAAATTCATAGAGTTCTGAAGACTTCGGGCCACGTAATTGCAGGTGAACTCCCCGGTATCACTGGCATTACGAGCGCTGTCCTTCATACCACCGGATGAAAACATCACCATTTGCGGATCATCGCTGACTGCGTTGAAAAACGAATAGGGCGCGAGATTTGGACGATCGTCTTTGTCCAGCGTGGAAATCCATCCGATTGGACGAGGAGCAACGATCGCCTTGAACGGATTATGGGCGAGCCCATGGTCTTGGTCGGCGCGGTAAAACATTTGGCGATTCAGCTTTCACGAATGGAGAAGATATCTTGCAGTTCAGGGCGCGATCGCTCCGACTTTGGGGTGGATGATGTCCCGATATGTATAATTCCAGCGATACGCTCGCCTTCCTCCAGTTGCAAGATGTCCCGCGTCGCGTCGCTGTAGACATACCAGGCGGTCAGCCACTGGGCCTCGAATCCATGGGCGTTCGCCGCCATCAGCAGACTCATGCACACGGCACCTGCAGAAAGATGCTGTTCCCAAAGCGGAATTTTGGGGTGCTCTGCAGCCCTGCTGATCACTGCCACGACAACGGGCGCATGAAGCAGTTTATCCGTTCCCTGGGTCAGTTTTCCAATGTCCGGGACGTCTTCCATGCCTTCCAGCAATGCAAGCAGATTGCGATGCATTGTCGTGCGAACATTGCGTGGCCAAAGGACAAAGCGCCACGGAGCCAGCTTGCCATGATCAGGTACGCGGGCAGCAATTTCCAGAATTGCGCGCAGTTGAGCCTGGTCGGGGCCAGGCTCTTCGAGCGACATGGAAAGCGATGATCGGCGTGTCTGGAGGTAGGATTTCAGATCATGCATCACTTGGGGATCCCCGGTTAAACCGAATGCCTAGCCGATTGCGTGGCTCTTGAAAATGCCACACAAGTCGGCGAAAGCTGTTAATCCATGAAGGAGGTAAGCATGTCGATTTTGTTGCGCTGGACCGCGCTCATCCTGGGCCTGTTGATGCCCATTGGCAGCCACGCACAGGACTCAAAGAGCGGCTACGCGCCTTCCGACCCCAACTCCGGACCAAACATTTCCGGCTATGCTCTGATTGTTGATGCGAAACTCACGCAGGAAGGGACGTCAATCAACCGCGGGATGGTCTGGCGGGTCTTCTCCGACCGTCCAGGCAACGACGGAAAGCTGGCGCTGATCGCCACCAAAAAGGGTGGATCGGTATCCTTCAACCTGCCTGCCGGCACCTACCTGGTCCATGCGGCTTTCGGGCGCGCCGGCGCGACAAAAAGGATCAACCTTGCTTCCCGCGACATAAGCGAAGATTTTGTCTTGCAAGCCGGTGGGTTGCAGCTGAATGCGACAAGCGGTGGGGTTGCGATCAGGCCCCGCCAGTTGCGGTTTTCGATTTATGAGCTTGAGCAGGACGAAGACGGCAATCGCAAGCTGATTGCGCTCAATGTACCAGCCGAACGCGTCATCAGGCTCAACGCCGGAACGTACCACGTGTTGTCACGATACGGGACGATCAACGCAACAGTTCGCGCCGATCTTGAGGTCAAGGCCGGAGAGGTAACAGAATCGATCCTACAGCACCGTGCCGCCCCGGTGACTTTGAAACTGGTGTCCAGTGCGGGCGGCGATCCCGTCGCGAATACAGCCTGGACCATTTTGACCCAGGATGGTGAAAAAGTGTTTGAAAGCACCAGTGTCGCCCCATCCCTGGTTTTGGCAGAGGGCACATATGAGGCATCAGTCCGCAACGGTGCCAAGGCCTATCGCAAGTCGTTTGCGATCAAGCCGGGCATCGCAGAGAATGTCGAAATTCTGCTCAACTAGTGCCGCTTAAGATTAGCTTTCAGCGGCTTTCTTTGCGTCCCTTTTTCGACGCACATCCGGCGGTACAGCCTCTTCCACAAGCGACGCCACGGCTTCTTCCAGACTCATCGAGGTCTGGTGCTTCGAACCCAACCGGCGAATGCTGACAGTCCCCTCCTCTGCTTCGCGGGCACCAACAGCAATTATTGCCGGCACCTTTGCAAGAGAATGCTCACGCACTTTGTAGTTGATCTTTTCGTTCCGGAAGTCCGTTTCCACATTCAGGCCCGCGTCACGCAACGCTTCAGCGACCTTCTCGCCAAAGGGATCCGCTTCACTGGTAATGGTCGCCACCACCGCTTGAACGGGTGACAGCCATAGCGGCAGATGACCGGCGAAATGCTCGATCAGAATGCCGATAAAGCGTTCCATGGACCCACAAATGGCCCGGTGAACCATGACCGGCTCCTGCTTGTCGGAGTTCTGGTCGATGTAGAATGCTCCAAAGCGCTCTGGCAGGGCAAAATCAACCTGGGTCGTTCCACATTGCCAGTCACGACCGATCGCGTCCCGCAGAACGTATTCGAACTTGGGGCCATAAAATGCGCCCTCACCCGGATTCAGTTCGGTTTTTATGCGGCCATCGGAATCGGCTTCAATCTTGTTCAGAACCGACTGCATAATCGATTCTGCCCGATCCCAGCCTTCGTCCGAACCAACACGCTTCTCCGGTCGTGTCGACAGTTTGACAACGATGTCACCGAAATCAAAATCAGAATAGGTCGTCAGGATAAGATCGTTGATGCGCAGACACTCAGCCTCCAATTGCTCGGGAGTGCAGAACACGTGAGCATCATCCTGGGTGAATCCACGGACACGCATGAGCCCATGCAGCGCTCCGGATGGTTCATAACGATGCACGTTGCCAAACTCGGCCATCTTGACCGGGAGTTCACGGTACGACCTCAGGCCGTTCTTGAAGATCTGAACATGACCGGGGCAATTCATCGGTTTGATGGCAAACTCGCGGTCGTCCTCGGTCACTGTGGTGAACATGTTCTCGCGATACCAGTCCCAATGACCGGACATCTGCCACAACGCCTTGTCCAGAATCTGAGGAGCGTTGACCTCGTCATAGCCGTGCTCGTCAATCCGGCGGCGCATGTAATTGACGAGGTTTTGAAAGACCTTCCAACCTTTAGCGTGCCAGAACACAACGCCGGGGCCCTCTTCCTGAAAATGAAACAGGTCCATTTCCCGACCCAGCTTGCGGTGGTCGCGCTTTTGCGCCTCCTCCAGCATGTGCAGATAATTCTTAAGCTGCTTTTCGTCAGCCCAGGCGGTGCCATAAATCCGCGACAGCATTTGATTGTCGCTGTCACCACGCCAATAGGCGCCGGCAACGTTCATCAATTTGAACGCTCGACCAACCAGGCCGGTTGAAGGCATATGCGGCCCCCGGCACAAATCCAGCCACTCACCCTGCCTGTAAACTTTGACGTCTTCCCCTTCCGGGATCATATCAACGAGCTCAACTTTGTAGCTCTCGCCTTGGGCTGCAAAGTACTCTTTCGCCTTTTCCCGGCTCCAGACTTCCTTGGCAAAGGGTTCATTTTGCTGAATGATCTGCGCCATCTTCTTTTCGATGGTTGCCAGATCCTCGGGTGTGAAAGGCTGATCCCTGTCGAAATCGTAATAGAATCCATTCTCGATGACCGGCCCAATTGTCACTTTTGTGTCGGGCCAAAGGGCCTGAACGGCTTCCGCGAGGACATGTGCGCAATCGTGTCGAATCAGTTCGAGCGCGCGCTCATCTTCACGAGTCACGATTTCTATTGTGCCTGAATTCAGAATAGGTTCTGACAGGTCCTTCAAGTCACCATTTAGGACATAGGCAACGGATTTTTTGGCCAGTGACCTGGAAATGCCAGCTGCAATGTCGGCTCCCGAAGTCCCGGGCTCGAACTCTCGAACCGTTGAGTCGGGAAACTCAAGTTGCAATTGGGGGGATGTGGCGTTCGCCATTTGGGTATGCTCCTCTATCCAGTCCCGCAAACGAAGCGGGTGGTTGATTTATGCAAGCCGTTTAGACGATGCGGGAAAGCCCGTCAAATGGCATCGGATTGGTGTCAATGACCGGTCATCTGATAAGGTATTGTGGGGTATTGCACATCCCGGCTTCGCAAACGAAGTTATCCCGGGGGCTCCACAACCAGGGAGAATTTAGATGAACATCAATATTCAACAGCCCGCGCCGTTCGATCTTGTCGGCAAGGAAATTCTGATTGCCGGCACCGGAGTCGGATTTGAGGGCACTTTGTCAGTCACGCTGACAGAGGGCCATGATCAGCTCGACAGTTTCGTCAATGCCGGATCGCTTGCGCTTAGGCAATTTCAGGGACAGGTCGTCGTACCGGACGACAACGCATTCAAGCTTTCACGCCTGTTTCTCACGATAGCCGATGATACCGCAGGTGGTGACGGCGGTCCGCCACCCTCTGTGACGCTTTCCGTGCTCTATGGACCACTGATTCTGCCCGGATACACAGGCTACCGAAACCGCACCGTGGTTTCAGGAGATACCTTGTCTGCAATTGCACAGGATGAGTACGGCGATTCGTCTATGTTCACGGTCATCCAGCAAGCCAATCAGCACATCGTACCGGATGCCAATGTGATTTCTGCGGGCATGGTGTTGCGCATTCCGCGCAACGACACATGATCCTGCGTGCATCGCCACACAGCCTGTTGGTCTGGCGCTGAGGAGCAGCGGCCCTGTGCCGTGGACCAAAACACGAGCTGGCGTCCAAAGCGCATTCTTGCTTTGGGCGCCTCACCCCATCTAGGGGACGGGATCATGCCCGTGAGTGCCGCCCAGTTTGCTCCACGGATTGCAGCGTGCAATCCGCCGGGCCGCCATCCATCCACCGCGCATCAGGCCATAACGTGCGATTGCTTCGAAGGCATATTCAGAACATGTCGGTATGTGGCGACAGGAATTGCCAATAAAGCCTGACAATGTCAGCTGGTATAAGCGCACGGCACCTGTGCCGATCACCCGGCCGGGCGTGCGCGGCCAATCTCCTTGGTAGTTGCGGCTATAAGGGGATGCCGGATCCGGTTTCATCAGGCCGGGCTGAGGTTGCCGGCAGCTTTCTTGCCCCGGCTGCCTCGTTCACCTTCCGCCATTTCGACGGCTTCAACCACGGCGTCCAGCGCAAGCAGGGTCGATGCATGACGGGCACGATAATCCCGAACGGGCTCAAGAAATTTAAGCTCTTCAAATCGGCCGGTTGGCGGTGGGCCGCCTTCCTTTAGCATCGCTGTCATCTCGGTTCTGGCCTGGCGCAGCTCTTCAAATGTTGCGCCAACAGCCCTGCTGGCAAGAATTGACGCCGAAGCCTGGCCCAAGGCACACGCTTTTACGTCGTGAGCATAGTCTGTCACGGTGTCGCCCTCGATTTTGACATCGACACTCACAGTTGATCCGCAGAGCTTGGAATGCGCCTTCGCGGTCCCATCGGGTGCTTCCAGCCGGCCAATACGGCCAATGTTTCCAGCATATTCGAGTATTTTGCTGTTGTAGATATCGTTGATCGCCATGCGAATATCCAATTTGAATGCCATCAGCACAAACTAAGTTGATCAGTTTGACGCACCAAAAGTGCTTGACACCGTTTGCTCGTACACTATATTGGGATTGGCTCGAACAGTAATCAAACGAAAAACGCGTTACTTTCGGGCTGAAAGGTCACCGTGCCCGCGAATGGGCCCCGGAACCCAAACAAGCCAAACACGTTCGCCATGCGTCGTATCGCAGTCGGGTGTCAGGCTTGGATGGTTTCTTCACAGATATGATTAAGCCTCCAAACTGGCAGGAACCCAATGGACCAAATCGTAGACAAAGACGCCCTCGACTTAGAAAAGGACGAGGCTGCATCAAAAACCCCTGCGAAACGCCCGACGCGTGAAGAAGCCGAGGCCGCAGTAAAGACGCTTCTGCTGTGGACGGGTGACAATCCCGATCGCGAAGGACTGATCGACACGCCAAAGCGGGTGGTCAAGGCCTATGAAGAAATGTTTGGCGGCTATTCCGAAGATGCCGTCGAGCTTCTGGGACGGACCTTCGAGGAGGTTGCGGGTTACAACGACATGGTCATTGTTCGTGACATACCGTTTCACTCGCACTGCGAACACCACATGGTTCCGATCATCGGAAAGGCCCATGTGGGCTACCTACCCGATGGCCGTGTGCTGGGCCTTTCCAAGATTGCACGGGTTGTCGACATCTTTGCCAAAAGGCTTCAGACTCAGGAGAGCATGACCGCTCAAATCGCCCACGAAATTCAACAGGTCCTCGAGCCACGCGGCGTCGCTGTAACGATCGAGGCTGAACACATGTGTATGGCCATGCGCGGTGTTCGCAAGCAGGGGTCGACCACGCTGACCAGCACGTTCACAGGCGCGTTCAAGGATGATCCGCAAGAGCAGTTGAGCTTCATGACGCAGATCAACATCCGCGACTAAGGCATCAGTTGGCTATGGCCGCACATAATCCATCGAAGAAAGACGTCGAGACTGGAACCAGGTTTCTGCCCCGTTTCGACGACAACGGTCTGATTCCAGCTTTTGTGTCCGACGCCGACACTGGCGAAGCCCTCATGGTCGCCTACATGAACAAAGCGGCATTGTTGTTGAGTCTGGAGACCGGCGAGGCCCATTTCTGGAGCCGCTCGCGCCAGGAAATCTGGCACAAGGGTGGGACGTCGGGCAATGTGATGAAGATCACTGACATTCACATAGATTGCGACCAGGATGCGTTATGGGTAGCAGCCCGGCCGCAGGGCAAGGGAGCTGCCTGCCATACGGGACAGAGATCATGCTTCTATCGAAAACTGGTCCTGAACGATGACGGGGTTGTTCTCGAAGACAACGGTTCAAAACCCATGTTCGATCCCGCTGACATTTATGGTGAATAAAAGCCTGATGGTGGTTTCATAATTTAGTGAAACATTTGCATCAGACTTTGTGCTCACAAGGAAGGTGAAACGACGTGTTGTTTTCGACGCTCAAGATTGGAGGATCTTCTGGCAGGGCTTCTGCGGCCCGGGCGCCGGCCGGCCAGCAGTCTATTCCTGTGGAGCCCATCGTCGACACCCCAGTTGAGAATTCGAACGGAAGCTGCGTCGACCTGCATCCCGGTCACGGAGACGCGTCAACACCAGGCGATAGAAACGGCATCGCTCTTGCACTCGGTGGCGGAGCCGCCCGCGGCTGGTCTCACATCGGTGTCCTGCGCGCACTGGATGAATCCGGCGTTCCCGTAAAAATGATTGCCGGCACCTCCATCGGCGCACTGGTAGGCTCGTGTTACCTGGCCGGAAAGCTCGACGAGTTGGAAGAATTTGCACTCAGTCTGACACCGCGCCGCATACTTGGATTTCTTGACTTCAGCCTCAGAAGCAGCGGACTGATCTCTGGTCACCGTCTTGCCGAACGCATGGAAGAGCATCTCGGCAATATGCGGTTGGAAAACCTGTCGCACCCGATGGTATGTGTCGCAACCGAGATCAAGACCGGTCATGAAATCTGGCTGTCGAAGGGCCCGATCATTGACGCGGTGCGTGCATCTTACGCCCTGCCCGGAATTTTTGAACCGGTCATGCTCAGCAATCGGCTGCTCGTAGACGGAGCCCTGGTAAATCCGGTTCCGGTTCCTGTTTGCCGCGCATTCGAGGCCGACGCCGTGGTGGCCGTTAACCTGTCATCTGATGTCTTTGGTCGTGGTACTGTTGTTCGCGATTTCTCATCTGAAAACGGCAACGGAGAAGACCCGCAACCGGCAACACCGCAACCACCAGAAATTGAGTCCAAGACATTTGCCAAGATGGGCAAAGCCATGGGTGTCACGAGCGTGATGGTCGAAGCCTTCAACATCATCCAGGACCGCATTGCCCGATCTCGCCTCGCCGGCGATCCGCCCGATCTTTCCATCAGGCCCGCGGTCGGAGATATCGGAATGGCAGAATTTCATCGCGCCGACGAACTGATCGCCCTGGGCCGTGAAGCGGCCATGAGGGAAATGGACCGACTTGCCTCACTCGCCACGCCAGTCCGCCTCGAAGTCTGAACGTCGCGTTGGGTCAAATAGCCCAAACGACAGCAATCCGAACAAAAAACCGCCCATATGCGCCTCCCAGGCTATCTGTGCTTCTACGCCTGGTATTGCCAGAAATCCTGCCCCAAAGAGCCAGTTCAAACCGAACCAGATGAGAACAAATGTCATAATGCCCCGGTTGCTGAGACTCTGAACAAGACTCAGCGCGGGCTGTGTTTCACTATTTGCGGTCCGCAGGGCGCCAGGTAGGAACGCGAACCGGGCGGCGGCCCCCATGCAGGCTGAAACTGCGCCGGAAGCGCCGATGACCGGAGACAGGCTTTCGGCATGAAACACATAGTGCGCGGCCGCGCCGCAAACCGTGGCTAACGCCATAAATAAAAGAAACCGCCCGGTACCAAACCTTCGCGCAACGGCACTGCCAAAAGCCGAGAGCCAGACCAGATTAACGAGGGCATGGGTCCAATCACCATGCAAAAAACCATGGGTTACGGGGCTCCAGAACCGGGCCGCAGGTAGGACAAGATCCGAATCGGGCAGTGTCATCGTGGCAGGTATGAAAGCGAAGGCGGCGATCAGCCAATAGTAGCTCTCGGGTGACAGGATCAGGGTCGCGATCGCATGGACCGCCAGAATTATGACAGCCAGAGCAAGTACGACGCCCGGGATGTTCAGGGCTGGCGGGTTTTCCGACGGCGCATAATTTGGTTCACGACCTTCTTGAGGATCAGAGCCGGTTCCAGAGTTTTGGTTCAATGTCTTGGTCAATCGTAAAGCGGTGTTTCGTCGCCACAATAACCGACGCGAACACAATTGTATCAGCGGGACAAAAAAAAGCCCGGTGCGTTGCACCGGGCTTATTGGTCGGCTCCCCAAGATCCCGTCCCTACACGGTAAAATGGTGCCAGATCCGAAGTAAAACGATCCGAAGGCCGTTTCTGAATTCGCTGGAGCATCGGGACTAATCAACGCTCCGTGGAGAAGAAACCCTTAATGACATCTTACCGGCCAAGGCGCAATTGAAGCCTTCTTATAAGGTTAATTTCCATAAATTTTTGTCCTGCCGCTTTCCGGCATTCCCCCCTTTGTCTTGGCACGCAGCCTGCACAGCAAGCGTCATAACCACGAAAGCGCGTGGATTGTGTTCCGTTTCGGGATGCTTCCTCGCTCGGTACGCTAGAAACAGGACAGGCCGGTTTTACATGCGCCATAACAACACAAAAGCGATGCTCTCATACTGGATGGAGTTGTTCTCTTCCAGCAATCAAGACAGCGACACTTCAGGACAGTTCCGCTGGCCAGAGCGCAGCGACATTCAACCGGCTGCCTGCCGTCACCTTCTGGGCGACATGTTTATTCTCCAGGAAGGAGACAACGCCAGCAACTACCGACTGGCCGGGACGCGACTGTGTGCAATGTTTGGACGCGAGTTGAAACGCGAAACGTTCAGCAACACTTTTGTCCCAATCGACCGCAAGCTCGCGAATAACTGGGTGGCAAATATGGGGCGGGACGATTATCTCGTTCTGCTCTGTACGCAGGCGCATACTGCTCAGGGACATGCAATTAATCTTGAAACCCTGCTGATGCCCTTGATGCATAACGGTGTTGCAAACTCGCGAACCGTTGGCATATGCGTTCCTGAAAGCAGACCCGGCTGGCTGGGTATGATCCCGTTGGTGTCCCAGCGCATCAAGAGCGTACGCGTCATTCGGCCGTGGGAGAAAAACTCGTTCAAGGCCAATTGGCCATTTGAAATGCCAGAAAAACTGGTCCGCGAGCACGGTGGTGTTGCTGTAACACCCCCAGCCTTGTTCAAAGAGAACCGCAATCAGGCCATCGCGCCCGAATTGGATGGCGGAGACTTTCAGGAGACCGGCATCCGGAAGGTTGGCCATCTGACCGTCTTCGACGGAGGGCGCGATTAGACTTGTGGACAAACTTCACGGTGCCCGGTTCACCAAGTTTGTGCAAAAATTTAGAAACAAGAACAGAATTACACGCTGTCAATACAGTTCGTTAACCAAGATACATTTAGTGTGCACTGGGTTTTCGGATAAATGACATCGTTCCATGCAGCAGACGCAGACCACATCTCAATCTAGTCCCTATGCCGGTGAAGACCGCCGCGCCTGGGAACGGGTGCCTATTGCTGTGTTCGGGCGTTGCATGCTGGCCAGCAGACTTGAGATTCCATGTCAGGCCATCAACATCTCACCGGGCGACCTCGGCGTTGTCGCCGCACACACACCAAAGATCAACGACCAGGTCATCATCTAT
>CALIOE010000146.1 GCA_938044775.1 uncultured Rhizobiaceae group bacterium
TCAATGGTGATACCTTCATCGACTTCGGCACCAACCGGAGCTTCACGATTGAGGGAATACTGGTGGACGATCTGGTGTCCAGCGACTTCGAGTTCACCTTCACCTGATTTTTTCTGAACGGACCTCATTATCCCCTCCCGTAGGGGTGACGTGTGATTGCTCAAATCGTGCTGAAGCCTCCTCTGTGTTTTGAGCAGCACCTGGTTCTGCGAAAGAGGAGAGTTTTTGATGGTTGACATTACCGAAGATCTGATCGGTCCGGGCACTCAATTCTGGCCCCATGACGACACCACTTATCATTTGTTGGAGGGTGTCACCATTGAGAGCACGGAAGAGATTCCGGCGTCGGACGCAATCTCCGACATCGGTGATCCGACCAACAACGTCACATTCTTCATCAGCGGCACGGTCCGGTCAGCGAACAGCGACGCAATGTATTTTCAGGGTGGGGCCGGGCATGAATTCATTGTTGAGGCAACCGGCGAAATCGAAGCACTGGGAAATGGGATCTGGCTCAATCAAATCAACGACAGCTCACTGATAAATCATGGTCTGATCAACAGCTTCGAAACCCACGGTGTGAGGATAAATCTGACCGGAGACAATATTTCCATCTTCAACTCCTCAACGGGAACAATCACCGGCCATTTGGCGGGAGTGACGACCGCCGTTGGTAACAACAATCTGACATTCGTGAATGACGGTCTGATTGCAGGACAAGTAACAGGTGTTCGGTTTTACGGCTCCGGCGGCAGCTTCACCAACAATGGGTCAATCATCGCCGAGGAGGATGATGGCGTCCGGATGTCGAGTTCAGGCGCTTCATTCGTCAACAACGGATCAATTGTGACGCAGGGCAATACCGGCGCCGCCGTCAGCATATTGGAGGGCACTGAAACAGGTATGCTCATTCAGAACCACGGAATCCTGTCAGGTTTGAACGCTTTCCGCGGCAGCGACGGCGAAGAAGTATTCTGGAATATCGGGCCGGACAGCGTTATCGGCGGCGAAATCTGGATGGAGGGCGGAGACGATGTCTTCCGGAACTTCTCCGCGAACTCGATTACTGAGAACATTCACGGCGGTGACGGCAATGACAGCTTCTACGGCGGCACGGGTATGGAAAACTTTCATGGTGACGCCGGCGATGACTATTTCGAACTTGGCGGTGGCGACGATGTGGCCTACGGCGGTACCGGCAACGATCTCTTCTTCGGTCTTGACGGACAGGATTTTCTATTTGGTGGCGCCAATAACGATGTCATCCATGGCAATGTGCACGATGATTCATTGTTTGGCGGATCTGGTGACGACTTTCTCTATGGTGGAAAGCACAATGACTTTCTCGCCGGAGGCGGTGACAATGACGTCCTTTACGGCAGTCTTCACAACGACACACTGATGGGTGATGTCGGCAACGACCATCTCTATGGCGGGCCAGGCGCTGATGTTCTCTCAGGTGGCATCGGCGCCGACACGTTTTTCCAGATTGGCTATTTTGGTGATGGGGACGTCATTACGGACTTTGCACAGGGCGAAGACCGGATTGTGCTGAGAAACATTGCCGGGTTCGACGCGGTCCTGGCGGCATCTGTCGACGTCAATGGTGATACTCTTGTCGATCTCGGCACCAATCAGAGCTTCACCATCGAAAACGTCCACATCTCAGATTTGAGCTCGAGCGACTTCGAGTTTACCTTCTCCTGATACACGGTGGCGGGCTGTGATCGAAAGCCCGCATCGTCACCCCGCGTGCGTGGCGCCCGACAAAACAATACATGCTGATCGTTTCCCCGCCAGAGCAGATCTGAGCAGACCAGAGCAGATCAGGGCCGGCTCTACAGCTGAGAGGGTGCTGTCAGAATGTCGGCTTCGTGTCTGAGAGGCGCCAAAAAAACTTCGTTCGGGTGCTGTTGACGGAGTGCCATTACGAGGCTGGCTTATCGCTAAGAAGCTTTGCTTGAAGCGATACCCACCAGACGACACCGACACCGGCCAGAAAAATTCCGAATCCGGCAAAAAACAGGCAGATAAAGAGCGTTGGCGAAATTGACATTCTGAGTCTCCTTAGGAGCGTATGCATCCTCCTGAGAGATCGCGCATACCTGTCGTTCGGCATTTGCAATTGACCTAAATCAAGGAGCTGTTTGGACTCGAGAAAGGATGAAAGCTGAGATGGGTTTTTGCCCGCCCTTGAAAACCATTGTTCGAACAGCAACGGGTGACTAGTCACATTTTCGGGCAGAGCGGGACAATCGGTTCTTCAGGCGTCTGCCGAGAGGAACGATACTATCGTCCAGACGGACCCGACACTGCGACCTGTCCAGTTTCAGCCCTTTCTTGGCTCTGACCGTATCTGTCAGCCGCAGGGAACGAACAGGCAAATTTTCATAGTACAGGTCGCGTTGATATCTGGCGGGGCACACCCGGGACAGCAGATCGATCGGCCTGCTGGGTTCAATTCTGCCGAATTCTTCCAGTTCATTGCGAACAAGCCCGAGGGCACCCCATCCATCGTCAGGTTCAAGCAGGCTGTCCTGGTCCAGAATGCAAGTAATCGCAACGCGTGAAAGATGCTTGCCATCATAATCGGGATAAACCGGATCGACATATTCAACATCTATTATCCTGAATCCAAGAATCCGTAGATAGTAGTCAAGCCATTGTGTGCTGACCTGATAGTAGTTTGTGAATGGAAAGAA
>CALIOE010000147.1 GCA_938044775.1 uncultured Rhizobiaceae group bacterium
TTTTTGTTTTTTTCGTTTTGTTCAGTCTGCGGCAGCTGTTGTTGCGCGTTTGGCCATGACTTTAACGAGGTTGGCTCGATAGGGTGCTGTGGCATGGATATCGGCGAGCATGTCGCTTTCATCGACGGTGCAGGCGTCGAGGGCATCTGCGCTGAAGCTTTTTGCCAATGCCTTTTCCATGTCTTTGGCACGGTAGACCCCTCCGGAGGAGGCTCCGGTGACGGCAACACGCACGCCGTCCTTGCCGTGGTCGGCCACATAGACACCGGCCATGGCGTAGCGTGAGGCCGGGTTGGGGAACTTGGCATAGGCGCCGCTTTTGGGGGCCGTGAAGGTGACCGCCTTGACGAACTCGTCCTCGGCCAGGGCTGTATCAAACATGCCGGTGAAGAACTTATCGGCCTTCACCTTACGCTTGTTGGTGACGATGGTTGCGCCCAGAGCCATCATGGCGGCGGGATAGTCGGCTGCCGGGTCGTTATTGGCAATCGAGCCGCCTATGGTGCCGCGATTGCGCACATGGGGATCGCCGATATGCGATGCCAGCGCGCACAGCGACGGGCAGACCTTTGCCAGCCGTGCGCTGGACGCCACTTGCGCATGGGTGGCTGTAGCGCCGATCGTGACTTCCCTTCGCTTCACCTCGATCTTGTTCATGTCCTTGATATGGGTCAGGTCGATGAGATCGGAGGGCGCCGCGAGACGCTGTTTCATGGTTGGCAGCAAGGTCATGCCGCCGGAGAGGTATTTGCCGTCATCGGCAGCGCGCAGTGTGCGGACCGCATCGGCGGCGTCCCTGGCGCGGTGATAGGATGTTTCGTACATGCTGGTTTCCTTCTACTCTGCAGCCTGAACCGCGGCCCACACATTTTGTGGTGAGGCCGGCATGGACAGGTTGTTATTGCCAATCGCATCGGTAATCGCGTTGATCACGGCCGGTGGTGAACCAATGGCTCCGGCCTCGCCGCAGCCCTTGATGCCGAGCGGGTTGCCCGGGCACAGCGTCTCTGACGTGGACACTTCAAAGCTCGGCAGATCATCGGCCCGGGGCATCGTGTAATCCATGTAGGAAGCCGACAGCAGCTGGCCGTCATCGTCATAGACCGCATGTTCCAGCAGCGCCTGACCGATGCCCTGGGTGATGCCGCCATGGACCTGACCTTCAACGATCATCGGATTGATGATCTTGCCAAAGTCATCGGCCGCCACAAACTGCTCAATCGTCGTTGTGCCGGTCGCCGGATCAACCTCCACCTCGCAGATGTAACAACCGGAAGGGAAGGTGAAGTTCGAAGGATCGTAGAACGCGCCTTCCTTCAGACCCGGCTCCATGCCCTCAGGCAGGTTGTGGGCCGTGTAGGCCGACAGACAGACCTCGTGCCAGCCGAGCTTCCTGTCAGTGCCCTTGACCATGACTTCGCCATCCTTGATCTCGATGTCACCTTCCGAGGCCTCCAGCAGGTGAGCAGCGATCTTCTTGGCTTTGGTCTCGACCTTGTCGAGCGCCTTGACGATGGCAGACATGCCAACCGCGCCGGAACGAGACCCGTAAGTCCCCATGCCGAACTGAACCTTGTCGGTATCGCCATGGACAATCTGGACGTTCTCGCCCGGCAGTCCAAAACGGTCCGACACCAGTTGCGCAAACGTCGTCTCATGGCCCTGGCCGTGGCTGTGGGAACCCGTCAGCACCTCTACCGTGCCAACCGGGTTGACCCGCACTTCCGCACTCTCCCAAAGACCAACACCGGCGCCCAGTGAACCAACCGCTGCAGATGGTGCAATGCCACAGGCCTCAATGTAACAGCTCATGCCGATGCCGCGCAGCATCCCCTTGCGTTGCGACTTCTTGCGCCGCTTCTCGAAGTTGGCATAGTCCGAGGCAGCAAGCGCTGCATCCAGCGATACCCCGAAGTCGCCCGCGTCATAACACATGATCACCGGCGTCTGGTGCGGGAACTCCTGAATGAAGTTGGCGCGCCGCAATTCGGCAGGGTCAAGGCCCATCTGGCGTGCCGCCGTCGTCATCATCCGTTCCACAAGAAACGTCGCCTCGGGACGCCCCGCACCGCGATAGGCATCAACCGGAACCGTGTTGGTGTAGACCGCTTTCACGTTGCAGTGGATGTTCTCAATGTTGTACTGGCCCGACAGAAGCGTCGCATACAGATAGGTCGGGACCGACGAAGAGAACAGCGACATATAGGCGCCAAGATTGGCAATCGTGTCGACCTTGAAGCCGATGATCTTGTTGTTGGCATCAAAGGCCATCTTCGCCGTCGTTACATGATCGCGCGCATGCGCGTCAGTGACAAACGCCTCGCCCCGGTCCGCCGTCCACTTGATCGCCGCAACGCCGGCCTTCTTCGCCGCCCACAAACACACAATCTCTTCGGGATAAATATAGATCTTGGCGCCAAAGCCACCGCCCACATCCGGGGCAATCACACGCAGCTTGTGTTCCGGTGCAACCTGATAAAACGCCGACAGAACAAGACGCGCAACATGCGGGTTCTGCGAAGTGGTATGCAATGTATAGTGGTCTTCCGCCTCGTCATACTGAGCAAGCGCCGAGCGCGGCTCCATCGGATTGGGAGACAGCCGGTTGTTGCGGACATCGATCTCAACCACATTGGCGGCCCGCGCAAACGCAGCATCGGTCGCCGCCTCGTCGCCAATCTCCCAGTCATAGATGATGTTGTTCTTAGCCTCAGGATGAATCTGAGGCATGCCATCAGCCAGCGCATCTTCCGCACTGACAACAGCCTTCAAAACCTTGTAGTCAACATCAACGGCCTCTGCCGCTGCCTGCGCCTGTGCCTGGGTCTCGGCAATCACAACCGCAACCGCATCCCCAACATAGCGCACATATTCCGTGGCAAGCGCCGACCAGGCCCCCATGTTCATCGGAGAACCGTCCTTGGAATGAACCATCCATCCGCAAATAATGTTGCCAATCCCGTCGCTGGTCAGCTGCTTGCCATCAAAAATACCCGCAACACCGGGCATCTTCAGCGCATTGCGCGTGCCGATCTTGCGGATCTTCGCATGAGCATGGGGAGAACGCACAAAGGCAGCATAATGCTGACCCACAACCTTGTGGTCATCCGTATAACGGCCCTTGCCCGTGATGAACCGTTTGTCTTCCTTGCGCAGCACACGCGCGCCAATGCCTTCAATGCCCATTTCGTTCTCCTCCTGCATTCCTTTTACCAACCGCCCTCAACACCGGCAGTGGCTTTAACCGGCTTGTTTGAGATACCCGGCACAACCAAAATCAAAACGGAACAACCGCTGTGGCGTCCGGGTGGAAAACCGCTCCCGCGATCCCTCAGCAGTCACACTGCCAAACACCCCTTACTCAGCCGCCTTCTTCATTCCCTTGCCCATCGCCCTGGCGCCCGCAGCAATCGACTTGACAATGTTATGATAGCCCGTGCAGCGGCAGATGTTGCCCTCAAGCTCAGAACGGATCGTCTTCTCATCAAGCCTGGGACCAAGACGGTTCACCATATCAACCGCAGACATGATCATCCCGGGCGTGCAAAATCCGCACTGCAATCCATGATGCTCATGAAACGCAACCTGCATCGGATGAAGCTCGCCATCACCAGCCAGGCCCTCAATCGTCTTAACAACCGAACCGTCAGCCTGAACCGCAAGCATCGTGCAAGCCTTAACAGCCTGGCCATCAACATGAACAACACAAGCTCCACACTGAGACGTATCACAACCAACATGCGTGCCAGTCAGTCCACGATCCTCGCGCAGATAATCAACAAGCAAAAGACGGTCCTCAACATCGCCAACAGTCAAACGACCATTTACCTCAATCTCAACCTTCGACAAAAATAGTTCCTCCCGGTACGCCCGATCACATTGAATGAACACGATCGACAAGCAATTTTTCCAGGCGAAGCTTAGGGTGCAACAACGAGAATGCGCAACCCCGTTTCGGGATTGAGTTCGGAACGGCCGCTGTGACCGCCTGCCCAAGTGGCAATCCCACCCGAACCACTTACATAGCAGCGAGGCAAACCGATTCTGGAGGATTCCCATGGCTGAAAAAATTAGCGTCAATGTTCCCCACAAGCTGACGCGTGAGGAGGCCCGGCAAAGAATCGATGAGGGATTCGGGAAAGTTCAGCAACAGATTGCCGGCAACAGCGTCAACATGGAACAAAACTGGCACGGTGACCGGATGGCGTTTACTGCCGGTGCCATGGGGCAGACCATTACCGGCAACCTGACCGTGAGCGACAGCAACGTGCGCATCGAACTCGACCTGCCGTGGTTCCTGGCCAAACTGTCCGGCGGCATTCAGGAAAAAATGAAAAAGGGCACAACGCTTCTGCTCGAAAAGAAGTGACCCCTTTTGCTTCGACAACAGCGGATTGAGTCCAAATTCAGAAAGCGCCTGAATCCAGCCGATATTTCGATTGCATCCCGGCGTCTAAATAATCAATGTCCGCTCGAAAAAACGGCTCGGAGCAAAACAATGATTGAAACACCCTATTTGCTGTTCTTGGGAGACGCGGCCGATCCACTGGCGGCCAAGGTTGCGCAGGGCATCAAGGACTGGCGCCCCGAGCATTGTGTGGGGCAGTTGCGGCTCGAAGGCTGCAAAGCCGACATGGGACTGGAAGATCTGACCATCGAAGAAGCCATTGCCCGTGGAGCAAAAACCATGGTCATTGGTGTGGCCAACCGCGGTGGCTATATATCCGACCTTTGGCGTGCGGTTCTGAAAGAGGCGCTGGTGGCCGGACTTGATCTGGCATCCGGCCTGCACAATCTGCTGCATGAGGAGCAGGACCTCGTCCTGGTTGCCGATCAAAACGGCCGTTCGCTGCACGATGTCCGCATTCCAAGTGTCCGCTATCCCATCGCCAATGGTCAAAAACGCAGCGGCAAGCGTTGTCTTGCCGTCGGTACCGATTGCTCGGTCGGAAAAATGTACACCGCGCTTTGCATGGAGAAGGAAATGCGCGCCCGGGGCATGAAAGCCTCATTTCGTGCGACTGGTCAGACCGGCATTTTGATCACAGGAGAGGGCGTGCCGCTCGATGCTGTGATTGCCGACTTCATGGCCGGATCGATCGAATTTCTAACACCCGACAATGACGACGACCACTGGGACCTGATCGAAGGACAGGGCAGTCTGTACCACGCTTCCTATTCGGGCGTGACGCTGGCGCTGGTCCACGGTGGTCAGCCCGATGCCCTCATTCTTTGCCACGAACCAACGCGCAAACATATGCGCGGCCTGCCCGAATACCAACAGCCAGGCCTCGAAGAGCTGCGCGATACCGCGCTTGTTCTGGCACGGGTCGTCAACCCCGACGCCAAGGTGGTCGGAATTTCCATCAACACCGCGGGCCTCGACGAAGACGCAGCAAAGGCCTATTGCGCAGAAACAGAAGCTCGCATGGGCCTGCCGACGGTCGATCCGTTCCGCCACGGCGCCGGCCGGCTTGTGGACGCACTCGACTGAGATTGCCAAGTGAACATGCTCACCCTGACCGCTGAAGAAACCGTCTTTCCCCTTGCCGAGGTGTTCACCATCTCACGCGGATCGCGCACCGAGGCACGCGTCGTCACAGTTACGCTGTCAGACGGCACTCACACGGGCTGGGGCGAAAGCGTGCCTTACGCCCGCTACGGAGAAACCGTCGATGGCGTCATCGACACCCTCAACAGCCTTCAGCCCGATTTAAAAAACGGCCTCGACCGGACAATTCTTCAGAACCATATGAAGAGTGGTGCAGCGCGCAATGCGCTCGACTGCGCCTTCTGGGATCTTGAAGCCAAACGGGACGGCAAGCGGGCCTGGCAAATGGCCGGGCTTGCGCAACCCGGCCCAGAAATCACCGCATATACGCTGTCGCTCGCCGACCCGGAAACCATGCGCACCAAGGCTGCAGAACATGCCCACCGCCCCTTGCTGAAGATCAAGCTGGGCGGCGAAGGCGACATGGCGCGGCTTGAAGCGGTCCGTGCCGGTGCTCCGAAAACAGACATCATCATCGATGCAAACGAAGGCTGGGACGCCACGACTTATCAGGAACTGGCACCCGCCCTTATCCGACTCGGCGTAAAGATGGTTGAGCAACCGCTGCCCGCAGACGATGATGAAGCTCTGCTCGACATCGAGCGCGTGCTCCCGGTCTGCGCCGATGAAGCCTGCCATGACCGTGCATCGCTTCCCCGTCTGAGCGGCAAATATGACATGGTGAACATCAAGCTCGATAAGACCGGCGGCCTCACCGAGGCGCTGTTGCTACGCCAGGAAGCGGAGCGTGCCGGCTTTGACATAATGGTTGGCTGCATGGTTGGTTCATCACTGGCTATGGCTCCGGCAACATTGATTGCTCAAGGTGTGGCCTACACAGATCTCGACGGACCGCTGCTGTTGGCGCAAGACCGTGCCGCGCCCCTGAGATTTGACAATTTAGGTGTTCACCCGCCGCAAAAGGAGCTTTGGGGATAATGCGTATTGTTTACCTGAATGGCGAGTATGTGCCCGAAAACGAAGCAAAAATCTCGATCTTTGACCGTGGCTTCCTGTTTGCCGACGGCGTCTACGAAGTCACCACAGTGGTCGATGGCAAGCTGATCGGATTTGACGGACATATCAATCGGCTGCAGCGTTCGCTCGACGAACTGAAGATCAGTTTTGACGTGGACACCGCGAAAATGCTCGCCATTCATCGCGAGCTGGTGGAGCGCAACAATTTGCAGGAAGGCATGATCTACCTACAGATCACGCGCGGCAATCCCGGCGACCGGGATTTTGCATTCCCGCCGGAAGACACGCCGGTGACAATTGTCCTGTTCACCCAGACCAAGCAAGTGGTGGGTACCGCGGTTGAAACCAAAGGCTTGAAAGTCGTGACTGTTGAGGATTTGCGGTGGGGTCGCCGCGATATCAAGACGGTGCAGCTGCTCTATCCCTCGCTGGCCAAGATGGAGGCCAAATCCCGGGGCGCCGACGATGCCTGGTTGGTACAGGATGGTCAGGTTACGGAGGGCACATCGAATAATGCCTATATCGTCAAAGACGGCACAATCATCACCCGCAATCTCTCGAATGACATTTTGCACGGCATCACGCGCGGGTCAGTCCTCGAATGTGCACGCTCGTTGCAGATGAAGGTCGAGGAGCGACCGTTCTCCCCACAGGAAGCCTATGAGGCGGATGAAGCCTTCGCCACATCAGCTTCGGGCTTTACCAATCCGATCATAGAGATCGATGGCCATACCGTCGGAACAGGCAAACCTGGGCCGGTAGGCGACAAATTGCGGTCGCTGTATCTGGAAGAGAACATGAAAGCGGCCGTCTGACTTTGACGTCTGCCAGCTCTCCGTTTTTCAAGATTGCAGTGTTCGGCTGGGGTACACTCTACATCTCTCCGCGCCCGCAATGCGAGGAACTCACTGACTGGTGCAACAGCGCCCGGGCAGCTGGGGTGGATCACGTCGTCTCTCTGTTGGCGGAGGAGGAGGTCCAAGCCCATGATCTGACAGGTGAGTCGGTTGCGCTGACTGCGGCGGGTATTTCCTTCGAACAATTCCCTGTCGAAGATTTCGGCGTGCCGGATGGGTGTGAATTTCCTGGCTTTGCAGCTCGCCTGCACAAGCTATTACAGACAGGCGAGTGTGTGCTTGCTCATTGCGCCGGCGGAATTGGACGGGCCGGTACCCTGGCCTCATGCCTGCTGGTCATCGATGGTGTCGAGGCAGACGAGGCGATGAGAATTGTTAGTGCCGCACGGGGTGCGATCGTGCCGGAAAGCGACATTCAGAGGCAGTTCATTCGCGGCTTTTCGCGCAGTCGCAATGCGAAGATCTAAGCTGCCGCATCCTCGTCGCTGACCCCGGCCATCAACAGGCCCAACTCGCCCTCGCTCGTTTCCGGCGCGCGTTCACCGACAATGCGGCCATCAAACATGACCAATATGCGATCGGCCAACGCCCGGATTTCATCGAGCTCCACCGAAACCAGCAGAACCGCCTTGCCGGCGTCGCGCATTTCGATGATGCGTCGGTGTATGAACTCAATGGCGCCAACATCGACACCACGCGTCGGCTGCCCGATCAACAGGACCGATGGGTTCCGCTCCATCTCTCGGGCCAGCACGATTTTCTGCTGGTTGCCGCCTGAAAAATTGGCCGTCTTCAAGCGGCAATCGGGCGGACGAATATCAAACTTCTCGATCTTCTCTTTTGCATCATCCCGCATAGCATCGATGTTAAGAAATGGTCCCGAGACAAAATTTGGATCTCCGTGATAGCCCAATGCGGCGTTTTCGTTTTCTTCAAACGGCAGGACCAATCCTTCGTGATGACGATCTTCCGGCACGTGGGCAACGCCGAGCAGACGCAGCTTTTCCGGATCTGCCGGCAACGGCGTGCCATCGAGCATGATGGTCCCGGCATGCGGAACGCGCATGCCGGCGAGCGCCTGCATGAGTTCCGACTGGCCATTTCCGGCAACACCGGCAATGCCGACAATTTCGCCGGCGCGCACATCGAAGGACACATCCTTGACCATGTCGACACCACGGCTATCGCGCACGGTAAGGTTTTTGACTTCCAGGCTCGTCGCACCCGGATTGGCTTCTTCCTTGTCCACCCGGAGTAAAACGCGGCGCCCAACCATGAGCTCTGCGAGTTCTTCCGGGTTGGTCTTTGCTGTTTCGCGTGTCGCCACCATCTCGCCGCGCCGCATGACTGACACCTCATCGGTAATTGCCATGATCTCACGCAGCTTGTGAGTAATCAGCAAGATGGTTTTGCCCTGCGCTTTCAGCTGCTCGAGAATCCGAAACAAGTGGTCTGCCTCGGCAGGAGTGAGCACTCCAGTGGGTTCATCGAGAATGAGAATTTCGGCACCCCGGAACAACGCCTTGAGGATTTCAACGCGCTGCTGCAAGCCAACGGGCAAGTCTTCAATCAGGGCATCAGGGTCAACCTTGAGGCCGTATTCCTCTTCCAGCCGAAGCAGTTCGGCGCGCGCCTTGCGAACAACGGTGTTGAGTATGTTGCCGCCTTCGGCACCGAGAATGATGTTTTCCAGCACCGTAAAGTTATCAACCAGCATGAAATGCTGGTGCACCATGCCGATGCCTGCAGCAATGGCCGCCTGGCTGTCGGGAATGGTGATCAGGTCGCCCCGCATTTTGATAAAGCCGCTGTCGGCCTGATAGAAACCGTAGAGAATCGACATCAAAGTCGATTTTCCGGCGCCGTTCTCGCCAATGATTCCGTGAATGGTGCCCGGCCGGATGATGAGATCGATGTTCTTATTGGCGTGGACCAGGCCAAAACTCTTGTTGATGTTGCTCAGCTCAATTGCGGGTGGAATCGCAGCCGCAGCTGTGTCTGAAGTGGCGAGAAGCGTATCTGTCATGCGAAACGCTACCACGGGTAATGATGGATTTCGAGCCGAAACAGGCTCGACTTGTGAATAGCGTGCTGACACACTTCGGCACAGCAATGACGCTCTGGACGCTACCCCACATGACTTCAGAAACCGTTGAAAAACGCCTGCAGAATCTGGAGGAGATCTGCGCCCATCAGACCACCGAAATTGAAAGCCTGTCAGACACTGTACGCGAACAATGGGAGCAGATCGATGGGCTGACCAAGACGATCATGCGGCTTCGCGACCGGCTCACAGAAGTAGAAGAGGCGGGCGGCGGGCCACACGAAAACACCAGGCCGCCGCACTATTGAGATCCCCACATGACGAGCACCCATTCCACAAGCAGGGCGGGCGATGTTGCGTGATCTGACCCCGCAAGCCGCCTTTACCGGATTGCTGGCTGCCTTTGTCGGCTTTGCCTCGTCCTTCGCCGTTGTTCTGCAGGGGTTGAAGGGGGTCGGCGCCAGTGATGCCCAGGCGGCGTCGGGCCTGATGGCCGCCGGCATTGCTATGGGCTTGTGCGGTATCTTTTTGAGCCTGCGTACACGCATGCCGGTGAGCGTCGCCTGGTCGACCCCTGGATCTGCCCTGCTGGCCATATCCGGAACGGTCGAAGGTGGATTTGAGGCGGCAGTTGGCGCATTTCTCGTCTGCGGAGTTCTGATTGTCCTGTCTGGTCTGTGGCGCCCCTTTGGTCGGGCGGTGGCCGCCATTCCGGCATCGCTTGCCAGTGCCATGCTGGCTGGCATTCTGCTGACCCTTTGCCTGGCCCCGTTCAAAGCCATCGCCTTTGATCCGCTGTTGGGGCTGCCGATCATCATTGCCTGGGTCATCGGCGGCCGCATCAACCGCTACCTTGGCGTTCCCGCCGCGCTGCTGGCTTTCATTGCCGTTGTCGTGTTCGGCGTAGACTTTCCCTCTGGCTGGCAGGCCCAGCTCGCGGCGGCGGTCGTGCCTCAGCCGGTTCTTGTCATGCCCAGCTTCAGTGCCGGCGCGGTGCTCGGAATTGCGCTGCCGTTGTTTATCGTCACCATGGCGTCTCAGAACATTCCCGGTCTTGCTGTGCTCCGCGCCAATGGCTATTCGCCACGTCACGGCCCACTTCTTTCGGCAACCGGCATATTCTCAATTCTGGGAGCACCATTTGGCAGTCACGCCACAAACCTGGCAGCAATAACAGCTGCAATGCTGGCCAGTGAGGAAGCAGGACCGGACCCTGCCAAACGCTACACCGGCGCCGTGGTGTGCGGGATATGCTACGTGATCTTCGGCCTGTTTGCCGGACTGACCACCGCCTTTGTGAGCCTCGCACCGGCAGTGCTTATTGAGGCTGTAGCCGGGCTGGCTCTGATTGCCGCTTTTAGCGCCTCGGCGCTGGCGGCATTCAAGGATGAAAGGTCAAGACCTGCCGCCGCAATCACGTTCCTTGCCAGTGCCTCCGGCATGACTTTGTTGGGTATTTCGGGAGCGTTCTGGGGCCTGATCGCCGGAGGCGCCATGCTGCTGCTGCTTGGAAAACCCAAGCCCTAGAGACCGTCACGGTCGGGCTCAGAACTGTGTGCGTGCCCGCATTGCCGCCGAAAGCGTGCCCTCATCGAGATAGTCCAGCTCGCCACCAACCGGAACTCCGTGGGCAAGCCGTGAGATCGAGATGGCAAAATCGCTGAGCTGGTCGGTGATGTAGTGAGCCGTGGTCTGGCCTTCGACGGTGGCGTTCACCGCAATGATGAGTTCTTTGACGTCACCCCCGGACACGCGATCCACAAGTTCGGCAATGGTCAGATCATCGGGGCCAATTCCATCCAGCGGCGATAGCGTGCCGCCCAATACATGATAGGACGCGTTCATCACTGCGGCGCGCTCCAGCGCCCACAGATCGGAGACGTCTTCGACCACGATGATCGTGCTGCGGTCGCGGCGCGGATCGCTGCACAATGTGCAGGGATCGATCGTGTCAATGTTGCCGCAAGTGCCACAAACGCCAACACGTTCAACGGCATCCGACATGGCGCCCGCCAGCGGCTCCATAAGCAATTCCTTGCGCTTGATCAGATGCAGTGCCGCCCGCCGCGCAGAACGCGGGCCAAGACCTGGCAAGCGAGCAAGCAACTGTATCAGCCGCTCAATTTCCTGACCTGCAACACTCTCCGACATCTGGCACCCACATGTGATTCTGTTGCTTGACCTTAGAGCCTGTTTCGATTGGTTTGAAGCATTCTGTTTGCCCTCCCGCATGGCTCGTCGTTCTGCCCTGCGTCCGGAATGAAGCAGGCGGGCATGGAAACAAGAGCTGAGGCCCACGGCGCCGGAAGCAGAAACACCTCACGCGAGACCGAGACTGGATTGACCAGAGCAGAAATGTGAAAGCGACCCTGCCGTCTTACTCAGCTGCGGGTTTCGCAACGGATTTTCGGCGGCGGTCACGCAGGCTGATCTGCACGACCTGAACCTGACGAATGCGCCTTGGATCAGCATCAAGGACACGGAATTCAAAACCCGGAAGGCCGGCAACCACCTCTCCCCGCACCGGCACGTGACCGGCCAGGGCAAAGACGAGACCGCCCAGCGTGTCGACGTCGTCCCGCTGCTCTCCGGGATTGAAATCATCGCCGATGGTCTCTGAGAGTTTCTCGAGCTCGATACGTGCATCGATTGTCCAGATGCCGATTCCGTCTTCGCGGATCTGAAGGTCTGCGTCGTCGTCTTCGTCGTGCTCGTCTTCGATTTCGCCAACCACCTCTTCAACAATGTCTTCCAGAGAAACGAGCCCGTCGGTGCCGCCATATTCGTCAATCACCAGAGCCATCTGGGTTCGTGTCGCCTGCATGCGGGCCATCAGGTCCGAAGCCAGCATCGAGGGAGGAACGAAAAGCACTTTGCGCATCACAGCCATATCGGAAAGCGACCGGTCCAGGTCGACCTTTTCGAGATCGAGTTTGCGGAGATGTGCGCCGTTGCCCCCGGCGCGGGTCTTTTTGCGCGCCCCGGTACCAGCCCGCTTGGTCATGTGCAGCAGCAGGTCCTTAATCAGCACCATGCCCCGCGGATCATCGAGATTTTCAGAATAAACAGGCAGACGCGAATGGCCGGTCTCTTCAAACATCTGAAGCAAGGCACCAAGCGGGGTTTCCAGATCAACGGCGTGGATGTCGCCACGGGGCACCATGACATCCTCAACGCGCCGCTCGCGCAGACGCAGGATGTTTTGCAGCATCGCCCGCTCTTCCGGCGAAAACACATCGCCGGCTTCACCCTCGCCAGAAAGCGCTTCGTGCAGATCATCACGCAACGATCCCCTGGAGCGCAGACCCATGCGGATCATGAAGCGCGTGAACCAGCCCTCCTGACGCTCGTCGCGGTCAATGACGACAAGTTCTCGGCCGGTGGATTCCGGTACCGGACTGTTTGGTTCCGGTTGGGAGGGTTCCGGCGAATCACCCGTTCCGCCTTCGTTTTGCGGGGCAAGTGCTGCAGATTGGTCATTCATCGGTGTCTGGAACTTCCGCAATATCGATGTTGCAACTCATAGACTGACAACAATCTAGGTCTCCGAATAGGGATCGGCAATGGCAAGGCCGGCAAGGATGCGGGTTTCAAGCGATTCCATACGTCCGGCCTCGGTGTCATCGAGGTGATCATGGCCCAGAAGATGCAAGAAACCATGAACAAGCAGATGGCTCAGATGATCTTCGAAGGTCTTATCCTGTTCAGCGGCTTCTCGCGCAATGGTTTCGAACGCCAGGACAATATCGCCGAGCAGGGGTGTCGGCGGTCCATCCGCGTCACCGGAGGCAAAAGACAACACATTGGTAGCCTTGTCCTGCTGCCGCCATTGGTTGTTGAGGGCCCGGATCTGCCGGTCTCCTGTAAACAGGAGGCTGACTTCGGTGTCTTCGGCTAAGGGCGTTTCAAGATGAGCCAGCGCTGCGCTGATCACAGTTTTGCCGAGCCGTTGAAGAAAGGTTTTGTCGGGCCAGTATTCCGCGTTGCCTTCTGCCGGCTCGACCGTCACGTCGATGGTAATCATTCAGCTGTCCGGCCGGGCCTGCGACCGATCACTGCCGGCCTTGTCATAGGCCGCAACAATACGTCCGACCAGCCGGTGGCGCACCACGTCACCGGCATCAAAAGCGACCGAAATGATGCCTTCCACTGGTGTGAGAATATCGAGCGCGTCGACCAGGCCGGACCGCTGGCCCGGTGGCAGGTCGATCTGGCTCGGATCTCCGGTGATGATCATCTTAGAGCCTTCGCCAAGACGTGTGAGAAACATCTTCATCTGCATGGTCGTGGTGTTTTGCGCCTCGTCGAGAATGACGGCAGCATGGGCCAATGTCCGGCCACGCATGAAAGCGAGTGGCGCGATCTCGATTATGCCTGAAGTGATGGCACGTTCCACTTTGTCACCGGGCATCATGTCGTACAGCGCATCATAGAGCGGCCGCAAATAGGGATCGACCTTTTCCTTCATGTCACCGGGCAGAAAGCCAAGACGTTCGCCGGCTTCAACTGCGGGTCGCGATAGAATGATCCGGTCCACGGCACCGCGCTCCAGAAGCGATGCCGCATAAGCAACAGCAAGATATGTCTTGCCGGTGCCGGCGGGACCGGTGCCGAATATCATTTCGGCGCGGTCCATGGCGCGGATATAGGCGTCCTGTGTGGGTGTACGCGCATGGATGGTTTTCTTCGCCGTAGAGATGGCCGACATGGCAAGCTTGCCCTTCTTCTCCATGGTCGGAAGGGTCATCTGAGCGTCGCTTGCGATCGCCTGTTTGATGGCGCCCTCGACGTCGCCGGAGTGGACCTCTTCGCCCTCTTCCAGCCGCGCATAAAGCGCGTCGAGAACGCGGCGAGCCTGATCGGTCGCCACAGCGGACCCGCGAAGATTGACTTCGTTTCCACGTGCCGTGGCTTCAAGATGGAGGTCCCGTTCAACAATAGCGAGATGTTCGTCGAACTGACCGAACAGGGCGCGGGCACGATGATTGTCATCAAACACAACGGCAACATGCACAATATCCGATGCGCCCTTTGCAGATCCGCGGGAAGGCGGATCGGTCACAAAGGCGGGCAAACTTTCCGGCTGATTCAAAAGAGCGTTTTCCTACACGGGTTCAGCCAGCAGGCTGTTGGGATTGTTGGTGATGACTTTAACGCGAACTGTGTCACCAATATTACCCAGGCCGCGGTCTACCACAACACTCTGCAACCACGGAGAGCGGCCTATCAGCTGGTTCGCCTCACGACCGGGTTTTTCAAGCAACACATCGATGACTTTGCCAATACAGGATTCGTTAAACGCGGCCTGCTGTTGGGTGAGCAGGTTTTTCAACCGTGCAAGCCGCTCGGTCTTGATCGCCTCAGGAACCTGATTGTGCATTTCCGCGCCAGGCGTGCCGGGTCGCATGGAATATTTGAAGGAGTAGCACTGGGCGTAATCGGTCGCCCGCACGATATCCATTGTGGCTTCGAAATCTTCGTCGGTCTCGCCGGGGAAGCCGACAATCATGTCTCCGGAAATGGCGATGTCAGGCCGCACAGCGCGCACGCGGCCAATGATATCGAGGTACTCGCTGGCAGTATGGCTGCGATTCATCGCTTTGAGAATTTTGTCGGATCCCGCCTGAACCGGCAGATGCAGGTATGGCATCAGGCAGTCCAGCTCCCCGTGCGCGGCAATCAGTCCATCATCCATGTCTTTGGGATGGCTGGTGACATAACGAAGGCGTTCGACTCCCCGAATGCCGGCCAGATCAAACAGCAGCTCGCCAAGGCGCATTTCGACGCCTTTTGGTCCAAGGCCGTGCCAGGCATTGACGTTCTGCCCAAGCAACGTGATTTCGCGCACCCCCGCATCAACCAGCGACCTGGCTTCCTCAATGATCTGGGCATGCGGTCGGGAGACCTCTGCACCGCGAGTATAGGGAACAACACAGAACGTGCAGAATTTGTCACAGCCTTCCTGGACCGTAAGAAAGGCGGTCACGCCGCGGGCCTGCACCTGCTTTTTCCGTGCCAGCGGCATGTATGCAAACTTATCCTCGACAGCGTATTCGGTATCGATTTGCGGTCCATCGGTCCGGGCCCTGGCCACAATGTCCGGCAATCGATGGTAGGTCTGCGGTCCGACAACAAGGTCGACGGCCTTCTCACGCCGCATTATTTCTTCGCCTTCGGCCTGCGCAACGCAGCCGGTTACGCCGATCGTCATCGGCCTGCCGGTCTCCGCGCGCTGCTTTTTCAGCGCCCGGATGCGTCCCAGATTTGAATAGACCTTCTCGGCCGCTTTCTCGCGGATATGACAGGTGTTGAGCAGCACCAGATCAGCATCGGCCATGTCATCCGTCTGGGCATAGCCGTCTTGCTCCAGCGCGTCCTGCATACGCGTTGAATCATAGACATTCATCTGACAGCCCCAGGTTTTGATGAAAACCTTTTTGGAAGCCTCTGGAAGTACTTTTTCGTCCTGCATGGGCGCTGTTTATCGCCCCGGACCGATTGAGTCGAGACAACAATGCCAATCACTGCAAATTGCGGTTTTCATGGCAACTGCGAGAGCCTAAACAGGGGCAACTCATTTTTTCAGGACATTCTTCATGGCCCTTCGTATCGCCGTCCAGATGGATCATATCAAGACCGTTCAGATCGAGGGCGATTCGACCTTCGCTCTTATGCTGGAAGCGCAGGCGCGCGGGCACGATCTTTATCACTACGAAGTCGACCGTTTGTCGATGCGGGATGGCAGGGTCTATGCGGAATGTGATGCTGTCAGCGTTTCCGACGTGAAAGGCACCCACTACAGCCTTGGTGATCCCGAAACCCACGATCTGTCGGAATTCGACGTGATCCTGATGCGCCAGGATCCGCCGTTTCACATGGGCTACATTACCGCGACTCACTTGCTGGAGCGGATCCACCCGAAAACCCTGGTGGTCAACAATCCCGGGGAAGTGCGCAACGCACCGGAAAAGATATTTGTAACCGAATTCCCCGACCTCATGCCGGAAACGCTGATAACGCGGTCGCGGACCGAAATCCGAAAATTCCGCGAGGAATTCAAAGATATCATTATCAAACCGCTCTACGGCAACGGTGGCGCCGGCGTCTTTCGCATTCAGGAAGGCGATCAGAATCTGTCCTCGCTGCTCGAAATGTTTGAGGATACCTGGCCGGAACCCTTTATAGCCCAGCGTTACCTGCCCGACGTGCGCAAGGGCGACAAGCGCATAATCTTGATTGACGGCGAGCCTGTCGGCGCCATCAACCGGGTTCCAGGAGAAGACGAGGCGCGCTCCAACATGCATGTGGGAGGCAGAGCAGAGGCCATCGGCATGACCAAACGCGAGGAGGAAATCTGTGCTCGCATCGGGCCGGAACTGAAACGCCGGGGCTTTATTTTTGTCGGCATCGACGTGATCGGTGACGTGATGACCGAGATCAACGTCACATCCCCCACCGGTATCCGCGAAGTGAAAAAATTTGGCGGCGCCGACATTGCGGCGCTGTTTTGGGATGCCGTGGAAGCAAAGCGCTGACTTCCTCTAGGGCACTATAAAAAAAGAGCAATTCTTCCTTGTTCATTTTTTGTTCTTGCGGTTTAGCATTGGTCTGATGTAACCTGTCGTCGAGGGTGAAAGGTTGCCGGTTAATGGTATCGCGTTGCACCACAATTGCATTTCAGGGCATTAACGCCGTTCCTGTGGACGTTCAGGTCATGATCGGGCCGGGCAATATCGGCACCCACATTGTCGGGCTGGCTGACAAGGCTGTAGCTGAAAGCCGTGAGCGGGTTCAGGCGGCGATTCATGCTTCCGGTCTGTCGATGCCGAGCAAGAAAGTGACCGTGAACCTGGCTCCGGCAGACCTTCCAAAAGAAGGCAGTCACTACGATCTGCCGATTGCTCTGGCCCTGATGGCTGCGATTGGTGCCATTCCTGGCGATGTGCTGGATAATTACGTGGTGATGGGTGAACTGGCGCTGGATGGGACGATTGCTTCCGTTGCCGGAGCACTTCCCGCGGCCATTGGTGCAAATGGCCTGGGAAAAGGATTGATTTGTCCCGCGGCAGCCGGACCGGAAGCAGCCTGGGCCGATCCCGATATGGACGTATTGGCACCCCGTAGCCTGATAGGCCTGGCCAACCATTTCAAAGGCACTCAGGTGCTCACAAGACCGGTGGCCGGCATCCGCAAAGAGGCCAATCGATATGGTGATATGGCCGAAATCCGCGGTCAGGAAACCGCAAAACGGGCGCTGGAAGTGGCAGCCGCCGGCGCTCACAACCTGCTGCTGATCGGTCCACCGGGATCGGGCAAAAGCATGCTCGCCTCCCGGCTTCCCTCGATACTTCCACCGCTCCAACCCCGGGAATTGCTGGAAGTCTCCATGATCGCCTCAATCGCCGGCACGATTGCCGATGGCAAACTGTCGTCGGCACGCCCGTTTCGCGCACCGCATCACTCAGCCTCGATGGCTGCCATGGTGGGCGGAGGATTGCGGGCAAAACCCGGCGAAGTATCGATGGCTCATAACGGCGTGCTGTTCCTCGATGAGCTGCCGGAATTCACGCCCCAGGTGCTCGACAGCCTGCGCCAGCCACTGGAATCCGGCAATACTGTCATTGCACGGGCCAACCACCGGGTATCCTATCCGTCTCACATGCAATTGATTGCTGCCATGAACCCCTGTCGCTGCGGCATGGCGGGCGAGCCTGGTCATCGGTGCAAACGTGGCGCGCGCTGCGCCGCTGACTATCAGGCTCGGATCTCGGGACCCCTTCTTGACCGGATTGATATGCGGATCGAAGTGCCATCGATATCGGCGAGTGACCTCATTCGACCCTCAGCAGGAGAAAGCAGCGCGACAATTGCCGCGAGGGTCGCCCGGGCCCGCGCCATCCAGACTGAACGCTACGCCGATCTGGGGCTCGGCTGCACAACCAACGCCGCAGCCGGCAATACGGTCATTGAGCAGGTTACGGCGCTGGATCACACGGAACTCAAAATGCTGGAAGACGCGGCAAACGCGCTCGCTTTTTCGGCACGCGCCTTCCACCGGGTTCTAAAGGTTGCCCGATCGATCGCCGATCTCGATGGCGTCGAACGCCCAGGGCGTATTCACCTGGCTGAAGCGATCTCCTACCGGTCGGCCGGAGAGAGGCTGGCCCGCGCGGCCTGAAAATCCGGCAACTTTCGATACTTATGGTAAACAAATTTCAACCAACAAGGCCCAATGGTGCAGTATGGAATTCAATACTGCGCAACAATCCGGTTCAAAAAGCCGCGCCGACACCGCTCAACCGCGCGGTGCAGCGACGTCCGGGCCAATTGGAATATCCAGTACAATGCAACCGGGCCTCAAGCTGCGTTCCAAGCCACGCGCGCCGCAATCAACACCCGCCGAAACCACGGCGTCACCAGCGCTGGCGTCGCCAGGCACAAAAGCCACAACGCAGCCGCGATCAACCAGAGCACGATCTTCGTTCTACGTAGTTCCGGCATTGCTCGTTTTGGTGGAATTTGCCCTGTTTGCAGCAATTCAACACTATTCTCTTTCTCCCTGGTTTTATGCACCCGTCACTGCCATTGGCTGCATTGTCTTTGCAATTTGGGCGATTGAGCAATTTGCCACCCCCAACGAAAAAACTTCGAACATTTCCGAAGGCGACCAACGGGCCCGGCTGCTGGCTGAGCGTTTAGAAGCGCTTGAGGATCAATCGTGGGAAATCCGGGAAAGCGAAGAGATTCATCGCAGTCTCGCTGAAGCTTTTGGCGATGTGGTTCTGCATCGAACACAGGCCGGCGCTATCACTTTCTCGAACGGCCCCTATCAGAGATATTTCTCGAACCGCGCGGTCCTGCCAGGCCCCCACGTTCCTTCCGCATACCGGGACGCCGGTTCAGACGTCGCTGAAAAGCGGGACATACAGCTGAACACGCTGGTTGGGCCACGCTGGTTCTCGTGGATGGACATCATCACACGCGACCCGGCAACCGGCGAGATGGGCATTCGCTCGGTTGCCCGTGACATAACCGACCGCAAGACCAATGAGCGTGCAATGATGCAGGCTCTTGAGCGCGCCAAAATCGCTAATGACGCCAAGTCCCGGTTTTTGGCCATGGTCAGCCACGAAATCCGCACACCATTGAACGGTGTTCTCGGCATGGCCCAACTGCTTGAGGATACTAAACTTGATCCCAAGCAGAGCAATTATGTCGATGCAATCCATACTTCGGGAAAGGCCCTTCTGAGTCTGATCGAGGATCTGCTTGATTCGGCCCGGATTGAGGCCGGACAGTTCACACTCCAGCCCCAACGCACCGAGTTACGACCGCTGGTGGAAAACGTCGCGGAGATTCTGGCTCCAAGGGCCGGCGACAAAAACGTGGCCATCGCGAGCCATGTCGGACCGTCAGTGCCCCGGCACTTGAACATCGATGCAGGTCGCCTGCGCCAGGTACTGCTGAACCTGGCAGGCAACGCCATGAAGTTCACCGAAACCGGTGGTGTGGGCATTTTTGTCCGCGTTGAAAAACCCGGGCTCATTACATTCACGATCGCCGACACCGGGCCGGGGCTGTCATCGGAAGACCAGCAAAAGGTGTTTACCGAGTTTGTTCAAACCGACGCAGGGACAACGAGAAACCACGGAGGTGCCGGTCTGGGGCTGTCGATCTCGCGCAACATCGTGTCACTGATGGGCGGTGACATAACCATCCGGAGTGAACTGGGTGCCGGAGCCGAATTCAGTTTTGACATCGCCGTTCAAGAGGCCGTCCCTCCGATCCCCATCGCAAAACCGCTTGCCTCGCGGCGAATCGCTCTGGTCATGGAGACTTCACCCGCCGCCGCTGCACTGGCGAAAACAATGGAAGGCCTCGGCGCGGAGGTCGAGCGTTTTCCAAGTCTCATGCAGCTGATGCGCGGTAAGCACGCTGAGTTTACATCGGTTATCATTGATACCGGCCAGCCCGGGCTCAAAACCGAAGACTTTCCAGCCTGGTTTGGCAGCAAGACCCGGATGATCGCTCTTGCTCATGTCGAACAAAGTGACCAGCTGACTGGCCTCACAAATAATGGCTTCGACGGATGGCTCACATTTCCGGTCAGAGCTGAAACCCTGACCAAAGTGATGCTGGAAACCAGGAAGCCCGCACTTTTTGGCAGCGCCGCGAAGTCTGAGCGACCCGAGGTCGTGGAAGAGTCATCTTTTAGCATCCAGCCATCCATGAAAATTCTTTTGGCCGAAGACAATCCTGTCAATGCTCTGCTGGCGAAATCGTTGCTTGCCAAGCTTGGTCACAAGGTTGTCCACGTGACAGATGGACGGGCAGCCTGTCGCGCATTTAGCCAGGCGACCCAGGACACCGAGGCGTTCAATATTGTTCTCATGGATCTGCAGATGCCCGTTATGGATGGTCGGGCCGCCATCGAGGTCATCCGCAAGTTTGAGCGACGTCTCTCAGCACCAGCCACGCCAATCATTGTGCTCACCGCGGATGGTCAAGAAGAGGTCCGTGAAGAGGTCGTGGCTCGGGGGGGCGATGGATTGCTGACCAAGCCACTTGATCTTGAGATCGTCACACGGTTGATCAGCGCCTATGCGCAACAGACGGTGCAGCCTGCATAAGACCGTCATAAGACTGCCTTGAATTCAAGGCAACTTCTCGACTATCACCGATGGAGCGTCGACTGTCCGGGGTTAATGCCATGAAGAATAATGTTTTGGGCCGCATGGGAAATCTCGAAACACGGCTGGCTCGCTCCGAGGATGAAGTCATCGAGGCACAACGTCTTCGCTATGACGTTTTTTACCGGGAAATGGGCGCACAACCGTCAACTGAGACGGCCCGTACACAGCGTGACCAGGACGCATTTGATTCATGTTGCGATCATTTGCTTGTCATTGAGAACGGTGGTGACGACGGCGAAAAAATCGTCGGCACCTACAGGCTGATGCTGGAGAGCCACCGGCAAAAAGCCGGGCGCTTTTATTCAGCTGACGAATTTCGGCTGGACGACCTTCAAAACGTCAACCGCGGCCGGCGATTCATGGAACTTGGCAGGTCATGCATCCTGCCCGATTACCGGTCAAAACGCACCATGGAGCTGCTGTGGCATGGCACCTGGGCCTACGCCGTGCAAAACAAAGTCGACATCATGTTTGGCTGCGCCTCTTTCCAGGGAACAAATCCGGAAGAGTTTGCCGGAGCCCTGGGCTGGCTGCACCAAAACGCTGTGCTCAACCACAAGGAAGATTGCAGCGCTTGTATTGACGACAGTATCGACCTTTCGGCACTGGACACTTCGAACGTGGACGCGCGCCGTGCATTAGCGAAGCTGCCACCCCTGTTGAAGGGCTATTTGCGGCTTGGCGCCAAGGTGGCATCACAGGCGGTCATTGACCGGCACTTCGGGACAATTGACGTTCTGGTTGTGCTGAAGGTGTCCGACATTAATCCGCGTTATCTCGCTCACTACGGCGCAGACGCTTCTCGCTTCGCTGCTTGATTGCGGCTCTCTGTTCTGTCCACAAGCCAACGACCCAACACCCGTGAATCCCAAGACATCTTGCAAGGTGCCTGCTAACACACTCGTCGAACAGTAACCTCTATATCCGGCTTGTAATGACACCGGCTTCCACCAGCGCACCCACTCCGATGATGGCGCAGTTTATCGAGATAAAGGCGGCAAACCCCGACTCCCTGCTGTTCTACCGGATGGGCGACTTTTACGAGTTGTTTTTCGGGGACGCAGAAATCGCCGCCCGGGCTCTTGGCATCACTTTGACCAAACGCGGAAAGCACCTTGGCGACGATATCCCGATGTGTGGGGTCCCGGTTCACGCGGCCGACGATTATCTCCAAAAGCTCATCGCGCTCGGGCACCGGGTGGCGGTCTGTGAACAGCTGGAAAACCCGTCAGAGGCGAAGAAACGCGGCGCCAAATCGGTCGTGAAACGCGATGTTGTGCGTCTGGTTACACCAGGCACAATCACCGAGGATCAATTGCTCGATCCCGGCTCCGCGAGTGTGCTTTGCGCGCTGGCCAGAGTTCGCGGCGGGCGAGATGGCGACGAATTCGCGATAGCAGCCGCAGACATTTCCACCGGAATGTTTCGGATTTCGCAGTCGAGCAGAACAAACTTATCGGCAGACCTGGCCCGCCTTTCGCCCCGTGAACTCATCGTTCCCGATTCCCTTTTCGATGACGAATCCCTGCGACTCACATTGGAGGTGATCGACTGCGCCATACAACCCCAACCGGCGGCGTTGTTTGATTCATCGCGTGCAGCCGAGAATTTGCAGCGCTTCTTTGCCGTCGCCACCCTTGATGGCTTTGGAACCTTCACCCGGGCCGAGCTCGCAGCAGCCCACGGAATCATTGCATATATCGAAAAAACCCAGATTGGTGAGAAGCCAAAACTTCGACGTCCTGAACGCGAAGAACTGTCGCAGATCCTCTATATCGATGCTGCAACACGGGCCAACCTTGAATTGACCCAGACCCTTTCGGGCGAGCGCAAAGGATCGTTGCTTGAAACCATTGACCGGACAGTCTCGGGCGGCGGTGCACGCCTGCTGGCCGAGCGCTTGATGAGCCCACTGACTGACGTTGAACTGATCGCCGGCAGGCAGGAATCCGTTTCCCTCATGCTGGCGAACGAACCTCTTCGTGCAAATCTACGCAGTGCCCTCAAAGGCATGGCTGACATGCCAAGAGCCCTGTCACGGCTTTCCCTGAACCGGGGTGGGCCGCGTGATCTGTTGTCGATCCTTGCCGGATTGAACGTCGCCCTGGACATTGGAAAATTGCTGGCGGCAGTCCGTGAGCCGTTGCCCAACGACATTGCTTGTGATCTTGCCCGGTTGCTGAACGCTCCTGCACGTCCGATTGAGATGCTGCGCCAGGCACTTGACGACGAGCTGCCAATGCTCGCACGCGATGGCGGATTCATTCGCGAGGGATTTGACAGCGATCTCGATCATCTTCGTGGGCTTAGCCGGGAGAGCCGCAAGGTCATCGCAGGACTGCAGGCCAGCTACGCAGAAACCGCCGGTGTCAAGAATCTCAAGATCAAACACAACAACATGCTGGGCTATTTCATCGAAGTCACTGCCCAAAACGCTGATGCACTGCTCGACAACAAAGACACTTTCATACACCGGCAGACCATGGCCAATGCCATGCGTTTCACAACATCACAGCTGGCAGAGCTGGAAAGCCAGATTGCCAATGCGGGCGGCAAAGCTCTGCAGCTTGAACTGTCGCATTTCGACAATCTCCGGACCGCAATAATCAACGAAGCCGAGACAATTCAGCTCACGGCCCGGGCGCTTGCACATCTCGACGTCGCTGCCGCTCTCGCTGAACTCGCCGACGAACAGGGCTATGTGCGACCCAGGGTCGACTCCACGCTTGAGTTTTCCATCAAGGCAGGCAGGCACCCCGTCGTTGAACAGGCGCTTCGCAAACAGGCGGCCAATCCATTTGTCGCTAATGACTGCAGCCTCGGTGGCGATGAAGCGGGTGCGTTGTGGCTTCTGACGGGTCCCAATATGGGCGGTAAATCAACATTTTTGCGTCAAAATGCCCTGATGGTGCTGCTGGCTCAAATGGGCTCGTTCGTGCCCGCCGGTTCTGCTCATATCGGCGTGGTCGATCGCCTCTTTTCGCGGGTCGGTGCATCCGATGACCTCGCACACGGCCGTTCAACCTTCATGGTCGAAATGGTCGAGACGGCCGCGATTCTGAATCAGGCGACCGAACGGTCACTGGTTATTCTGGACGAGATTGGACGCGGCACCGCGACCTTCGATGGACTGTCCATTGCATGGGCGGCGATCGAGAATCTGCACGAAGTCAATCGGTGTCGAACCCTGTTCGCAACCCACTACCACGAACTTACCGCGCTTTCGACCAAGCTGGAGCGCCTCTCCAATGTGACGATGAGTGTAAAGGAATGGGACGGCGATGTGGTTTTCTTGCACGAGGTTGTGGAAGGCAGCGCCGACAGATCCTATGGTATTCAAGTGGCAAAACTGGCTGGCTTGCCGGAGGCTGTTGTGGCCCGGGCGCGCGATGTGCTGGACCAGCTGGAGAGTCAGAATCGTGGCAGCCCCGCCAACACACTGATCGATGATCTTCCGCTCTTTTCAGCAGCCAAGGTGCCAACTCAGGCGAAGAAATCAGGTGCATCTGATGTGACGGAACTTCTGGCAACAATCCAGCCGGACGAGCTGACACCGAGGCAAGCTCTGGATCAGCTCTATGCGCTTAAGGCGAAACTCACGGACGCAGCCTCAGATTCCTGATTGATCCAAAAGGTCCCTTAGACTGACCTGTGGTCGAGGTCCGATATGCTGAATGACCTCGGCGGCGGCAAGTCCTCCAATGCGCGCGCAGTCGGCAAGCCCACGACCTTTGGTAAGGCCGTACAGAAACCCGGCAGCATACAGGTCGCCGGCACCGGTCGTGTCTTCCAATTTGTCGATCGGGCGGGCTCTTACTTCGACAGTTTCTTGTGGTGTTACAACAATCGAGCCCGCTTCACTGCGTGTCACGGCGGCGAGTGCTGTGTCACCTTTCAGCGCTTCCAGGGCGGTTGCAAAATCTGATGTTTCATAAAGGGACTTCAACTCGGCTTCATTTGCGAAAATGATGTCGACGGTCCCAGACTTCATCAGCTCAAGAAATTCGGCGCGGAAACGATCAACACAAAAGGAATCCGACAAGGTGAGTGCAACCTTCCTTTTGTTGTCGTGTGCAATTTGCGCCGCCAGACGAATTGCGTCCTTGGCGCGTGGGGGATCCCACAAATAGCCCTCAAAATAGGTCACCTGACTGGAAGCCACCACGTCTGCGTCCACATCTTCGGGGGCCAGCTCCACGCAGGCGCCAAGATAAGTGTTCATCGTCCGCTCGCCGTCGGGCGTGACAAAAATCATCGAACGGGCTGTCGGTGGCGTTCCGTTGAGCGGCTTGACGTTAAAGTCGACACCGATGGCACGAATGTCATGAGTGAATATCTCACCCAGATGATCGTCGGCAACCTTGCCGAAATAAGCTGCGGAGCCACCAAAGCTGGCCAGGCCCGCTGCGGTGTTGCCGGCGCTGCCTCCCGATGTCTCGATTGCCGGACCCATGACGGAGTACAAGTGCTCGGCACGGTCAGCGTCGATCAGATTCATTGCCGCCTTGGTGATGTTCTCTTTGACGAGAAAATCATCTTCGGCACGGGCAATGATATCAACAATGGCATTGCCGACGGTGAGGACATCATATTTCGCGTCCGACATTCGGGACTGTCTCCAGGATAAAAGCTGGCGTTGCCTAACGGTTCATCCTGCAAAAGAAAAGCCTTTTGCTTGCGAAGACCCGGTTTGAAAACCATATGAGAAGCACACGAAGCCGGAGAGCCTGTTCAACAATGCTTGCTAATGCCGTCAGCCAATCGCTTTCACAATTGTTTTCGCCACCCTTTCGGTCGGTGTTGTGGAAGTCCATTGGCCTTACCGTTGCCATGCTGATTGGCATCTGGTTTGTCGCTCAGACGTTGGTCTCCGCACTGCTGCTGCCGCTTATCGGACTGGAAACCTGGACGGCAACAGCGATCACATGGCTTTTGGGGACGGGACTGGTGATCGGCATGGGGTTTCTTATTGCCCCGGTCACTTCAATTTTTGCTGGTGTATTTCTGGACGACATAGCCGAAGCTGTCGAGCAAAAGCACTATCCCGGGCACAGGCCGGGAACCGCCCTGCCGCTGACGCAAAGCATGGCAATTGCGGTGCGGTTTTTCGGTCTCGTGTTGATCGGCAACCTCATTGCCCTGCTTCTGGTATTGTTTCTCGGCCTCGGCATTGTCATCTTTTTTGTGCTCAACGGTTATCTGCTCGGTCGGGAGTATTTTCAGTTTGCCGCCCTGCGGCATGTCGACGAGGACGAAGCAGCGGCCATCCGCGACCGGAACGGGATTGAGATATTCCTCGCCGGGCTGCTGATCGCAGTCGTGTTGGCTATCCCGGTTGTGAATCTGCTGACTCCCCTCTTTGCTGGAGCACTGATGACCCATGTGTTCAAAGGGATTGAACTGAAATCGACTCAGTCCGCGATCTGAACAATGGGAGCCGGAACCGAGCAGGATTTTTCCTTTGCCTTGCACAAGTCAGCGATGATGCAGTTCTCGCATTCGGGTTTTCGGGCCTTGCAAGTGTAACGCCCGTGTAGAATGAGCCAGTGGTGCGCGTGGTAAAGGTACTCTGCAGGAATGCGCTTTTCGAGGATTGCCTCAATCTCATCAGGTGTTTTGCCGGGAGCGAGACCAAGCCGGTTACCGATTCGAAAGATGTGTGTGTCGACGGCAATCGTTGGTTGACCGAACGCCATGGAGACAACCACGTTGGCTGTCTTCCGGCCGACTCCGGGCAACGTTGTAAGCGTATCCCGGTCCCGGGGCACGACGCTGCCGTGTTTCTCAATGAGTTGTTGTGACAGCAGGATCACGTTTTTGGCCTTGTTTCGGTAAAGACCGATGGTTCGGATGTAATCACGAACCGTATCTTCCCCGAGAGCCAGCATCTTTTCAGGGGTATCGGCGACTTTGAAAAGTTCTTTCGTCGCTTTGTTGACACCGACATCAGTGGCCTGCGCGGAGAGAACAACGGCGACCAACAGAGTGAACGGATTGACGTGATCCAGCTCTCCCTTCGGCTCCGGCCGTTGTTGCCTGAACCGCTCGAAAATCGCCCGCATTTCGGCCTGGGTGTATCGGGCACGCGGCAATTTCCTGCGTTTGGGCTGCGACTTTGTGGTCATCGGCGACTGCTTTGCTGTTTCCTTTGGTCGACCTATACTCGGACTATGTCCTTGAGCGAAACCGCAAATGCCGAACTTCTGTTCACTGCGAGGCTGACGCCATACCGGTCTCTCGGCCCGCGTGGATTCCGCATCCTGATCGGTCTGGTTGGCCTGGTGTGCTTTGTCGTTGGTCTGGTCTTTTTTATTGCCGGTCTTTGGCCGGTGATGGGATTCCTGGGGCTGGATGTACTGATGATCTACTGGGCGTTCAAAGCCAGCTACAAGTCAGGCCGCGCTTATGAGGAAGTGGAAGTTTCACGCGAACACGTAGCTTTATGCAAGGTCTCGCCCGGTGGGCAGAAATGGAATCATTGGTTTCCACAGTTTGGGACTCGGTTTGAAGTGGATCGTCACGATGAAATCGGCAT
>CALIOE010000148.1 GCA_938044775.1 uncultured Rhizobiaceae group bacterium
CTGCAATGTGATCTTCTGACCGTTGCGCGTGGCTTCGTGGGCGATGCGATCAAGCACCAAGTCTTTGACCACAAGCGATGTCTCAGGTGAGGCCGGTTCGTTTCGACGCCCGAGGATCTCAATGCGCGCCAGCAACTCTGAAAATGCATAGGGTTTGGCAAGATAGTCGTCCCCGCCAGCCCGCAGGCCCGTCACCCGGTCGTCCACTTGTCCAAGCGCAGAGAGAATGAGGGCCGGCGTTTTTACACCATTGTCACGCAGCTGGGTCAGCATCGCCAACCCGTCAAGTTGGGGCAGCATCCTGTCAACAATCATCACGTCAAATGCGTGCTCCCTCGCCTGTTGCAAACCATTCTTTCCATCCTCGGCGTGAACAGCCTCATGGCCGCTTTCGCTGAGCAATGTCATCAACTGACTTGCGAGTTCCAGATCATCTTCGACGATAAGAATGTTCACAGCGCCCCCCTTTCATTTTTCTAGCACAGTACACAGCAAAAGGCAGCGGACCATCAACTGGCCCACTGCCTCGCATACGTGACATGGGATAAAACCGCTTACGCATCACGCAATTGAAAGTCGCTGTTCTACCCTTTGGCAGTGGGCAGTGCGACGAAGCGGTTGCGATCACCGGACTTTACCTGGAACAGGACGGCCTTACGGTCGTTTTCCAAAGCCCGCGCCACCGCGCGACCAACATCTGCGACGGTTTCGGTGGAACGACCGTTGACTGAAACGATAACATCGCCGGGTCGCAGACCTTTCTCGGCTGCAGGGCTGCCACCCATCACATCTGCAATCTGTACGCCCTGGTCGGATGGGATGATCTCAAGCCCGAAATCCTCAAGGCTCACTGGATTTTCGTCCGATGCGCTTTTCTCAGGCTGCAGTGCAGCCTGTTTTTTCTCACCCGGCAGACTTCCCAGCGTGACCTCAATTTTCTGCTTTTCTCCATCCCGGAAGACTGTGAGCGCTACGGTTTCCCGCGGTTCAAAGCCAGCGATGATGCGCGCCAACTCCTTAGGGCCTTTGACCCCCTTGCCGTCCACTTCCAGGATCACGTCACCGCTTTTGATGCCGGCTTTTGCTGCAGGAGCATCCGACTGAGCATCAGCAACGATGGTTCCAGCGGCTGTTTCGAGCCCAACGGATTCTGCGATGTCCTTGGTTACCGGTTGGATTTGGACGCCGAGCCAGCCTCGTGTCACAGATCCATTGCGAATCAGATCGTCGACCACTTCGCTGGCAGTGTTCGCAGAAATCGCAAACGCGATCCCCACATTGCCACCGGATGGCGAGAAGATGGCAGTGTTAACTCCGATAACCGCGCCGTTCAGATCAAATGCAGGGCCGCCGGAATTACCCTTATTGACCGCCGCATCAATCTGAATGAAGTCATCGTAGGGTCCGGACCCGATGTCGCGGCCGCTGGCAGATACAATACCCGCGGTGACCGTGCCGCCCAATCCAAAAGGGTTACCCACAGCAACCACCCATTCACCCACACGGCTCTTCTTGTCGGCAAAGGAAACATAGGTGAATTTGCGCTTCTCATCGACCTTGAGAACGGCAAGATCCGTCTTTGGATCAGTGCCGATAAGCTTGGCTTCCAGCTGATCCCCATTGTCCATTACTACAGTGAATTCGGAGCCGTTTTCGACCACGTGATTATTGGTGACGATGTATCCATCGTCAGAGACGAAAAATCCTGATCCCTGGGATGAGCCAAAGCGCCGGGGTCCGCGCTGACCGCCGCGGCGATCGCGGCGGCGGTCGAAGTTGCGATCACCCCCGGGCCGGTCTTTAAAGAATCGTCGGAAGGGATGGTTTTCGGGAAGATTGTCAAACCCAAATCCCCGCAGCGTTGGTCCGTTATTCGAGGCCGGTTCGATTTTGGCTGTTACCCGGACGCTGACCACAGCTGGCGACACGGCCTCGACCACATCGGCGAAACTTGGCGCTTGCGGCGCCTCAACCCGAACTGCCTCCGCAAACACCTGGGTCACAGGATTAACGACACCGCCGACAACCAGGGCTCCAGCCAGCGCAGTTACTGTTGCTCCACCCGCAAGCGACTTTTTTATTTTGTTTCCGAGAGCCATTCTTAGTCTCCATAAGCCATCTGAAATTTCTGGGCGCACCAAACCGCGCCGTCGAAGGCCATATGGGTGACTGATTGCGGTCGTTGGAGGGCCGTGAAATTAAAACTTCGTAATGATGAGAACTTAGTCTTCATCCTTCAGCAGGCCGGCAATTCGCACTTCTTCGTCGGCAGTCAGCGCCGTTGCACTGGCATCGGCTGTCCGGCGCCCGCGAGCAAACAGCAACCCTGCGCCCGCGATCAGCAGCAGGAAGGGTGCTCCCCAAAGAAGTGCAGTATGCCAGGCAAATACGGGTTTGAGCAAAATGTACTCGCCGTAGCGCTCTACCAGAAACGTTCTGATTTCCGAGTTGCTCTGTCCGGCGACAATTTGCTCACGTACAATTTCGCGAAGATCACGGGCCACATCGGCATCAGATCCGCCGATCGACTGGTTTTGGCAGACCACGCACCGCAATTCGGCAAAAAGCGCCTGCGCACGGCTTTCCTGAGGTTCAGGCAGGCGCACTTCAGCCATGGCCGGAACAGCGAGAAAAAGCACTAGAACCAACTGCACAAGGATCGGGCGCACGCTATGCAGCATAAGCCTTCTCATCGGCCTTGGGCCGCGCTCGTTTTGGCACGCCGACGCGAAGCCGACGGTCTGTGAGAGACAATGCCCCGGCGAGCACCATCAGCACTGGTCCAAACCAGATCAGCGTCACAAGGGGTTTCCACCAGATGCGAAAAGTCGTTGCACCTTCGGGTGTGCCTTCTCCTAGTGCGACGTATAATTGGGAGAATCCGAAGGTTTCAATTGCCGCTTCGCTGGTTGGCATTTGCCGCGCCGGATAAAAGCGCTTCGAGGGCTCCATGGAAGCCACCAGATTACCGCCTTCACGAATTTCAAGACGTGCCGAATTCTCGTCGAAATTTGGCCCCGTTCGTGACGTGTACCCCATATGTTTCACCTCGAAGCCACCGGCTTGTACGGTTTCACCCGGCTTCAGAGATGCCACAGTTTCGGTCTCATAGGCCGTCACACTGACAATTCCCAGCATCATGACGCCAACACCGAAATGTGCGAAAGCCGTAGACCAAACGGTTCTCGGCAGACCTCTCATGCGAGCGAAGAACACCGGCATTGCAACCTTGCGAAACCCAGCCCTTTGAAACAACTCGGCGAAGGAACCAACCATCAGCCAAACGGCGATTCCGATGCAAAGCGGTGCAAGCCACTGGCCTTTTGCTGTAAAGCCCAGGACCAGTATTGTCGTGATGATGGCGGCACCCAGCGCAAACAGGAGCCGTTGACCCACTGCCAGAATATCGCCGCGCTTCCAGGCCAGCAACGGGCCGAATGGCAGTGCCAGAACAAGAGGTATCATCAATGGAGCGAAGGTCATATTGAAGAACGGCGCGCCAACCGAAAGCTTCTGATCAGTCAGAGCCTCATAGACCAGCGGATACAACGTGCCGAGTAAAATAACCGCGGCAGCTGTAGAAAGCAGCAGATTGTTGAGGACCAATGCTCCCTCGCGGGAGACGGGCGCGAACATGCCACCAGCCTGAAGGCTGGACGACCGAAAGATAAACAAGGCCAGTGCGCCACCAACAAAGAAACAAAGGATGAGCAAAACGAACAATCCGCGGGTCGGATCGCTGGCAAAAGTGTGCACAGAAGTCAAAACGCCGGACCGGACCAGGAAAGTCCCGAGCAATGAAAGCGAAAATGTCAGAATCGCCAGCAGAACGGTCCAGATCTTAAGTGCATCGCGTTTTTCCATCACGAGTGCGGAATGCAGCAAAGCTGTCCCGGAAAGCCACGGCAGGAAAGAGGCATTCTCAACCGGGTCCCAAAACCACCAGCCGCCCCAGCCAAGCTCGTAATAGGCCCAGTAAGATCCCATTGCTATGCCAGCAGTCAGAAACAGCCAGGCCCCCAACGCCCAGGGTCGGACCCAGCGCGCCCAGGCGGCATCTAACCGGCCCTCGATCAGGGCCGCAATTGCGAAAGCGAATGTAATCGAGAAGCCAACATAACCGAGATACAACATCGGCGGATGGATCGCGAGACCGATATCCTGCAGGATCGGGTTCAGGTCCTGCCCTTCCGGCACCGCCGCCTGACGGACAAACGGATTCGAGGTCAGCAGGATGAACATCAAGAACGTCATCAGCATCAGCCCCTGGACACCGTGAACGTTAGCGCGCAGCTTTGCCGGTAGCGATCCGCCAAATACTCCCACGGCAGCGGCAAATATCGCGAGAATGAGTACCCAAAGTAACATCGACCCTTCGTGGTTTCCCCATGTGCCCGTAAGTTTGTAGAGGAACGGCATTTTTGAGTGGGAATTCTCCCAGACATTAACGACCGAAAAGTCCGAGGTGGCGTAGGCCCACATCAGGCAAAAGAACGAAACTGCGATGAAAAAGAGAATGCCAACGGAGCCGACGTCGCCTGTTGCCATCAGCCGGTCATCCGACGCGGCAGCTCCCCAGAACGGCAAGACGCTTTGAAGTAGTGCAAGCGCAAGTGCCAGCACCAATGCCATGTGACCGAGTTCCACAATCATTGTTCGGCCGTCCCGTCACCCTGCCAGACTCCTCGTTTCTTAAGGCTGTCGGCAACTTCCTTCGGCATGTAGTTTTCGTCGTGTTTTGCCAGAACCGTATCAGCAGCAAACACGCCGTCATCACGCAACACGCCTTCGGTGATTATGCCCTGTTTCTCGCGAAAAAGATCCGGCAGGATGTTGTTAAATTCGACGGAAATTGTCTCAACGCTGTCGGTAATTTCAAACACGACCTTAAGCCCGTCACCTCGAACGACCGTGCCTTCCTTCACCAACCCCACAAGACGCACCCTCTGCCCGGGTCCGATGCTCTTTTCCTTCAGATCAGAAGGATCCATCGCATAGGCGATGCCTGACCGCAGTGCGAACATTGACAGGCCGACTGCAGCGGCAAGGACGCACCCGATGACACCAATCCAGACGAGGCGAGTGCTGCGCCGGGTCATTGTTTTGTCTTCCCATTCAAATCAAGGGCCTCCTCAAGTTTGGCAAGACGTGCCATAGCATCCGGGTCGCCTGAAAAGTGTGTTTGCGCCGTTTGTAACGCATGAACTGCTTTTTCCGACATCTGCAGCACCGTATAAGAGCGAACCAAACGTATCCAGCCCTGAAGATCACCGGGTTCATCCTGCAACCTTTCGGAAAGGCCTTCTACCATGCCGCGTATCATCGTCATGCGGTCTTCGGCTGACTGCTGCGATGCAGCAGCGATGTCAGCCTGGGTCGGTCCTTTCATCGGTTGCAATCCAGCCGCTTCGCGCGCCTCGGCCAACTGCTTCCCGATTGTTTCCTGCCAAACAGGATCGTCACGCCTGGTTTCCGAAAGCCGCTGCCATTCGGCTGCAGCCTGTGCGTGACGGCCCTCCTGTCCCAGCGCGATCGCGAGATAGAATCTGGCCTTGTGCAAATTCTCGTCTGCTGCGAGAGCGGCCTGGAACAGCTTCTTCGCCCGTGACGGCACCACGTTACCATCGGCACGTGTCAATGCCTCAGCCAGTTCAATGGCCAGTTTCGGGCTGTCACCATTGATGCGAATGATCTGTCGCAGCGCATTGGCCCGCTTGGCGGGCTGGTTGAGTCTTTGATAGACACCGGCGAGCAGCGTCCAACCTTTGGGATCGTCCGGGTTTTTCGCAAGGTGGTCTTCGGCCAGTTGCACAACTTCCTGCACAGACCGCTGCTCCAATGGCAGGTTCTGACGCGCGGCTATCGGCGCATCGGGAACACCGGGCGAGCCGATGCTGCCGTAAAGACCAAAACTGACCAGTGGCACACCGAGCAGCGCCACAATACTTGCAATTCGCCGTCCGGTGGTTGTTCCGACAGCGCCGGATGGCTGGTTGTCAGATTTGTCCACTTCTCTGAGAAGGCGGCGTGCGACTTCTGCGCGCTCCTCCTGGAGCAACAAACTGTTTGCCGGGGTTTTGGCGAGTTTCGCGTCAATAGCGCGAAGCTGGGCGCGGTATACGCCCTCCGCATCTTCAGATCCGGTCTTCCAGCTGAAAAAGCCGGCGAGCGGAAGCAATATGCACAAAACGGCAATCGCGAGCATGACAACGGTTATGAGCCAAAAGAGCATAGTGTGAGATACCGCAATTTCTGCTGATGACAATGTGATTTAGTATCACTTAGTTGCGAGTGTCGGGCTTGTCATGGCGAGTTTGGATCATTCTGCAATCGAATGCCCCTATTGAACCAGCTTCCACGCCCCATCGGAACGTTTGCACGCGGTACCCTGGGCCAGCTGCGTGCCTACGCCGGAAAGCAGTTTGTGTTTGAATCGACGGCAATTGGCATCGCCTACACGGAAAGGCTGTTGCGCGACAACCGTCCCGGAAGTCTCGCTCGATATACCGGTCCACGCGATTTGCTCGCCGGACTTTCCATAGTCCAGCGCCTTGATTTCAGCTGCTGTGAGGGCAGCCCGATCGTCAGAATCGAGCTTTGCGCCGAATTGCGGATCTGCCTGGAAAGCGAGTGCCCGACTGTGCGTTGGCGCTGCAAGCCCCGGAACTTCTGCCGCAGCCTTGCGAGAACGGTCACAGGCGCTGAGCATGAGCAGCGAAATCAAACAGGCAGTGAGTACGATAGATTTCAAGTCTGACCAATCCCATTGTTGTGGCTCGTGCTTGTTACGCGCACTTTTGGCAGAAAAACGGCAACAGACAAGCCACCGGCCGTGCTTTCGCTCAGCACCAACTGCCCTTCGTATTCGCTTACGATATCGCTGACAATGGCCAGGCCGAGCCCGGAACCAGGCGAACTTTCATCAAGGCGCTCACCACGCTTGAGCGCTTTTTCACGCTGCGCCACGTCGAGACCGGGGCCATCGTCGGCGATTTCGATCTTGATCCGGTCTTCTTCGGAGGGTTGATCGACATTCACGCTGACCGTCGATTTGGCGAACCGCGTTGCGTTTTCCAGCAGATTTCCAAGCACCTCTTCCAGGTCCTGTTCCTCGCCGCGGAACACCGGAGCGGGCTCGGCATGTATTGTGATGTCGAATTGCAGCGCCGGGGAAAGCTTTTCCATTACCCGTATCAACCTCCGCAGGACGGGCACAACATCAGTACGATGGGTGACCACACCTCGTTGCGCGGCGATGCGGGCGCGATCAAGATAGGACTGAATTTGCGATTGCATCTGGGCTGCCTGATCGGCGATTCGCCTGCCTGACTGGTCGTCGGGCTTGCGGGCCTCGTTGATCACGACAGCAAGCGGCGTTTTCAAGGCATGGGCCAGATTACCTACCTGTGTACGTGCGCGTTCAACAACCGCGCGGTTAGCGCCGATAAGGGCATTGATTTCTCCAGCCAGGGGCTCGATTTCGTTGGGGAATCTTCCCTCGAGCTTTTCGCTCGTGCCTGCCCGCACATCCGATAGCGCCTCGCGTGCCCGATCGAGCGGCTTGAGGCTAAATCGGATCACAAAGAAAGTGGCAATGATGGTGCCTAAGCCGAACAAGGCAAAAAACAGCAGAAGACTGCGATTAAAGTCTGAGACCGCCAGCTCAAGATCGAGCCGGTTGCCGCCGATCATAACCTGATAGAGGGTTTCGCTGTCACCGACATAAAGCAGCGCTTCGAGCCGTTGAACTGTGCGATCGTCTTCGGATTGCCGGTAAGTCCGCCGGAAAGTTCGACCAAATGCAACGTCATCGGTGCTGGCGACCTTCAGTTCGTCCCCTGCAATGGAAGCCGAGTGAAGCAGCGGCTTTTCCGGGGAATCGGCTTCACTGACTGACCAGTACCACCCCGAACCCGGTGACAGAAACTGCGGATCACCAAGATTGGGTGTACCCACCAGCTGACCGTTGTCGTTGATGTCGATGGCACCCATGAGGTTGTAGGCATGGGCCAGCAACAGGCCGTCAAAGTTGTTCTCGGCATTGTTGCGGAAGAGCGTCGACAACAGCAGGCCCGTGATCAGCAGGGCGACCGCTGTCCACAGCGTGGTGATGGCAAGCAGCCGGAAGGCCAGCGAATTTGGCATGACCAGCCGGCGCCCGGCTGTCAGTTCAGGCTCTGTAGCCAAGGCCACGCACCGTTTCGATTAAATCGGGATACAGCTTCTTACGGAGCCTGCCGACAAACACCTCAATGGTATTGGAATCCTTGTCGAAGTCCTGATCGTAGAGGTGTTCGATCAGCTCGGTTCGTGAGACGACCTCGCCACGGTGGTGCAGTAGGTAAGACAGCAACCGGTACTCATGAGACGTCAGCTTAACCGGCTTGCCATTCATCGTCACTCGGGACTGTTTGGTATCGAGGGTGACCGGACCCGCTTCGATCTCGGCGCTTGCGTGGCCTGCGGCGCGACGGATAAGCGCTCTGAGTCGAGCGAGAACCTCCTCGGTATGAAACGGTTTTGCCACATAGTCATCGGCACCTGCGTCGATACCGGCCACCTTGTCGCTCCAGCGATCCCGAGCGGTCAACATCAGTACCGGCATGTTGCGATTCGCCTGGCGCCAGTTTTCAAGCACTGTGATCCCGTCCATTTCGGGCAGGCCGATATCGAGAACCACTGCATCGTAGGGCTCAGTGTCGCCGAGAAAGTGCCCCTCCTCACCGTCGAAGGCTTTGTCGACCACATAGCCTGCGGATTCGAGACTGTCAGCAAGCTGGCGGTTTAGATCTTTATCATCTTCGACGAGCAAAATGCGCATTTGGGACCCCCCGGAAACGGCAGTGTCTGAATAGAAGTTGGGCGTAAGTTTCGCACATCACTTGGAGACGACAAATGTCTTCCGCTTTGGCGGTCCGTTGCCTGATTTTATCAGCAGCTTAATACGGCATTTATTGCCCTGAGCAGAGGCACTCAAAACCACACCCCCCTGCGAAGCCGCCATCTTGGCTGCAATAGCCTGGCAACTGGCAGCAGATGCCTGCCCCACAGGCACAAGGGCAGTCAGCACCATCGCGGCACAAAAAAGGCCCAACCGGACCTGTCTATGAAACACAGCAATTTTCATGGCGATATACATAGCCTGGACTTTGTGAACCCAACATGAATGATATTCAACGCTGTTTGTGAGAAAGTTTTGCGCGAGCTCTCCTGGCTACAGCGTTGAATAGCTTGATCTGCACGATCGTACGACGGGTGCATTGCGCGACCAAGTGAAAGACCAGAACACCTCCCATCTGGCAAAGTGATGCAGTTCAGCGGACCCAGCCACTACCTGAACGCGGTGCTGGCTGGGCAGAGTTCGATATCAGCACGCAGCGATCGCAGGTTGTATCCGCTTTCTAGCGGCGCACGCGTCGCGACATAAGGAGTATGCGGGCAGCTTGGTTCATACCCCACTTTTCTGAGCTGTTCCCGTTGGGGCCCGAAGCCAGGCAATCGAGGACTTTAGGCTGAGACCGCGGTGCTGCCAGCTTCGTCATCGGCAGCAAACCCGTAAGGCAGCATTTGTGGGCGTGCCAGGTAATAGCCTTGTACAAAGTCTGCTCCAAGGTCGACCGCAATGTCTAATTGCTCAGCGCTTTCAATACCTTCCATGACGACCTGCGCGCCATCATCGTGAAATCGTGAAATTGTCGATCTCAGGAAATCAGGGGAAGCTGACGGCAGACCTTCGCCGCCCATTAGAATTCGGTCGATCTTCACGACGTCGGGTCGCAAAGACACATATCTATCAATGTTGGAATGCTGCCGGCCAAAATCGTCAAGCGCAAACCGGACATTGTTTTCCTGCGCCATTTGACGCAGCCACTTAAGAATGACAGCGGAATAGGGAGCCGTTTCAAGAAGCTCAAAGACAACGGTATTGTTATCAAGACCGTATTTCGGAAATTGCTTGAGCAAAAATGCAAACTCCCTCTCAAGCATCCGGATCGAGGTGTAAACCGCTGGATTTATGTTGACGAACAGCACGCGATTGACCGGAGCTGCTAACGCGTAGTTTCGAATATGCAATGCCTGGCACATGCATTCAACGAACAGCAAGTCATCCGGATCGATGGACTCAAAGAACGCCGTCGCATCGACAGGTCTATCTCCAAGAAAGGGCCTCACCAGTCCTTCAAATGCAGCGATCGACGCAGAGCCGTCGGGAGAAAGCGCAAAGATCGGCTGGTACGCTGCGAACAGCCTATAGTCGCGGTAACGGCCAAGATGCAGGCCGTCATCCCGCAACTCGATCGCATCCTGAACCTGCTGAGGTCTCTGCAAAACGGTAATCTTCGCCCCAACCCGAGATATCCTGACCTCGTTTCTAACGTAAACGACAACGAACGTCAGTCGCGAAGTTGCAACACTGCAAGAGATAACCGACTGTGGCCAGAAGACCTATTCGGGATAGGATCTTCCAAATCTGAACGCATGTCGCGTTAACCGGTTCTTACTTTGTTGGATCCACATTCACCCAGTCCACCAGATGGTCCTCGTAGTCTTCAGGTGTAAGGCCATCTTCGGAACGGGTTTTGCCGCGCACGCTGATGCCCGCTCTGTGAACGCTTTCCGGATCACCCGATATCAGGGGATGCCACTCAGCAAGATCCCTGCCTTCGTCGAGCCGACGGTAGGCGCATGTGGGTGGCAGCCAGGCATAGCCCGCAACATCCTGCGGCTCCAGCTTGACGCAATCGGGCACTGTCTTGAACCGGTTGGCATAGTCGCGACATTGACAGGTTTGGCCATCAAACAGGGTGCAGGCGATATTCGTATAGTGAATTTCTCCGGTATCCCAGTCTTCCAGTTTGTTGAGGCAGCAGCGTCCACAGCCGTCGCACAGGGATTCCCACTCGCCAGGCGTCATTTCGGCCATGGTTTTAGCGCGCCAGAAGGGTTGCTCTTCTGTCGCGCCGTTAGCCATTTTTTCCCGACGATCGCTCAAAGTCTTGCTCCAGATGGCTAAATGAGGGAGATAAAGGGTCAAGCCCCGAACAAATGATCTCTTAGGGGATCAGAACCATTTAGTGGAGCACGCGTAAAGCCCATGCGCGACCCCTTTTCCAGAAAGAAGAAATGGAGCGGATGGTCGAAGCTCATGAGCTTCGATTCGTGGGTTGACGATTCCATGTACCGGCTGAAGGCCAGCGGTGGCACGACCTGGGAATCGCTCACAATTTTTTCGCGACGGTTTCGCGCCCGTGGTTTCAAGAAAGGGCTTGTGGAACTTGCCTGTGAGGGTCTGACCCTTGGCAGCGTCGGCGCTATTCTCATGCTGGCTCTTGCCAAGCCGGCCTTTGAGGAAACCGACAAAAACTGGCGTGCCCAGCAGGACATTTCTGTTGTGTTCCTCGACCGTTTTGGTAACGAAATCGGCCGTCGCGGCATCCTGCAAAACGATGCCGGTGCAGTGGACACCCTGCCGGACAATTTCATCAAGGCCGTGCTGGCCACTGAAGACAGGCGCTTTTTCGACCATTTCGGCATCGACTTTTTCGGCCTGGTACGGGCGCTGATCGAGAACGCCCGGGCCAATTCGGTGGTTCAGGGCGGCAGCACCCTGACCCAGCAATTGGCGAAGAACCTGTTCCTCACCAACGAACGAACGCTCGATCGCAAGATCAAGGAGGCGTTTCTGGCGCTCTGGCTGGAATACAACCTGTCCAAGAAAGAGATTTTGAAGATCTATCTCGACCGGGCATACATGGGCGGGGGAGCTTTTGGCGCAGCAGCGGCAGCCCGGTTCTATTTCGACAAAGACATTCGTGACGTGAACCTGGCTGAGGCGGCGATGCTGGCCGGCCTGTTCAAGGCACCGACCAAATATGCACCTCACATCAACCTGCCTGCAGCCCGTGCCCGCGCCAACGAAGTGTTGACCAACATGGTTCAGGCCAGTTTCATGACCGAGGGTCAGGTGATCAGCGCCCGCCGCAAACCGGCCGGCGTGGTTCAGCGTGAAAAGAAAGACTCGCCTGACTATTTCCTCGACTATGCCTTCGAGCAGGTGAAAGAACTGGCGTTGGGACTGCCGACCAATACGCTCGTTGCAAAGACCACGCTTGACCCCTCTCTGCAAACCGCAGCCGACGACGCCGTGCTGTCGCACCTGCGTCAGTATGGCGATGACTACGGCGCCAGCCAGGCGGCCATGGCTGTCATTGAAAATGGTGGCGAAGTCCGTGCATTGGTGGGTGGCCGGGACTACGGCGAAAGCCAGTACAACCGGGCCACCAATGCCAAACGCCAGCCGGGTTCAACGTTCAAGCCTTTTGTTTACACCTACGCCGTGCAGAAGGGCTACCGGCCCAACAGCCGGGTCAGCGGCCGCGGCATCACCATCCGGGGATGGACGCCAAAGAACTACAACAACCGGAAATTCGGTACTGTCACGCTGACAACCGCGCTCGTTAAGTCGATCAATACTGTGCCGGTGCGTCTGGCCAGCGAACTTGGCCGGGTCGGGATTGTGGAACTGGCACGGGACATGGGCATTGAATCGCCGCTTACGGCGGAACCTGCCATGCCGCTTGGCACCAACGAGATGACGGTACTTGAACAGGCGACGGGCTACGGCGTGTTCATGTCCGGAGGACTTTCGACCAACCGGCACATTATTTCGCAAATCCTCGACGCAGAGGGCAACCTTCTCTATTCGGCCAAACGGGACGGCGAGAAGCAGAAGCGAGTCATCTCCGAAGCTGCGACCAAATCGATGAACATCATGCTCACTCAGGTGACCGAATGGGGCACCGGTCGGCGCGCGAAGCTCGACGGCATCAAAACAGCAGGCAAGACAGGCACTACGCAAGCCTACCGCGATGCATGGTTCGTCGGCTATACCGGCGACTATGTTGCGGCGGTTTGGTTTGGTAACGACAATTACCAGCCAACCAGACGTTTGACGGGCGGTCGGCTGCCTGCCATGACCTGGCACAAGTTCATGACCTATGCACATAAGGATATTGACCTGCGTCCCATGCCCTTCGTGGAGCCGGAAAAACCCAAGGAACGCACCGTCGAAGACGTACCGATTGCAGAAAATGAACCGGCCAATGTGCCCGTAAACGTCGCGCGTCAGCAGCCCTTGCCGGCCAAAACATCGCGTCTGCTGCGTAAGCTGGCTCAAGATCTGCGTGACGCCGTGCCGCTCAAAGCGCCACCGCTGGCATCGGCGCAAAAAAAGAAACGCACCGCGGAAGTTACACCGTCCGAGCAACAGGAAACCCGGTAGACCGTGCGATTTCTGCTTGAACTCTTTTGCGTCGTAGCTTTGGGTCTGCTGCTGGGCGGCGGCCTGTCTTGGTACTCAATCCAAAACCGCCACGGCTTCGGCTCTTTGACCATCGACCGCTGGACAGCCTGGCCACAAGCCGGCAGCCCCGATGCCGATCCCTATACCAAAGCCAAAGTGGCCTCAGATGGAGAGGTGCCGCTCGATTCAGCAGAGGGTGTTGAGTTTGTCGCCCGTGATGATGCTCAGGGCCAACGCCTGTCACGAAACTGCAGCTATCGTCTGATGGGCAAGACCCCCGTTGCCCGCCTGTGGACTCTCGCAGCTCATGGCGAGGACGGCCGAACCCTATTCGGCAGCGACGGCAAACCGTCCGTGGTCGTGTCACGCAATATGACTTACGATCAAGAGGGGTCTGTTTCGATCGGGGTTTCGCCAATGCTGGCTTCCGGAAACTGGTTGCCGATATCTGGCAGTGGGCCCTTTAACCTCGTTTTCCGCCTTTACGATGCACAGATCATCAATGACCGCGGCCTTGTACGCCCGCAAATGCCCGTCATCGCACGTCAGGACTGCGTGTGATGCGGCGTCTGGCATATCTCGGCAGCCTGACGCTGGTCTTCGCCGGCATAATGCACATTCTCATCATTCTGTTGATCCCCTCCTACGCCGCTCAGGACGCCTGGACGAAACTCGAGGAACGGGGTGAATTGTGGCGTTTCTCTACGGTTGCGTTGCCTGGGGGCGCGAACACCAGCAAGTTACCGTCCATCGATCCAGCCTTTGGAATTGCTGCCTGCCGGTTCGATCTGTCAGAGGCACCACTTATTGTGGAAACCAGCGGCGACCTGCCATTTTGGTCTGTGGCGATATTCGATCGAAAGGGCCGAAATATCTACAGCTTCAATGATCGGACCGCCATTGAAAGGCGCTTGTCGTTAATTGTGGTTGACCCGGTTCAAATGGCCCAATTGCGCAAAAACCCGAGTGAGGATACCGAAAGAGCCGTGCTGATAGAGGCCGATGTTAAACAAGGCTTCATCCTGATCAGGGCGCTGCAGCAGGACCAAAGCTGGGCTCCGGTCGTGCGGCAGTTTCTTTCCGACGCGACGTGCCAGCGCTACGAGTTCCCAGACGAGGCATAAGTCGAGGCTCCGCGCTGACAGTGTGGCGGAAAACTCTGCGGATCGGCGAATGGCCGTTGGAATGCAGACGGAAACTCCTAATCCAGTGCCGACCCCCTCTTGGGCGGCACCGGATCGTAAGGATCATCGGACGTATCAGCTCCCGATCGTGCCGCGACCTGTTCGTAGCGGACACCCGGAAAGAGGATGATCGTCGCAGGCTCGACTCTTCGCGCCGGCTTTGCCGTTGACGGTGTTTTCAATGATACAATTTCGGCCAAATCGATCTCCTGACGGCGAGCACAGTTTTCTGCGTCATGAAACATTCCGTCTTTATGGTTAACAGGTTGCTAAGAATTAATCCTGCATTATAGCGGCGATTCTGTTGCTAGTGGATGGACGACATGTTGGCCGCCTTGGGAAACCCAATCTTGCCGAACCCGGAAGACCGCCTCGAACCTGCGGTGGAAAACGATTCAAAGTCGCACAATGACCTGTTGTTGCTCGCCACAGACCGTTTCTGCCACGCGGGCGAATATGACCGGCTGACCGTCAACCAGTACACGCAGGCCTTCTACATGCTGGCGGAACATGCCAGCGAGTTTACTGCCCAGGTGGTGGCCCGGTCGCTGGCCCGTTGTGAAGCAACACCGCGCTCGATCATTCTCTATCTTGGAATGCAACCGATCTCGGTTGCGACACCGATCCTCAAGCACGCACCGCAACTGACACAGGTCGACATCGCGAAAATACTTGAGGAGAAGGGCATCGAGCACGCCCGTAGCCTGTCCACTCGTGCCGATATCGGCCCGCAGCTGGTGCAGCGGCTCAAGGAAAAGAAAGATGCAATTATCAATGCCAACCTGAACGGCTCCGCCAATCCGCTGACCGCGCCGACTATCGAACGCACCAAATCCGTTGCACGCAGGGAAGTACCATTGCCCAATCGTGCGACGGCGCCCGCGCAGGCCGCCACACTGCCCGCAGATTTGCAACCCAATGTTCATACAACGCATAAGCAAAAGCATTCTGAAGAACTTGGTCCGATAGCAGCCGCAGCCCGCAAAAAACTTGTGGCGAGTGCCGCTGAGGAAAAGCTGCTGGCTGCAGCAGCTCGAGGCGGTCGCCTCGACACCGCATCCGAGGCAGTTCAGGCAACAGTTGCTCCGGATTCTCCGGCAGGGCAGTCACGCCGGATTTCGGCAGAACACTTCGCCGACGCCTTTGAGAAATGTGCCCGCACCAACAGCAGACAGGCGATGACCGTGCTGATGCGTGAGCGGTTCGGCCTAATGCCGGAGACAGCCCAGCAAATCTTCGATGATCGCAGTGGTGACACTCTGGGCGTGCTGTTGAAGTCGAACGGCATCGACTCGGCTGGAGCCAACCGGATATTGATGTGCACTTTCCCCGAGATTGGGCTGTCGATTCGCAACGCAAAACGCGCCATCCGCTTCTACAGCCAGCTCAGCCAGTCCTCCTGTTTGAAGGCCGTGGCGCAATGGCCGAAGGCTGACGACGCGCAGCCGCGCTATCAATCCTATCTCGCAGATACCGATAAAGGCAGCGTGCGCGAACAGCCAGCGACCCGAACAGCGCCAGGTGAAGCAATTCCAGCTGCAGGAAAAACCGGTACCGGTTAGCCGGCCACACAGGGCTCAACGGAAAGCCGCCCAGATCCGTCGGAAGACGGGAAATTGGCCTGACGGTTTCACGCGAGCAAAAGTGACCGCTCCTTTTCCAGGCGCGCGGTCCGCGCTCGACAAGCTTCAGATGGATTTTCTGCCGCGCTGAAGGTGACGAGAGCCGTTGTTGAAAGCCAGGAGGTCTTCTACTCCTGCGCCTTTACGATTGTCTCGACAAATGAGCGTCCTTCGCGGTCCTCGATCTCGACAACCCAGATATCTGGGTCGAAGCGGCGCTCTGCGGCAAGCTTCGTGGAGATTTCGGATTCCGACACATCGGTCAAAATTTGCTCGAAGAGACGCTCGTCTGCGCGCTGGTCGTCGTAGAGAAATTGCGGCGCCGGAGCCAGGAGGGATAGTGGTCCGGCGAGTCCGGAAACAACCACATAGATTGAGCCGGCTTCCGGCGACCCCTTCGTCAGAACAGTGGCAAATGCCCCGGAAGTCGTCGCCCGGCGAATGAGGGCGGCGACCCAAAGTTCGGATGTGATCCTCAACGGGCTGGCCCGGCTGTTGCCTAACCCTGACGGTAAGCGCCGATCTCGCGCAACTTGTCGAACAACGCCTCGGAAGGTTCACCCGTAATCTTCATACCGTAGTCGAGTTGAAAACGTTGGATGGCAGTGGATGTTTGCTGTCCCAGCTTACCGTCAACGACGAGATCATCATAACCATAGCCGCGCAGGCCGGACTGGATTTTGGCAATCAGCCCGTCCACAAACTCCTCTTTCTTGTCTTTGTTTGCTGCTTTTGGCGCCTCCGCCGGCTTAAGTGCTGTGATATCGACCTTCCTGACACTCTGTGTTGTCGCGACCTCGGCTTTGGCCACATCGGTCTTGCTTTCTTTATCGATGATCTTGGCGATGTCAGCGCTTTTTGGAATCGGTACGGCTTTCGGGCTGGCCGAAGCCGACATCAGGATCTGGGTCAGCAGGCGAACGCTGGCGATACCATCTTTCTTGATGCTGTGGTCAGCCTGGAAGGAAGTGATGGCTTTTTCAGTGCGCGATCCGAACAAGCCGTCGATTTTGCCGTTGTAATAACCCCGCACTGAGAGCGCGGACTGCACCTCACGCAACACCTCTTCAGAAACCTCGTCTTTGGCATTTTTCACCGGTTTCTTGGTCACGACTTCGAGCTTCGCAACCTGCGTCTTTTCAGCAACCGGGGTCACAGCCTCGATGTTGCGTGTCGCGAACAATGGCGCCGGATGCTTGCCGGGCTGATACATGATTGCGTTCGTGAAAATGGTTGTCATCGTCAGCAACGACAACGCCGCACCGATGCACAGTGCCTTGTTCTCAACGAAAAATGTGGCAATTGCACCGTTGGTTGCTTCTGTTTGTGGAACTACTTTGTCAGGCCGATCTGCGCGCATGACGATCTCCTTTACTCTGATACTTGTCTGGTGACGTTTTCGACGGTTCCCCGAAGCGTGACGCTTTAGCAGCGGCGAGCCCGGACAAACGGACCAGACGGTCTTCCTCGTTTGACGGAACCGGATTTGATGATGAGAAATGCAGCGGCAGTGTCACGGCAACCGAGGTGCCCCTGCCCTGTTCGCTTTCGATAGCAAGACCGCCGTTTTGCAGGGCAAGCAATCCCTTCGCGAGGCTCAGACCAAGTCCTGTACCCTCGCAGGCAAGCTCTGGATCGCGACTGGCCTGGACAAACGGTTTGTCAGCTCTAGCGAGAAACGCCGAATCCATCCCAATACCGCTATCGACCACCTCAATAACGGCGATGTCGTCCACACGTCTTGCGGTAAGGCGAACGGCGCCGCCCCTCGGAGTGAACTTGATGGCGTTGGAGAGCAGATTGACCAGCACTTGCTGTAACGCGCTGGCATCGGCCTTGAGCGTAGGAAGACCGACTGCCACTTCGCATGTCAGGTCGACGCCGGCGTCTGCCGCTACGTCACTCAGCATGTTCATGGCGGGCGAAGCCACATCTTCAAAGTCAACTGGTTTGAGAGACACGGCATACTTGCCGTCATCGAGCCGCAGATAATCCAGCATCGTGTTTACAACACTTAACATGTGTGAAGCCGAATCCTGGATCAGTCCCACATATTCACGCTGCTTCTCGGTCTCCAATTTGCCAAAAATTTCGCGTTTCAAGACGTCCGTGAATCCCGCAATCGCGTTGAGCGGTGTTCTCAACTCATGGCTCATCGTCATGATGAAGCGCTGTGAGTCATGGGCGCCATCAGCGGGTTGCAGGATCGATTTGGCATTTGGCGGCGTCAAATCACGCAGAGTGCAACTCACGGCGCCATCATGGCCCAGCGGAGCCGACGAGAATTCAATTTCAACACGATGCCAGAGGCCTTCTGCGTCTCGTGCACGACATTCCAGCGCCGGCACGGCGGCGCCATGGGCAGCATCCGAAATCGCTTTCAAGAAGGGAATGCGATCCTGCAAATGGATTCGATTGGCCAGACCGTTGCGCCTTCCGGTCTCGGTGCGCAGGCCAAAGGCGTCCTGCAGCACACCGGAAACGGCCAGAGTTGCACCGCGGGAGTCGTGGGTCGTCACAAGGGTCTCGGTGTCGCCGGCAAGCGACAGGGATCCCGGACCGGGACGAAATTCGGCTGCAACAGGGCGAGGCTCAGCAAATCGCTGCCACAAGATGACCGTGGCAAGCCCCAGCCCGGCAGTGGCCACAGCGAGGGGCGCAGCAAGGCTTTGTGTCAAAAGACCAAAGCCGGCGAGAAATGAAGCAAATCCAGCCAGCGAGACATAACCGGCGCGCCTGAGATCGCCCGTCCGAGAAACCATCCAGGCAGCAATCAAGGGGAAGCCAACGCCCGCGATCGCGATGCCGTCGAGGCTGCTGGACGATGTTTGCAGGACATTGGCAAAGGGCACGGAGAACGCTGCACAGCCGGCAAAAATATTGGCAGCCATGAAGCGACTGTGGCGCTCAACCTCGTCACTTCTGGAAGCAACAGAAGCGTGCACGAGAGCGTGCAACGCCTTTGGTACACCAAAACTAGAGATAGTCTTACGCAACACAACACCCCGGAGCACAAACGTGCCTAACGAGATGGTAACGTCGCACAAGCCGTTTAACGGAAACCTAAATCCGGGGTCGAGAAGCGGTGCATAGGGTCAAAAAAAGTTGCAAACGGCCAGGTTTAAGAAACATGGTTAACCAGACGTTTCCAAATCGCCTGAATCATCGCCAATCGCGACAAATCCGCCCGAATTTTGCCCCAAAGGTGAACGAATCGTTAGTCCCATCGGTTCAGTTGATCGCTTCCGGACAATCATATGCCTGCGACAGGTTGTGCGTGCCGGACCTTCGGACTTGGCGTTGTACCGTCTTGGGCCTATGTCCGTGACAATCCATCACCACGTCCCGAGGCGGGATCATGACATCACCACTGACGCTGGATACCAACATCGAAGAGATTGTCGAAAATTTCTCGTTTCTGGAGGAATGGGATGATCGCTATGGATATCTGATCGAGCTGGGGAAGGCCCTGAAACCGCTTTCCGGAGATGAGATGATTGATGTCAATAAGGTCCAGGGATGTGTTAGCCAGGTTTGGCTGGTCCATGAGGCAGACGGTTCAGTCATCAACTTTCGTGGTGCCTCTGACGCACACATCGTAAGGGGCCTTGTCGCGATTGCGCTGTCGATTTTTTCGGGCAGATCCCCGGCCGAAATCTCGGCCATCGATGAGCAGGACACGTTCAGGTCGATCGGACTTGAGGAACACCTCACTCCGCAACGCGCGAACGGCCTGCGCTCCATGGTCAAGCGTATTAAGGAAATCGCGGCGGCGTAGCGGCCGGGATCTGTCTCTCGATCCGTTCTCTTCTCCAAAGCCATGTTTGCTGCTGCAAACAAACGCCGCTGGTCACCGGGCCAGATCCGGCCGGTAACGCTCCCCGGTCCCATATGCGGCATCGATGGAATACGAACACCAGTCATGATTGTTGCAACGGCGGAGACCGCCCAAAGGAAATTCGGCCCCATTGGTGGAGTTTGCCTGAACGATCCCAGCAACTGAATCTCTCTGCGGTTCGGTGTCACAGTGTTGGGCGGCTAAACCCGAGACCTGCTTGAGGATCCGAGTGATTGCCCTGCGCCCGACCGGCCACAAGCCGTTTGAACTGCCGGTTTTTCCATACTGCCAACGCGATCAGGCCTTTGACGGTTCCGGACGATCCGAGGTTTTTCGCCCGACTTTGCCCCTCAGCTACACCGGTTTGAGCAGATCGCAGATGGAGCCGGACAATTGTGGCGCGACACCTGAGCAGGCTCAGTGATTGTTTCCGCGGCTCAGCCAGGCTCATCAATGATCTTGCTCCAGCGACAACCCGCTGATTGGCCCCAAAACAGGCCACAAATCCGGCTCCAGAAGTTGGCACACCCCCGCAGCAAAGCGCGCACTGTTCAACAGTTCCTCAAGTTGATTCACTGTCAGGTCAAATACATCTTCATCGCGGCGATCCTCCACCACATGGCAAGCATGGGCGACCGTGGTTCTGTCGCGTTTGAAATGCTGCCCGATTTCGGTGAGAGCAACGCTGAAAATCGTGTGGCACAAATACATGGCAATCTGGCGCGCTGACGCAACGTCGGCGCAACGGGTTCTGGTCCGCAGGGCCGATAAGGGCACGTCCAGTGCAAGCGCCACTGTTTTCTCGGTCATGTCGCAAACCGCGTCACGATAGAGTCGGCGCAGCCTGATCTCGCTGACGAGCGGTTTCTCGTATGCCTGCGCGGACGACAAATTCGAATACGTGGTCTCTTGCGGCAATATCCGGTGTTTAGGAACGCCGGTTGGTCCGGCGCTCGGGCTCCGCCGCGCCATTTGGTTACTTGGGTTTTGTGGCATGCGCTTTGCCGAACTTTGCATGGCGGGGCTCCCGTGATCTCGATAATAGGAAAGTAATCCTATTTGTACAAACGGGGATAACTTTTGCGGGGAAACGGCGAGACCATGCGTCGCGAAACCAAAAAAAAGGCGACTCCAAAGAGCCGCCTTCCAATCATCTTTTTGAATTACCGCGAATTAGCCAGCCTTGCGCTTTCGGCCCAGGCCCATCTCCTTCGCCAGTTTTGACCGCTGGGCAGCATAAGCAGGCGCAACCATCGGATAATCGCTTGGAAGCCCCCACTTCTCGCGATACTGCTCCGGTGTCAGATCATAGTGTGTTTTGAGATGCCGCTTCAATGACTTGAACTTCTTGCCATCTTCAAGACAAATCAGATGATCCTGGCCCAGCGATTTACGAATCGACACCGGCGGTTTCGGCCTCTCGGCCTCCGGTTCAGGCTCCGGCGAAGCTGTAGACTCCAGTGCGCCGTAGACATCCTTAATCAAGCCAGGCAGGTCATTGGCCGACAGCGGGTTGTTGCTGACATAGGCAGAGACAACCTCCGACGTCAGATCCATAAGGACCGAGTTGGTACTTTCCATTTCACTCATTTGAATAAGCCCCGTACTTTCCATGTTTACTGTTTCATTTAGCGGCGTGCGTGCCCCCATTTGTCAGATCGCAAGTGAGGTTGCGAAACGACTGCAGCAGCGCCAGTCCCATTTTAGAGTATATGAGATCAACAATGCAACATATCAATACCATCGCGAAGCGATTATATTCTCGATATTGACACAAAACTTGATGGAACAAGTATCCAACAACGTAAATAGCTGTCGAATTGCCGCTTCGTCACCCATATTAGTTGACATTAGCATGGTGAAATAAAGGCGCTCAAAAAAAGCGGGAATGATGGCCGCCAATTCAATGGTGTCTATTGAAAATCTGGCGTGGAACTTTACAACTGAGAGCTAGATTTTTGCCCACGACAGCTGGCTGAAAAACCCGTGTCAGGCGACGTGTTACCGGAGCAAGCCCATCCGCATTCTGGCCCTATTTGCTACTCTGTTTGGCCTCTGGTTGTTGATGTCAGGCATTTACAAGCCGTTGATCATTGGTCTTGGCGTGGTGTCTGTCGTCCTTTGCATCTGGATTGTTCACAAGCTCAGAATTCTCGAAGCACAACCTGTATTTGGATCTATCGAGCCTTTCTCGCTGATCGCCTATCTCTTCTGGCTGACCAAAGAGATTGGTAAGGCCGACTGGGCCGTGACAAAAGTCATCCTCTCGCCGGACATCCCTGACGACCAGCGATTGATTGCCGTTCCCACACGTCAGAAAACCGATTTCGGCCGCATGATATTCGCTAATTCCATTACCATTACGCCCGGCACCATAACGGTCGAAACCGAGGAAGACCGGTTTATCGTTCATGCCCTCAATAAGGCTGCAGCCGACCAGGAGTCCCTGGGCGACATGAACGACCGCGTTGCGGCGACGGAATGGAAAGCCCGGGCTGGAGGCGAATTGTGATGTTTGTCTTTGCAACGGTTACAATCTGCATCGCCATGGCCGTTGTTCTCATACGTCTTTTTGTCGGGCCCACACTTTATGATCGGGTTCTCGCTCTCAACACGTTTGGCACTTGCACCGTACTCTTTATTGGTGTGGTCGGCTTTCTGTTCGAACGCCCGGATTTTCTCGATATTGCCCTGCTTTATGCTCTGATCAATTTTGTTGGAACGATCGCAGTCCTGAAATTCTTCCGTTACCGACGTTTGGGTGACAGCCGCGAAGAGCGCGAAATGATTATGGAAACGCCACAGACCAAGCAAACCGCAGGGGACCTTCGCTGATGCAGTCCTTTGTTGTGGACATATTGTCTTGGGCCTGCATGCTCAGCGGCGGGTTCTTTCTGCTTGTCGGCGCGCTGGGCACGATCCGCCTTCCGGATTTTTGGTCACGTCTGCACGCGGTGTCGATCATCGATTCCGCTGGGGCCGGATTGATCCTCCTGGGCCTGATGCTGCAGGCCGGATTGACGCTGATCATGGTGAAACTCGTGATCATCGTCATCTTCCTTATGATTACCGGACCGACCGCCTCCCATGCGGTTGCCAACGCCGCATTTGTTTCCGGATCACGTCCACGAAATATGGTGGAGGATGTGACGGAAGAAACCTCCGTCTCTCCTGAGGCAAAAGCATAATGGAGTTGGCACTCACCCTGTTTTTGTTTGTTGCGCTGGTCGCGACCGCCATCGCAATGGCCTTCATCACACGACTGTTCGCCGTCGTAATTCTCTCGGGTGTATTCAGCCTTTTGTCGGCGCTGTTGTTTATTACCATGGATGCGGTTGATGTGGCGTTCACAGAGGCCGCAGTCGGCGGCGGGATATCCTCCATTCTGATGCTGGGTACAATTGCCCTCACCGCCCGCACCGAGATGAAACAGGGAAAATTCTCTCTCATCCCACTGGCTGTGGTTTTTATGACAGGCTCTGTTCTGATCTACGGCACGATTGACATGCCGAACTTCGGATCCGCAGACACTCCTGCACAGCAATATGTGGGGCTCGACTACATCAAGCGTACGCCGAAGGAAATTGACGTCCCCAATATCGTCACGGCTGTTCTGGCCAGCTATCGCGGCTTTGATACGCTTGGAGAAGTCGCTGTGGTGTTTACCGGCGGGCTTGGTGTGATTCTACTGATCAGCGGCCTTGGCCGCCGCCGCTCAAGAAACCGGAAAGAGCGCTGATGGATCATCACCTCATTTTGCGCGTCGTGTCCCGCCTGCTGATTGCGCCAATCCTGCTCTATGGCCTCTACGTGCAGTTTCACGGCGACTTCGGTCCCGGCGGCGGGTTTCAGGCCGGCGTCATCTTTGCTGTCGCGTTCATTCTTTACGGCATTGTATTCGGGCTCTCGCGGTTGCGCATTATCTTTCCCGACTGGGTGGTTCACAAGCTCGTGGCTCTTGGCCTTTTGCTCTACGCCGGAACAGGCGTTGTCAGCATGTTCCTGGGCGGTAACTTTCTTGACTACAATCTGCTGGCGAGCACGCCAGTCGGCGGCCAGCACCTTGGCATCATAGTCGTTGAGCTGGGCGTCGGCATCACCGTATTCGGTGTAATGGTTTCGATATATTATGGCTTTGCCGGTCGGGCCCCGCGCCTAGACGACAAGGACTGGTAGCGCGGTCATGCAGCAATACTTCTCCAGCGCATTCATTCTTGGCCACCTCAACTACTGGCTTTTCGTCGTCTTGATGATGGTTGGGCTGTATATTGTCGTTGCCCGCGGCAATCTGTTGAAAAAGATCGTCGGTTTGAATGTGTTTCAGGCCGCCGTCTTCATGCTCTACAT